>JAGAVA010000023.1 GCA_017620505.1 Clostridia bacterium
AGTATCCCGCAAATGAGTTGGATGACTACGACTTTGAATGGCACGATACCGAAAGCTACACCTTCCGCCTTGTGGCCTATGTGGGTGACGATCCTCGCGCCATCAGCGGTGAATTCACCGTCACCTGGAAGGAGCCCGTCTCTGTCGTTCGGAGCGGCAATTCCTACGATGTAACGCTGGAAAAGGCCGAAAGCGGCATTATCGTTATAGCGGCGGGCTATCAAAACGGCAAGATGACCAAAGCCGTCTGTTTGACCGAACAGAATCCCACCGCTGTTCTCACCGGCGACGAAGTGAAGGTCTTCTTCTTAAAGACGGGAACCTACATCCCCGCCCGTAATGCGCTGGAGTCGCAGCCCTGATTTAACGACCGCTTGATACGCACTGCATCAAAAAGAAGTGCAATTGCGGTTCGGATAATGGCTTTTTCTATCCGTCTTACTATCAGTGACCAAAGCAAGCACCGTGATATCGGTATGATGGTCAGCAAGAAGGTCATGCACCCGAAAGAAATTTCAAAAGCATACCAAAAACTTGATTGATTTTACGGTTGCAGACAAATTCAGCCTAAAAAAAGACCGATAAGCCGGAAGCTTATCGGTCTTTTTCAATGAAAATGCCTTTTTGTCGTTATTAACTGCCCGAAACCATCAGGCCGCGGATCTTCAGCGAAGGAGATGCTACCACGCTGCCCTGGGGGATGCCCAGCCACAGATCGGAGCCCACTTCCTCCACCTCTTTCAGCAGGGTGAAGAAGTTGCCCGCAACGGTGATCTGCTCCACAGGCTGCAGCTTTCCCTCCTTGCGAAGCCAACCGCCTGCCAGCAGGGAAAAATCGCCGGAAATGGGATCCAGACCGGCGTGCAGGCCGGAAACATCCCGAATGATGAGGCCGTCGCCCAGATCTTCCAGCAGCTGGTCATAAGCCTTTTCGCCGGGGACGATCATAAAGTTGGAGGGTGCTACGCCCACGGGAGAGGCGGCAGAGCCGCGACCACCGTTGGAAGTGGAGGCACAGCCGGCCTTGGCTGCGGTTTTCAGATTGTGCAGCAGGGTCTTGAGCACGCCCTTTTCCACCACTTCGGTGCGGACGGAGGGCACGCCCTCGTCGTCAAAGGGGCGAGGATTGGCCGCAAACAGGGGATCGTCCACCATATTTACGCAATCGGCGGCAATGGACTGCCCCACCTTGTCTCCCAGCAGAGACAGACCCTTCTGGGCGGCCTCGCCGGAAAACAGGGAGATAAAGCCCCGCAGCAGATCGGAGGCGGCGTGCTTTTCCAGTACCACCGGATACTTGCCCGAGGGGATAGTGGAAGCGCCGAACTTGCGGGCAGCATCCTGAGCAGCCTCTTTGGCGCAGCCTTCCAGATCAAAGACCTGAGCACCGCAGCGGAAGGACAGACCGTCCTGCATCTGCTCGCCCTCCTGCAGCACCGGCACGGTGTAGCACAGGGCGATGGAGGCATCCCGGCTGGCGTTCAGGCCAAGGGTGTTGGCGATGTGGGTCTTGCCCTTCACAAAAGCCACCTGGTTGTCGGCCACTCTGACGCAGCGGGGATCGGCAGCCAGTGCCAGCTTTTCCAGCTTCATGGCAAGGTCAATGCGCTCCGCATCAGAGAGGCCTTCCAGAGGATTTTCCGGCAGAGCGACGGTGGGATAGTCGGCAGCGCCCTGCATGGGATGCACATCTTCGGTCTCAGAGGCACGGGCGTTGTCCATGGCCTTTTCCACCAGGCCTTCGGGATCTTCAAACAGCTCGGTGTAGGCATAGCCGTTCTTGCCCTCCAGACTGACCCGTACAGACAGACCCATGCTGCGGCTGACCGAATAGCTGTCGATCTGCTGCTCCATGACCTCTACCGAAAATTCCTGCGCCTCCCGGGCATATACTTCGGCTGCCTCGCAGCCCTTTTCCAGCGCGACGGCAAGCAGCGCGTCACGATAGGATTCATAAGTCATAAGGCACCTCCCTTGCCGCCAACGATGATGGAAGAAACACGGATGCGGGGCTGACCCACGTTGGTAGGCACGCTGCCCGAGGCAGAGCCGCACATACCGGGTGCCATCCACATTTCGGGGCCAACCCGGTCGATGTTGTGGAGCACCTCATGGCCCTTTCCGATGAGGGTAGCGCCGCGGACGGGACAGAAGATCTTGCCGTCCTTCACCCAATAGCCCTCATCTACGGCGAAGTTGAACTCACCGGTGAGGGGATTGACCGAACCACCGCCCATGGAGGCCGCAAACAGACCGTCGCCCATGGTGCGGATCATCTCTTCGGCATCATCCTTGCCGGGAGCGATGAAAGTATTGGTCATACGGGAGGTGGGGGCAAAGGTATAATTCTGACGGCGGGAAGAGCCGGTGGGCTCCATGCCCATGCGGCGACCGCCCAGAATGTCCACCATGTAACTTTTGAGGATGCCGTTTTCGATCAGGACACGGCGGCGGGAGGGCGTGCCCTCGTCGTCCACGCCAATGGTGCCCCACTCACCGGGCATGATGCCGTCGTCAATGGCGGTGACGCAGGGTGCTGCGATCTGCTGACCCAGCTTACCGCAGAAGACACTGTTTCCCCGGGAAACCGAGGTGGCCTCCAGAGAGTGACCACAGGCTTCGTGGAAGATAACGCCGCCGAAGCCGCCATCGATGACTACGGGGAACACACCGGCAGGACAGTCCACGGCGTGCAGCATGGTGACAGCGCTTCTGGCTGCCTGCTGACCCAGCTGGGAGGGATCTACCGTGTCAAACAGCTCGTAGCCACAGCCCCGGCCGGGAGACCGTCTGCCGGTCTGTGCCTGAGTGCCGTCGGAAGCTACGGCCTGCACCACAATGCGCACCCGGGGACGGCGGTCATAAGCAAAGACACCCTCAGAGTTGCAGATCAGCACCCGCTGATCCACGTCAGCCAGTGCAGCGATGGTCTGGGTAATTTCGGGAGAATGATCCTTTGCAGCTTTGGATGCTTCCCGCAGCCAGTTGACACGCTGCGCATTGTTCACATCGGATGCAGCGATGACGGGAGCCTTGCGGCAGTCGTTGACGGCAAAGGTCTTGGGGGTATACCGCTCATCGCCGGCAATGGCGGCGGCAGCGGCACGGGCGGTAGCCAGCAGCGCGGCCTCCGAAGTGTCGGCAGAATAAGCATAGGCGTAGCGAGTCCCTTTGAGGACGCGAACGCCGGCGCCATGGAGGCGGGAATAAGCGGCATTTTCCACTGTTCCACCCATCATGGAAAGGTTATTGCTCTCGGTGTCCTCCAGATACAGTTCGGAGAAGTCACCGCCGGTCTCCAGCGCGGCGGCCAGAACAGCCTGAGCAAGGGCTTGTGTAATCATAGGCACCTCCTGTAAAAAACTTGCAATGGTAAATTATTTCTTTTATAATAGAATAAAGGTATTATACTAAAAAAACCAACAAATAACAAGTCTGCCGAAAGGAGCCCATCTATGCTGAAACTGACCTGGCTTGGACACGCCTGCTTTGCCCTGGAAGCCGAAGGCTACCGCATCCTGCTGGACCCCTATGCACCCGACTATGTACCCGGCCTGGGTCGGTTGGAGCTGTCTGCCAACAAAGTGCTGTGCAGCCACGATCACGCCGATCATGGCTGGAAGGAAGGCATCCCCGCCCCCCTCAACGAGATTCCCTGCCCCTTTGCCGTGCAGGAAATGCACGTGTTCCACGACGACCAAATGGGCGCTCTTCGGGGTCTGAACACCATTCATATCGTCGAGTACAATGGCATCCGGGTGGCTCATCTGGGCGATCTGGGCCACGATCTGGACGACGATCAGATCGAAGAACTGGGAAAGCTGGATGCAGTGCTCATTCCTGTGGGCGGCACCTATACCCTGGACTGCCAGCAGGCCTCTGATCTGGCCGACCGACTGCAGGTCAGGACGGTGATTCCCATGCACTACCGCCGGGATGATATGGGCTTCGAGGTACTGCAGACCCTGCAGGAGTTTCTGATCCTCCGTCCCGGTCATCAGGAGATCCCCGGCAATAGTCTGGAGATCACCGATGATATGCCCGAGACTACCATCGTCCTCAACGTGAAGTAATTTCCGTTTTTCCCCCAAAAAGCTGCCGCCGGCAGCTTTTTTTGCATTTTCTGAAAAACCTGCTGAAAATACACAAATTTTCCAGATAGAATTTGGCAACAACGCCACATGTTTTAATTTGCTAAAGTGATAAAATACTAACCATGAAATACTTCATTACGGAGGAACCTTTTATGAAAAAGTTTTTTGCTCTGATTCTGGCCGCTATGCTGTGCCTGACCATGTGCGCCTGCGGCAATTCCGCTTCTGACAAGCAGACCCTGATCGTGGGTTTTGACGCTGAGTTCCCGCCCTTCGGCTTTATCGGTGCCGACGGCAAGTACGACGGCTTTGACCTGGCCATGGCCCGTGAGCTGTGCAAGCGTCTGGGCTGGGAATACAAGGAGACCGCCATTGACTGGAACTCCAAGGATTCCGAGCTGTCTTCCGGCAACATCAACTGCATCTGGAACGGCTTCACCTGCACCGGCCGTGAGGATCAGTACACCTGGTCCGACCCCTATGTGGACAACAGCATTGTGCTGGTAGTCAAGAAGGATTCCGGTATCGCCTCCATGGCTGATTTGGCTGGCAAGACCGTCATGGCACAGGCCGCTTCCTCTGCTGCCGACGCCATCAACGGCAACGAGGCCTTCAAGTCCTCTCTGAAGGAAGTCATCGAGCTGGCCGACTACAATACCGGTTTCATGGAGCTCAAGCAGGGCACCGTGGATGCCATCGCCGCCGACCAGGGCGTTGCCGCCTACCAGATCGCCAACAATGAGGGCGAGTACATCATTCTGGACGAAGCCATCTCCACCGAGCAGTACGCCGTCGGCTTCCTGAAGGGCAACACCGAGCTGCGTGACGCTGTTAACGCCGAGCTGAAGAAGATGGCTGAGGACGGCACCATGCTGAAGATCGCTCAGAACTACGTGGACGACGGCCTGGTGATCGAAAGCCTGTGCATGCTGAAGTAATCCGAAAGAGAACCCCTCTTTTCCTCCCTTAATACCCAGGTAGCGGAGACGGCTCCACCGTCTCCGCTATCGCTGTCGAAAGGACGTTTGTTTTCATGACTGTGCAAACCATGCTGATCCTGCTGCTGCAGGGTTTTTTGACTACATTAGCCATCTTTACGCTGACCCTGCTGGGCTCCCTGCCCCTGGGTCTTTTGGTCTATTTCGGGAAAAAGAGCCGGATCGCGCCTCTGCGCTGGCTGGTCAACGCCTATATCTCCATCATGCGCGGCACACCGCTGATGCTGCAGCTGATGGTGGTCTATTTTGGTCCCAACCTGCTGTTTGGACTCAATGTTTCGTCCAACTGGCGGTTCACCGCTGTGATCATCGGCTTTGTCATCAATTATGCCGCCTATTTTGCGGAAATTTACCGCGGCGGCATCGAATCCATCCCCCAAGGTCAGTATGAGGCCGCCGAGGTGCTGGGCTACACCAAGACCCAGACCTTTATGAAGATCATTCTGCCCCAGATGGTCAAGCGTGTCATGCCCTCTGTGACCAACGAGGTCATTACGCTGGTCAAGGATACCTCTCTGGCCTACGTCATTGGCGTGGTGGAGATGTTTACCCGGGCCAAGCAGATCAACTCTGCTCCCGGCGGCATGGGTCTGTGGGCCTTTTTGGCAGCCGGTGTGATCTATTATGTCTTTAACTTCATCGTCACCGTGGTCATGGATCAGGTGGAGAAGAAGATGTCCTATTACCAGTAAGGAGGTGTCCCTATGAGCGTTTTGACCATGAAGAATGTGAAAAAGTCCTTTGGCGACGTACAGGTGCTGCGGGACATCAGCCTGACGGTAGAGCACGGACAAGTGCTTGCCATCATCGGCCCTTCCGGCTCGGGTAAATCCACCCTTTTGCGATGCGCCACGCTGCTTACCGAGATGACCGACGGTAGCCTGTATTATCTGGATCAGCCTGCTGCTCAAAGCCAGGACGGCAAGTCGGTCTATGTGGGAAAAGAACAGCTGAAAAAGCTGCGCTCGGTGTTTGGCCTGGTGTTCCAGAATTTCAACCTGTTTCCCCACTATTCGGTGCTGAAAAATCTTACCGACGCCCAGATCACCGTTTTGGGTCGAGGTAAGGCCGAAGCCGAAGCCAAGGCCCACGCCCTGTTGAAGAAGATGGGACTGGACGACAAGGCCGACGCCTATCCCTTCCAGCTGTCGGGCGGTCAGCAGCAGCGTGTGGCCATCGCCCGCGCCCTTGCCATGGATCCCCAGATCCTGTTCTTTGACGAGCCCACCTCCGCACTGGATCCCGAGCTCACCGGCGAGGTGCTCAAGATCATCCGGGAGCTGGCGCATGAGGACATGACCATGGTGATCGTCACCCACGAAATGGCCTTTGCCCGGGACGTTGCTGAGCAGGTGATCTTTATGGATGGCGGCGTGATCGTGGAGCAGGGCCCGCCCGAACAGGTTTTGGGCAACCCCCAGCAAGCTCGCACCCGCCAGTTCCTCCAGCGCTACAGCGAAAAATAAGGTTTTTGCCTCCGGTTTTTACCGGAGGCATTTTTCTTTTCAAAATATTTTTCTTTCTAAAAAAACGTAATAAAAATCGTACAGCTTAAAACACTTGTAATTATAGGCTTTATTCAGAATTTATAATAAAATCGTTCAGACTTCATTCTGTATTGCAGTCTACTTCTGTTTGTGTTATACTCCGTTCATCACTTGATCCCGGAGGACACTGTTATGGCAAACATCTGTATTTTGATCTCCATCGTTCTGTATCTGGCCTTTATGGTTGGCGTTGGTGCATGGTACACCAAGCGCAACACCAGTGCCGACGATTTCTATCTGGGCGGCCGCAAGCTGGGTCCCTATGCCACGGCCATGAGCGCCGAAGCTTCCGACATGAGCTCCTGGCTGCTGATGGGTCTGCCCGGCCTGGCCTTCTTCAATGGTCTGGCTGATCCCTTCTGGACGGCTGTGGGTCTGGCTGTGGGCACTTATCTGAACTGGCTGCTGGTGGCCAAGCGCCTGCGTTATTACAGCGCCGAGATCTCCGCCATCACCGTGCCTGAGTTTTTCTCCCTGCGTTTTGGTGACAAAAAGCGTCTGCTGCAGGGTCTGGCAGCCGTCGTCATCATCGTCTTCTTCGTTCCCTACACCGCCTCCGGCTTTGCCGCCTGCGGCAAGCTGTTCTCCACCCTGTTCGGCTGGAACTACATCACCTGCATGGTGGTCAGCGCCATCGTTATCGTGGGCTACACTCTGCTGGGCGGTTTCCTGGCAGCCTCTGTCACCGACCTGATCCAGTCGGTCATCATGACCATCGCTCTGGCAACCGTTCTGGTGTTCGGCATCTTTACTGCCGGCGGTCTGGACAGCGTCATCGCCAACGCCTCTCAGGTGGCCGGCTATCTGAAGGTCACCCAGATGGGCAACATCCTCACCGGCGAAACCACCTCCTATGGTCTGCTGACCATTATTTCCACCATGGCCTGGGGTCTGGGTTACTTTGGTATGCCCCACATCCTGCTGCGATTCATGGCTATTGAGGATGCCAGCAAGCTGAAGATCTCCCGCCGGGTGGGTACCGTTTGGGTTGTTATCTCCATGTTCGTCGCCATCTTCATCGGCATCGTGGGCTATGGCATGGTGCAGAACGGCGCTATGGCAGGCTTTGAAAGCGCTTCCGCCGCCGAGGCCATCATCGTTTCCATGGCAAAGCTGATCTCTCAGCACAGCGTTCTGGCAGCCCTGCTGGCCGGTCTGATCCTGGCTGGCATTCTGGCCTCCACCATGTCTACTGCCGACTCTCAGCTGCTGGCTGCTTCCTCCAGCGTCAGCCACGATCTGATGTGCGGTCTGCTGGGCAAGCAGCTGTCCCAGAAGCAGAAGATGCTCATCGCCCGCCTGTCGCTGGCCGGTATCTCTGTGATCGCCATGTTCCTGGCTCGCGATCCCAACAGCTCGGTCTTTACCATCGTTTCCTTTGCCTGGGCGGGCTTCGGCGCTTCCTTTGGCCCCGCAATGATGTGCGCCCTCTTCTGGAAGCGCACCACCTGGCAGGGTGCTCTGGCCGGTATGCTCACCGGCGGCGTGATGGTCTTCGTCTGGAAGTTCCTGGTGAAGCCCATGGGCGGCGTCTGGGGCATCTACGAGCTGCTGCCCGCCTTCCTGATGGGTCTGGCAGTCATCATCGTGGTCAGCCTGTCCACCAAAAAGCCCGAGAAATCTCTGATCGACACCTTCGACGCCGTTAAGGCCATTCGTTAACAACACTTTCCAGCACAAAAGCGGCTCAAATGAGCCGCTTTTTCTTGTGTTTAGACGGAAAATCTCGTATAATAAGGGCGATCTTTTGAAGAAAGGAGCCGTCCTCATGTCACTGACTCCCAAACGGGTGGAGACCCATTATGCCGCCGTCCAGGGCACCTACTGGGCTTCCAACTGCACTCTGCGGGGACTGATGGCGGTTTTTCTCAGCTATCACGGACTGAACGATGCCCAGATCGGCTACACCTCGTCGCTGGTCTATCTGTGTACCATCACCCTGTCGCTGTTGCTGTCGGCCTGGGCGGACAGGCATCCCCAGTCGCCCCTTAAACGGATGGTGACGGCTTTATATCTGCTTTCGCTGGCGGCGGCCGCCGTCATGTATCTGCTGCCCCTGCCGATCCTGCTCATGATGGCGGTCTATGCACTGGACAGCTGCTTCCACAACTGCGCAGACAGTATTCTCAACGCACTGATGATGCAGTTCGTGGACAACGGTATCCCCGCCCGCTACGGCTGGCCCCGCGGCATTGGCTCCATCACCTATGCGCTGATGGCATGGGTGCTGGGCGTGCTGATGGAAAAGCACACCCCCAACATTATTCTGCCGGTGTTTTTGGTTCTGTGCAGTATCTCGCTGATCGCGCTGTTTCTGCTGCCCGACCCGGGTCCACGGAAACTGCGGGAAAGTGCGCCCCAGGTGTCCTATCTGACCATGATCCGCCGCAATCCCACGCTGGCTCTGCTGCTCTGCGCCTGCATCCTTTCGGGCATCGGCCAGTGCGCCGGTTCCACCTATCTGATCCGCGTGGTGGAAAATCTGGGCGGCACCTCGGCCCAGTTGGGTCTTGCCATGTTCATTCAGGCCGGTGTAGAGCTGCCTATGATGTTTGCATCGGGCCGGCTGCTCAAGCGGTTTACCGCCCGCGGACTGCTGACCCTGTCCTTTTTCGCCAGTGCCATCAAACTTTTGCTGCTCAATCTGGCGCCCAATCTGTCGGTTTTATATCTGGTGATGGCCTTTTCCCTGTTCTGCTTCGGCATTTACGGTTTTGCCTCGGTTTTGTTCGTCAATTCCATCGCCGGGGAACAGGAAAAGGTGCGCGCCCAGTCTTTGCTGTCGCTGTGTTACACCGGCGGCATCGGCGGTATTGTGGGCAATCTGCTGTCGGCCGTGCTGATTGGGGCTATCGGCCTGCGGAATCTGTTGTTTTTGTCCTTTGGCCTGTGTCTGGCAGGCGCCATTGTGATGCTGCTGTGCGCCCGTCGACATCACAAGTATTTTTCTCTGTAAATTTTCTTTGGAGGGCTGTGTATGCCTCGTTTATTGGTGAATCTCCCGAATATCCGCCGCAACGCCCAGGCAGTGTGCGCCCTGTGCTCGGCCCACGGCATTTCGGTGGCCGGTGTAGTCAAGGGTTCAAACGGCAGCGTGCAGGTGAGCCGCACGCTGTTGGAGGGCGGCTGCGCCCAGCTGGCCTCCTCCCGGCTGTCCCAGCTGGAAACGCTGCGGCAGCAGCTTCCGGAAGCGCAAACCCTTTTGATCCGGATGCCCGACCCGGCGGAGGCCGCCCGGGTAGTGGCGGCTTGTGACCTGAGTCTGAACACCGAAGAGCGCACCCTGCGTGCCCTCAGTGACGCTGCCCTGGCGGCAGGTCACACCCACGGCGTCATCCTCATGTATGAACTGGGCGACCTGCGGGAAGGCGTTTCTTCTCTGGAAACGCTGATCGAACTGGCAAAGACCGCCGAGGCGCTGCCCGGTCTGCATCTGGCCGGTATCGGCGGTACCCTCAATGATATTTACGGTGTCAGCCCCTCGGAAGATAACATGAGCACGCTGGTCAAAGCCTTCCATGCCGCAGAGCAGGCGGTGGGACGCAAGCTGGATGTTTTGTCGGGCGGCAGCACCACCGCTCTGCCCATGCTGCTGCAGGGCAAGCTGCCTGCCGAGATCAATCATCTGCGCATCGGCGAGGCCATCCTCACCGGGCGGGATCTGCCCGATCTATGGGGCGTGCAGGTGGAGGGCTGCACCAGCAACACGCTGTCGCTGGAGGCCACCGTCATCGAATCCAACGCCAAGCCCACCCGTCCCTGGGGCGTTCGCAGCCAGAACGGCTTCGGCGAGCAGCCGCCGCTGCCCCCCGACCGGGGTGTGCGCCGCCGGGTGATTTTGGACATAGGGCGCGTGGACGTGGGCGAGCCCGGGCAGCTGATCTGTCCCGAGGGTGTTACCGTCATCGGGGCCAGCTCCGATCACCTGGTGCTGGATGTTGAGGATCATCCCGCCCCCCTGCAGCCGGGTGACAAACTGGGGTTCCGGCTGTTCTATCAGGGAATGTTGTTTGCCTTCCAGTCGGAGGATGTGGAAAAAGTTTTCGTGGATTAACGAGAAAAGCGGCTCAAACGAGCCGCTTTTGTTTTACAGTTCCTTGTACTTTTTTGCCAGTTCAATGTAATGATCAGCGTTCCAGGTGTTATCCGCCGCCTGTTCGGCGGTCAATTCCCGGATGACCTTGCCCGGGCAGCCTACTACCAGAGAGTTTTCCGGAATGACCTGACCTTCCCGCACCAGCGCACCTGCGCCGATGATGGAATTCTTGCCGATCTTGCAGCCGTTGAGCAGGGTGGCATGCATACCCACGATCACATTGTCGCCCACCTCTGCACCATGCACCACGGCACTGTGACCGATGGTGACCTTTTCGCCCAGTGTCAGCTGAAAGCCCCGGTCGGTGTGCAGCACAGCGCAGTCCTGTACGTTGGAGCCCTTGCCGATAACAATGGTGTCGGCATCGCCCCGAACCACTGCCCCAAACCAGACAGAGGCATTCTCATGGAGCGTCACATCACCGATCACCGTAGCATTTTCCGCCACAAAACAGGATGACCGAATGGCGGGAGCCTTTCCGTTAAATGCTTTGATCATGGTCTACCTCCTTATAAAAACCGATCTCTCCGTGATACTGTTCCAGATAATCCAGCAAATCCTCAGCATTGTCAAAAGCCGCCCACAAAGCACGGCATTCTTCCTTCATAAACCCTTCCTCGATGGCCTTGTCCAGCAATGCCAGCAGAGGGTCATAATAGCCCCGCAGATTGAGCAGGGCGATGGGCTTGCTGTGCCGCCCCAGCTGTTTGAGGGTCAGGATCTCAAACAGTTCGTCAAAGGTACCGATACCGCCGGGTACTGCCACAAAGGCGTCGGCCTTATCCTCCAGAATCTGTTTCCGCTCCCGCATGGTGTCAGTGTAGAAAAACTCGTCACAATGGGGATAGAGCACGCCATCCACATTAAAAAAACGGGGTGCAACACCGATGACGCGGCCTTTTTCTGCCTTCACGCCCCGAGCAGCAGCGCCCATCAGGCCTTTATCCCCGCCGCCGAACAGCAAGGCGTGACCTCGCCGACCCATGGCGCGGCCAAAGGTCTCCACACCGTCAAAATAGGCAGGATGGATGCTCTGGCTGGATGCACCGTATAAGCAAATGACCATAAAACGGCCCCTTTCTCTTGGCTTTGGTATATTATAACCCACTCTTTCATAAAATTCAATTTGCTGGACTTTTTTTCTCAATCGTGCTATATTGAATCCGATATGAAACGACTTAAAGGAGTGACTCCTATGTTTGAATACGATCCCAAAAAGAACATTTGCACCTGCGCTCGGGTTACTTATGCCGACATGGCTGAAGCTGTAGCTGCCGGTGCCAAAACCGTCGCAGACGTACGGGAAGCCACCCGCGCCACCGCCTTTTGCGGCAGCTGCACCGAGCGTGTGGAGAATTTCCTGAATGCTCTGCTGTCCGGAGAGGCCAAGGCCATGGAGCAGGCAGCAGCTCCTGTGCTTACCGACGATGAGATCATCGCCCCCGGCTACCGTCAGGTGTGCGAGGACATCTATTATGTTGGCGCTTCCGACCGGGCAGCCGACCGATTCGAAAAGCAATACCCCGTTCCCCGAGGCATGAGCTTTAACAGCTATCTGCTGCTGGATCGCCAGACCGTGCTTTTCGACACGGTGGATCAGTCGGTCCGTGAGGTCTTCCTGCGCAACGTGGAATCTTTGCTGGGCGACCGCAAGCTGAACTTCCTGGTGATCCACCATATGGAGCCCGACCACGCCGCCACCATCGGTGAGATCCTGCGCCGCTGGCCCAAGTGTCAGGCCATCTGCACTCCCGCTGCCAAGCGGATGATGGTCCAGTTCTTTGGCCCCGAGCTGGCAAACCGCACCCAAGAGATCCGGGACGGCATTTCCATGCTGACCGGCAAGCACGTGCTGTCTTTCCATCTGGCGCCCATGGTTCACTGGCCCGAGGTCATGGTCACCTATGACCGTACCTCCGAGACTCTGTTTTCCGCCGACGCCTTCGGCACCTTTGGCGCACTGGATGGCAATCTGTTTGCCGATCAGGTGGATCTGAAGGACTGGATGGGAGAATACCGCCGTTATTACACCAACATCGTGGGCAAATACGGCCTGCAGGTACAGCAACTGCTGAAAAAGGCCGGAGCGTTGACCATCAGCCGCATCTGCCCCCTGCACGGTCCCATCTGGCGGGAAAACATCCCTGCCATTCTGGAAAAGTACCAGCTGTGGAGCACCTACACCCCCGAAGAGCAGGGTGTGCTCATCGCCTACGCCTCCATTTACGGCAACACCGAGCTGGCCTGTCAGGCGCTGGCCAACGAGCTTTCCCAGCAGGGTGTCCGGGATATAAAGCTGCTGGATCTTTCCCGGGAGCATCCTTCCTATGTGCTGGCCGAGGCCTTCCGCTACAGCCATCTGGTGCTGGCCTCTGTCACCTACAACGGCGGTTTGTTCCCCGATATGGAGCATTTTATCCTCAGCCTGAAGCATCACGGACTGAAGGGCCGCACCATTGCCCTGATGGAAAACGGCTCCTGGGCTCCCGTGGCTGCCCGTAAGATGGACGAGCTGCTCACCGGCTCTCAGAACCATGTGCTGGGCAAGAAGATCTCCCTGTTGTCCACCCTCAAGCGCAGCCAGCTGGCTGATTTGGAGGAACTGGCAAAAGCCATGGTCTCCACCATGGAAAATGCTGAATAAAGCTGCATAATTTCCCATCACCTCGGCCACAATAGGGTCGAGGTGATTTATTTATGCAGTGGAATCAGAAAGAAAGCGCATTACTCAAGGATCTCAAGGGGCAGGAGCAGCTGTGTGCCAACAAATACTCCCGCCACGCCGATGCCGCCAAAGACCCTCAGCTGAAACAGCTGTTCTCTCAGCTTGCCCAGCAGGAGGCCGAGCATCTGAACACCATTACCGAGCTGGAACGGGGCATCATCCCCCAGATGCAGAGTGGCGGCAGCAATAGCCAGCCCACCTTTACTGCCGCCTATCACGGTGAAAGCCAGGAAAAACAGCTGGACTGCTTCCTGTGCTCCGACACGCTGGCTGGCGAAAAGCACGTATCCGGTCTCTACGACACCTGTGTATTCGAGTTCAGCGATGCACGAGTCAGAAATGTGCTCAACCATATCCAGAAGGAAGAGCAGGAGCACGGCAAGCTGCTGTACGACTATATGACTGTCAACGGAATGTATCAGTAGGGCAGGCAGCTCCTGCTTGCCGCTGCTTGCGGAAAACAGACGAAAAAAAGACCGCATTCGCGGTCTTTTTGCTTATAAAACAAACTTTTTCAGGGCTTCTTCCACACCCAACGAGCGCTCGGCCGTGCAGATATAGTCAGCCTCGGCCTTAAGAGCCTCCACGGCATTACCAACAGCCACGCCCAGGCCTGCCCAGCGGATCATGGGCAGATCGTTGGTGTTGTCCCCCAGGGTCATGACCTCCTTCTGGCGGACGCCGAAGATCTCTGCCAGTTTTGCCACGGCAAGGCCTTTTCCGGCAGTTTTGGGCATGACCTCAATGAGCCAGGGCTGACTCTGGCAAAAAGACAAATCGGGGAAGGTCTTTTCCAGCTCCAGCAGTCGTGCGGACACCTTTTCCTCCTGCTCCACGATAAGCATTTTGGGGGTGGGATGCAGGTCGGGATACACCCGGTAGTCGCCGATCTCCCGGAAGCCCACCACCGCCAGATCGGGATCCACCCGCAGCCCCTCGCAGTCCTGCTCGCAGAGGATCACATCATCGTAGTCGTACAGCTGCAGGTACAGGTCATTTTGGTGGCAGAACTCCGATACCGCCCGAATCTGTTCGGGGGTGATATAAGTCTGCGCCAGCACTTCTCCGGTGTCGCCCCGCTTGATCAGCGAGCCGTTGTAGCAAATGATGGGGGTCTGTGCGCCGATCACCGCCGCCGCACCCTTTGCCGAGGGATAGCACCGTCCGGTAGCCACGGCGGTGAGCACACCCATCTGCGCCGCCTGCCGCAGCAGGGCGGCAGTGCTTTCGGGGATCTGACCCGACTTGTCCAGCAGGGTATTATCCAGATCGGTTGCGATGAGTTTGATCATTTTTCGGCCTCCAGAATCTTGTTCAGAAACTCCTCCAGTGCCTCCACGCTCTCACTGCTGAAATACAGGCTGCTTCCGTCGCCCGTAACGGCGCGAACGCCCAGATAAATGGTCAACGCTGCCAGAGCCAACAGGATCCCTTTATACAACAGAGCAAAGGTACGCTTGGTGCGGCCTTCGTGGGGGTTCTGCTCGTTTTCAGCAGAATACTTTTTGAACACATAGCCTTTTTCCTGTTCCCCGATCATTTTCCGCCACTGCGCATCACAAGATTCGGCCTTGGCTATATGATCGTCAAAAACCTCCTGCCAGCGTCCGTTCAATAGCACAGCAATCAAACCGAAGCCGGTCAGCAGCAGGGACACGACAAAGGCCACACCACCGTTTTCCAAACCGAACAGCACGGCCACAGAGCCCACCACAATGGCAGTATAAATGGAGGTGAATGTCAGGCGCTCGTTTTCCACGTGACGGGCATGATTGAGGTTTTCACTGACGCAGTGCTGAAGGTATTCAATCTTCTTTTCCTGCACATCCATATTCATCCCCCGTTTCTCTCTTTAACCTCTGGCAATAACGGCGCCCAGCGCGATGGAAGCCAGCTTGCTGTCGGCGCTGTCCGAACGGGACACCAGAATGATGGGCACCCGTGCGCCGATGATCAGACCGGCGGCACGACAACCGGTGAGGCACAGCGCAGTCTTGTAAATGGCGTTGCCCATCTCATAGTTGGTCACCAGCAAAAGGTCGGCATCGCCTGCGCCGGGGGCAGTGAAGTGCTTGTGTTCACAGGCCCCGCGGCTCAAAGCCAGATCCACCGATACCGGGCCGATCACATCCATGTTGTACTTCTGCCACATTTCGGTCATCCGGGACAGCTCATAGGCATCCACTGTGCTCTGGATCTTGGGATTGACGGTCTCGGCACCGCAAACGCAGGCGGCGTGAATCCGTTCATAACCCAGCTTGTGCAGCACGCCGGCGGCGTTGTCCAGAATCTGCACCTTCTTGTCAAAATCGGGGAAGGTGTTCATGCCGCCGTCCGACATGAGGATCATTTTGTGATAACCGGGGGTCTCAAAGAGCATCACGTGGCTCAGCAGGCTGTCGGTGCGCAGATTGGACTCCTTGGATAGCACGGCCCGCATCAGATCGGCAGTGCCCAGCAGGCCCTTCATCAAAAAGTCAGCCTGCCCCTCGGTGACCAGCTGTACGGCAGTTTTGGCGCAGTCCACATCAGAATCGGCAGAAACAATGCGGTAATCGGCAGGGACTTCCCCCACATCGGCCAGCATTTTTTCAATTTGCTCGGCATGACCCACCAAAATCGGGGTGACAATGCCCTCTTTTTTGGCGGCGGTCACCGCCTCAATGACGGCGGTATCGTGGGCAGCAGCCACTGCCACCACACCGGAAGCGCCGGTTTTGCCGCCTGAATGACGGCATCCAGAGAATTCAAAGCCATAATCGCGCCTCCTTTTAGAACTTCAGAGCCTGCTCTTCGCCCCGGAGCACCCGCAGAGCGCCCTGTGCCAGCGACAGCATCTCGTTCTCGCCGGGCAGGATCATGATGGGGGCGATTTTCTTCACGTACTCCTCAATGGCGGCGGGCAGACGCTTGGAATAGGCCATGCCGCCGGTGAGGATGATGGCATCCACGTCAAAATGCAGCACGGCAGACATGGAGCCGATATCCCGGCTCAGCTGATACACCATAGCATCAAAGATCAGCTTGGCCTTGGCATTGCCCTCTTCAAAGGCCATGCGCTCCACGTCCCGGAAGTCCCGAGTGCCCAGATAGGACACCACGCCGGAATTTGTCTCCAGCTGACGAAGAATCTCGGCCTGGGTCTTGCCGGAGTGGAAGCAGTAATCCACCACCTGCTGCACCGGCAGGTTGCCGGCGCGATCCATGGAGAAGCAGCCCTCGTCAAAGACGTTGTTGACCTCCACCATGCGGCCCTTCTGATGGGCAGCCGTGGTGACGCCGCCGCCCAGATGGGCAACCACAAAGTTGCACTGATCGTAGGTCTTGCCCAGCATGGAGGCTGCCTTGCGGGCCATGCTGCGGTGATTGAGGGCGTGAACAAAGCTGACGCGCTCCATCTCGGCAAAGCCGGTAACGCGAGCCACATCGGGCAGCTCGTCCACCGAAACGGGGTCAACAAAAAAAGCGGGGATATCGGTGCCCTTTGTCAGCTCCCAAGCCAGCAGGCTGCCCAGATTGGCGGCATGCTCCTTACGAGCATGGTGCAGCATCTCGTCCACCACATCCTCGTCAATGCGGTAGGTACCGGCAATGACCGGCTTGGTAAAGCCGCCCCGAGCCGAAACGGCCTCCAGTTCGGACAGGGGGAAACCCGCCTTGTCCAGTGCGGCACGAATCATGCCCAGACGGTACTCCAGCTGATCCAGCACGCTGGGGAAGGGCGCCAGATCGGCGGGGGTGTGGCTGATGGATTCGGTGTAAATGGGATTTTCATCCTGGTAAATTGCGATCTTGGTAGAGGTGGAACCGGGGTTTATGACCAAAACTTCCATATTGAAATCCTCCTGCGGCATAATAGTACATATCTACTTCTTATTTTATAATGGTTAAAGGGGATTGTCAACGGCAAGACAAGGACCCCGACGCGTTCGCCGCTGCTCTTGCGCCCACAGGAAATTTATGCTATTGTGTATCATGAAGAAATATGCGCAAAAATTTCTCAAAATTTTTTCAAAAAAATGTGACCTCAGCCGGAGGTCATCCGTGTTACAGACAGGAGGCGCAAGATGGAACAAACCAACATCGTCCGGGCAGAGCAGGCCTATGATGCCTATGCTGCCCAGCTGTACCGCGTAGCCTATGCTCTGCTGCAAAGCCGGGAGAGCGCCGAGGATGCGGTGCAGGACGCCTTCGCCCGATATCTGACCCACGACGGTCGTTTCCGGGACAGTGAGCATGAAAAAGCCTGGCTTATCCGGGTGACCATCAACCGCTGCCGGGATCTGCAGCGCGCCGGTGCCGTTCGGGCATATACCCCGCTGGACGAGGTGCTGCAGCACCCCGACCGGAGCGGTCAGGACCATCTGGAAGGTCAACCGGTGCTGCAGGCAGTGTTGTCACTGCCCGAAAAGTATCGGACGGTGCTGGTGCTCCACGGGCTGGAAGGTCAGCCGGTGGACACGGTGGCACAGGCACTCCGTCTGACTCCTTCTGCCGTAAAAATGCGGCTCAAGCGGGGGCGGGAAATGCTCCAGACCATTCTGGCAAAGGAGGACATCCATGTTTGATGACAACACAAAACAAGCCTGGCAGGACATCTCGCCCTCCCGGGAATTAAAGGAACGTGCGCTCAACCAAACGGCGCCCGCGAAAAAAATCATCTCTTTCCCCGCTAAAGTCCTGCGAAATGCGATTTCAGCCGCCGCTTGCATCGCGATAGCGCTGATGCTGCTGAACCCGACGCCGCAGGTGACGCTGGTGGGTACAGGGCCGGATGTGGCCATGGCCGCTTACAGTCGGCAGGTGCCGGCACAGCAGGGCATGACGCTGGTGCTGGAGACCACTCGAAACACCACCCTCACCACCGAGGACGGTTGGGTGGAGCAGGACGGAAACACCGCCCTGTGGCATGTGCCCGGTGAGGGGGAATTCACCCTCATTGCAGTCAGCGGTGGACGCAGCACGGAATTTTGCGTCCAGGTGACCCTGACCGACGATGGTCGGTCGGTGACCGTAAAGTAACCCCTTATTTTTGTTCAAAATTTATAAAATAAATCAATTTGGAGGAAAAACACCATGAAAAAGTTTATTTCTGTCATTCTGATGGCCGCTCTGGCCCTGTCCCTGTTCGCCGCCTGTGGCAAGACCGATGATGCCCCCAAGGGCGCTGACCTGTCCGGCGAGACCGTGGAAGCCCTGGTCAACAAGATCTACGAGTCCAAGATGCCCGAGTTCGCTCTGATGACCATGCCCGTGGACCTGGCTGATGCCGAGATGGTGGCCTGGCAGACCGGCGTTTCCGATCCCGCTCTGCTGAAGGAAGCTGTCATTTCCGAGTCCATGATGGGCTCTCAGGCCTACTCTCTGGTGATGGTTCGCGTCAACGACGCCGCCAAGGCCGAGGAAGTTGCCCAGATGATGCTGGACAACATCGACCCCGTCAAGTGGATCTGCGTCCAGGCTGACGACATTGACGCCGCCATCTATGGTGATCTGGTTCTGTTCGTTATGATCGACAGCCAGTTTGGTCTGCCTGCTGCCGACTTCATCGGTGCTTTCAAGACCATTGCCGGCGGCGCCCTGGATAAGGAGCTGTCCAAGTAAGGGCAAATACTGCCCAGCTGTAGGGGTCGGTGCTTGCCGACGACCCGTCTTTTATGGCGGGACGTCCGGGAGGCCGTCCCCTACCTGTCATTTAGAGAGAAAAATCGGAGGTATCCTCTATGAAAAAGCTGATTTCTTCCCTGCTGCTGTGCGCCATGGTGCTGGCGCTGTGTGCCTGCGGCAACACCAAGACCGAAACGCCCGACGCTCCCCAGCAGTCTGAGACCGTTCAGGACAATCAGACCACCACCCTGCCCGCTCCCGGCGAGCTGATCAAGCCCGCACCTGCTCCCGAAACCAACACCGAGACCGAAGCTCCCGCCCCCGAACAGGGCGTTGTCACCGGCCCCCAGGTGTCTATGCCTGAACTGCCCGAGCCCGCTCCCGCTCCCGAGGCGCCTGCTGAACCTGTTGCTCCCGTGGAGCCCGAAACGCCTGCTGAGACCCCTGCCGAACCTGAGGTTCCCGCTGAGACCCCTGCAGAGCCCGAAGCTCCTGCCGAGACCCCTGCCGAACCTGAAGTGCCTGCTGAGCCCGAGACTCCCGCAGAGGAACCTGCTGAGCCTGCTATCCCCGGCGAGGATCTGATGGTCATGATCGAGGAGATCTACGCCATCTCCGGCCCGCAGTTTATGCATATGTCCATGCCGGTGGAGCTGTCCGACGCCGAGCTGACCCAATGGCTCACCGGCGTTACCGACCCCGCTCTGCTGTCTGCCGCCGTGGTCAACGAGTCCATGATGGGTTCTCAGGCCTATTCTCTGGTGCTGGCTCGAGTGGCTGATGCCGCCAAGGCTGAGGAAGTTGCCCAGATGATGCTGGATAACATCGACCCTGCCAAGTGGATCTGCGTGCAGGCTGATGATCTGGCCGCCGCCATCAAGGGTGATCTGGTGATGTTCATCATGGTGGACACTCAGCTGGGTCTGACCGCTCAGAACATGGTGGATGCCTTTTCCCAGGTTGCCGGCGGCGTGGACAAGACTCTGACCAAGTAATTTTCTGAAAGGAGCGTTTCCATGCTCTTCTCCAGTATTCCTTTTGCATTTTATTTCCTACCGGCAGTGCTGGCGCTGTATTTCGCCGTGCCCTTCCGGTTCAAAAACGCCGTTCTGCTGGCCTTCTCGCTGTTTTTCTACGGCTGGGGCGAGCCGGTTTATCTGCTGCTGATGATGGGTTCCATTGTGGCCGGCTGGGTTTTCGGTCTGCTGATCGGCAAGTATCGGGGCACGCCCAAAGCCCGCTTGTTCCTCACTTTGTCTCTGGTAACCTCTCTGGGACTGTTGGGTTGGTTCAAATACGCCGATTTTGCAGTAGAAAACCTCAATGCGCTGGGTCTGCAGCTGACCCTGCCCGGTATCGCACTACCCATCGGCATCAGCTTTTATACCTTCCAGATCCTCAGCTACACCATTGATGTGTACCGTGGCAGCGTGGAGTCCCAGAAGAATATCGTGGACTTTGGTGCTTATGTGTCCATGTTCCCTCAGCTGATCGCCGGCCCCATCGTTCGCTATTCCGACGTGGCCCGTCAGCTGAAGAACCGTACCCATTCGGTGGAAAAGGCCAGTCTGGGCGTGCGCCGGTTCGTCATCGGCCTTGCCAAAAAGGTACTCATTGCCAACCAGCTGGGTCAGCTGGTGGAGCTGTACCGCAGCACCACCCAGCCCTCTGTACTGTTTGTCTGGATGTACGCCGCCGCCTTTGCCCTGCAGATTTACTTCGACTTCTCGGGCTACAGCGATATGGCCATTGGTCTGGGCCACATTTTCGGCTTCGACCTGTTGGAAAACTTTAACTATCCCTTCATTTCCCGCAGCATTTCCGAGTTCTGGCGCCGCTGGCATATGTCCCTGGGCGGTTGGTTCCGGGACTATGTCTATATCCCTCTGGGCGGCAACCGGGTGAAGCCCCTGCGCTATGTGTTCAACGTATTGGTGGTGTGGGCGCTGACCGGCCTGTGGCACGGCGCAGCCTGGAACTTTGTCCTGTGGGGACTGCTGTTTGCCGTCCTGCTGACGGTGGAAAAGTTCCTGGTGGGCAAGGCCATGGCAAAGATGCCCGGCTGGCTGGTGCGTGTGCCCGTGCTGGCCATCCTGCTGATGAGCTTCGTGCTGTTTAACGCCAGTTCCCTGTCCCAGGCACTGTCCGATGTGGGCGGAATGTTCGGTCTTGGCGGTCTGCCCCTATTGACCACTGCCAGCCTGTATTATCTCCGTTCCTACGGCCTTTTGTTGATGGTCGCCGCCGTGGGCGCTACCCCGCTGGTAAGCCGCATGGCAAAGAAGCTGGAAACCCACACCGTGACTGCTGTTCTGGAGCCGGTGGTGCTGTGTGCGCTGCTGCTGGCCGTTACCGCCTTTTTGGTGGGCGGCAGCTTCAACCCATTCCTCTATTTCCGCTTCTAAGGAGGTGCACAGATGAACGAACGTAAAAAAGCATATCTGCGGCTGCTGCCGGTATTCGTGCTGTTTGCAGTACTGTGCATCGCCGCCTGGCTGCACAAGCCTCAGGACACCTCCCTGAGCGAGCGCCGTCCGCTGGCGCAGTTCCCCGAAATTACGGTGGAAAACGTGCTGGAAGGCGACTTTATGACCGATTTTGAGGATTATGCCACCGACCAGTTCCCCCTGCGGGAGCCCTTCCGCAAGCTGCAGTCCTTCCTGCAGTTCTATCTGTTGGGACAGAAGGACGTGAACGATATTTATATCGCCGAGGGCTCTGCCGCCAAGATCGAAGATGCCCTTAACGAGCAGTGGGTACAGAATTCTGTCGCCAAGCTGGAAAAGGTATTTCACGAACACTTCAAGGACAGCGGCAGCAAGGCTTATTTTGCCATGATTCCCGACAAGGGTTGGTATCTGGCAGAAAAGCACGGCTACCCTGCCATGGATCATGAAAAGCTGCTGGAGTTGGTGAAGAATTCTGCCGACTTCGCCCAGTGGATCGAGCTGAAGGACACACTGGACATCACCGACTACTACACCACCGACAGCCACTGGCGTCAGGAGTGCATCGGCGACACCGCACAGACGCTGGCCGATGCCATGGGGGTGGAGATCTCCCAGCAGTACACGGAAAATGTGGCCCGTGAAGACTTTTCCGGCGTCTACGCCGGTCAGTCGGCTCTGCCGCTGCCTGCCGAGCCTATGATTTATCTGACATCCCCCGTGCTGGAGGGTGCATCCTTGTACGATTACGAGACCAACAAAACCTCCGGTCTGTATGATCTGGAAGAGCTGTGGGGCCGTGATCCCTACGATCTGTTTTTGTCGGGTGCGGCTGCCCTGCAGGTCATTGAAAATCCTGCCTGCGAAACCGGTCGGGAGCTGGTGCTCTTCCGGGATTCCTTCGGCAGCAGCATGGCACCTCTGTTGGTGCCCGGTTACAGCAAGATCACGCTGGTGGATCTGCGGTATCTGTCCTCCACCATTCTGGGCAACTTTGTGACCGGAGAAGGGCAGGATGTGCTCTTCCTGCTGAGCCCCGGTATTCTCAACAGCGCCAATCTGATCAAGTAAACAGCAAACGAAAAAACGGAGAGAATATTCCTCTCCGTTTTGTTTTATGCATCTATTAAATTACAGTGCGTATTTTTCTTGGAAGGTTTCGTAGATCTCATTGAACACGCTGTTGCCGTACTTGACACCGTTCAGATACTTATGGGTATCAAAGCTGTTGTGCTCCACCTCGATGATGGCAACGGCAATATTGGAGCAGTGGTCGGACACACGCTCGTAGTTGTTCAGCAGATCAGCCAGAATGAAGCCGCCCTCGATGGTACAGGCGCCCTTCTGCAGACGGCGGATGTGATTGGCGCGGATCTTGGAAATCAAGCCGTCGATGACCTGTTCCAGAGGCTCCACCTTTGCAGCCAGCTCAGCGCTGTCACCGTCGTAGGCACAGGCGGTGATGTTCAGGATCTCCTGAATGGCGTCGGTCAGCACCTTGATCTCACGAGTGGCATTGGGCGAGAAGGTGATCTTCTTTTCATACATTTCCTTGGCAACATCCGCCAGATTGCAGGCATGGTCGCCCAGACGCTCAAAGTCACCGATGGCGTGCAGGATCTTGGACACCACCTGGCTGTCCTCATTGGACAGCGACTGGGAGGACAATTTGACCAGATAAGTGCCCAGCTTGTCCTCGTAGCGATCCAGGCGATCCTCCATCCACAGAATGTTTTCTTCCATGGCGGGGTTGTAATTTTCCAGCAGCGCAATAGATTCCTGCAGTATCTCATGCGCCTCCCGACACATTTCCTTGGACACATGGAAGGATTCACCAACTGCAACAGAAGGGGAACGGAGCAGGCGCTCGTCCAGCCTGGGAACATCGCTGACAGGCTGCCCTTCGCCCTTTTCCCGGATAACGTGCTCCACCAGCCAGACCAGCTGCTTGGAGAAAGGCATGAGCACCACGGTGGCAACGATGTTGAACAGGGTGTGCAGCAATGCGATGTCCCAGGGCTGCAGCGACTGCCCCAGCAGATCGGCTACCGCGGGGATCATGGCCTGTGCCAGAATCATAATGATCAGGCAGAACACGCTGCAGATGGTGTTCAACGCAATGTGCAGAAAGGCTACCCGCTTGGCCTTGGTGGTGGTACCGATGGAGGAAATCAGCGCGGTGACACAGGTACCGATGTTCTGACCCATAACGATGGGGAAGGCCATGCCATAGGTAATGCTGCCCGTCAAAGACAGCGCCTGCAAAATACCCACCGAAGCGGCAGAGCTCTGGATAGCAGCAGTGAACAGAGTACCGATAAGCACACCCACCACAGGGTTGTTAAAGTGGATGAGCAGCTGTCCGAACTCGGGCATATCGGCAAGAGGACTGACGGCATCGCTCATCACGTCCATGCCGAACATCAAAATGGCAAAACCCACAAAGATGGTGCCCAAGGTTTTTTTCTTGTCATTCTTGGACAGCATGATGAAGCCGATTCCGACGAAAGCCAGAATGGGGGAGAAATTGATGGGCTTGAGCATCTGCAGCCAGAAATTGGAGCTTTCAATGCCGGTCAGTGAGGTCAGCCAGGCCGTCAGTGTGGTGCCGATGTTGGAGCCGAAGACCACGTGCACCGTCTGAGTAAAGGACATGATGCCCGAGTTGACCAGACCCACCAACATAACAGTAACGGCAGAGGAGGACTGGACGGCGATGGTGATGACCGCGCCCAGCGTCAGACTGAGCAGAGGATTGGCCGTCATTTTGCGGAGCATTTCCTCCAGCTTACCGCCGGCCATCTTTTCCAGACTGGACGACATGACGTTCATGCCGTACAGGAAGAAGGTCAGACCGCCGATCATGGAGATCAGATTAAAGATGCTCATGAAGCGCACCCCTTTTCGTGTAATTTGCGAATGTTTGGAACAATTTGTCTATAGTGTAACGATTTGTTGTAAAATTCAGAGCAAACGTATGTTAAATCCTTGTTAAATCGCCGGTATTTGAGGGGTTTCCTCCTGCGTCTCCGGGAAAACCACCCGGATAGCAGTGCCTACGCCCTCCTGACTCTCGATCTCCAGATCGGCTTCCAGATAATTGGCGCCGTGCTTAACGATGGAAAGACCCAGACCGGTGCCACCCAGCTCCTTGGAGTGGCTCTTGTCCACCCGATAAAACCGCTCGAACACCCGACCCAGCTCCTGCTGGGGGATGCCAATGCCGGTGTCGCGCACCTCAATCAAGGGACGACCTGCTCGGTCTGAAACGGTCACCGTCACGCTGCCGCCCGGCTTGTTGTATTTGATAGCGTTGTCGCATAGGTTGTAGACGATCTCCTCTGCGATCTGATAAATGCCGCGAATCTGTTCAGACTGCCCCTGCACCACCAGCTGCACCTGCTGTTTTTGGGCGGCAGCCTCCAGATAGGAAGCCGTTTCCCGGCACAGCGCCAGCAGATCGATAGACTGCTGCTCCTGCCGTACATCCTGATCCTCCAGGCGGGACAGGCGGATGATGTCGTTGACCAACACGATGAGCCGCTGCGCCTCACTATAGATGGTGCCTGCAAAACGGGGCACATCCTCCGGCTTGACCACGCCGCCCTGGATCAGTTCGGCATAGCCCGAGATAGAAGTCAGGGGCGTCTTCAGCTCATGAGATACATTGGCGGTAAATTCCCGCCGCATAGCATCCTGCCGGGCGTGTTCCACCTTCAACTCGTCCATCTTTTGCTGCAGCTGCCGATTTTGGCCGCTGATCCGCTGCACCAGCGGGCGCAGTTCTTCATAAACATAGCGCTCGTCAGGATTCTGCACGTCGATGCGCTCCAGCGGCTCCACAATCGTTTTGGATAACCAGGCCGCCAGCACCAGCGCCAGAGCAATAACCAGCACCAGCACGCACAGCAGCGGCGTGAACAGATCCACCAGGGTTGCCCCCGGTCGATGGCGGAATAATGCGGTCAGAATACAACCGCCGCTCACCAGGGAAACAGCCATACACGCCAGAAAAATATTCTGGAAGATGCGGTTTTTCAACGGTCATCCCCTCCGATTTTGTAGCCCACGCCCCGGACGGTCTCGATCACGTCGCCTGCCGAGCCAAGCTTCTGCCGCAGGGTGCGGATGTGCACGTCCACCGTGCGGTTTTCACCGTCAAAGGAATAGCCCCAGATCTGGTTGAGCAGCTGATCCCGGGTGAGCACCATGTTGCGGTTTTTCATCAGCATACACAGCAACTCGAACTCCTTGAGGGTCAGGGTCACCTGCCTGCCTTCCACTTCTACCAGATGGCATTCGGGACAGACCGTCAAACTGCCCGCTTGATAGCTTTCGGCCGCAGGGCGGTCGTCGACCCGCCGCAGCAGCGCCTTGACCCGGGCGATCAGCTCCATCATACCGAAGGGCTTGGGGATATAGTCATCTGCACCGGCCTCCAGGCCGATGACCTTATCATATTCGCTTCCCTTCGCCGTAAGCATGATCACCGGCGTGCGCCGGGTGGTGGGACTCTGCCGCAGCTTGCGCAGGATCTGCAGACCGTCCTCCTCGGGCAGCATAATGTCCAGCAAAATCAGTTCGGGTGTCTGCTGGGCCAGTGCCTGCCAAAAAGCCGAGGGCGTGTCGAAGCCCATCGCCTGAAAACCGGAATTATTCAACGCATAGACCACCAGTTCCCGGATGCTGGCGTCGTCTTCTACCAGATAAATCATAGAAAACCTCCTTCAAAAGAGATTATACAGATTTATTTTAACACGGATAAAAGGGCTTGCAAAGAGGAAAATCTGATTTTTGTTTTGCTGTTCTTGTAACGCTTTAATGCAGTGTATTTATCTTGCCAGTATGATGATTATTCGATATAATATTTTTATGTAAAAAAAGGGGGATTGCCCGTGAATATGAGAAAAATCGCCATCATTCTTGCCGCAAACCTGCTGTTTTCCTTTGGCACCGCCTATTTCCTGATCCCCTCCGGTATGGTATCGGGCGGTGTGACCGGTCTTGCCATCGGTCTGTACAACGGCTTCGGCATCCCCAAAGACGTAACCGTCTGGGTGATGCAGGTGGTGCTGTTCCTGCTGGGTCTTTGGATCGTGGGCAAGGATTTCGCCTTGACCACCCTGATCGGCAGCTTTGTGTACCCGGCACTGTTTTCCGTCATTACCCGCCTCGCTGACCGCACCGGCGCGCTGACCGACGATCCCTTCCTTTGTATGCTCTTTGCAGGTCTGACCTTCGGCATCGGCATCGGCCTGATTTTGCGGCAGGGTGCCTCCACCGGCGGCACCGACATCATCGCCGTCATCCTCAACAAAAAGCTGGGCCTGCCGGTATCCTCCACCCTGTATGCGGTAGATGCGGCGGTACTGCTGACCCAGGTGTTTTTCGGCCGCACCGCTGAGCAGATCCTTTACGGCATCCTGTTCGTGCTGTGTTATTCGGTGCTGGTGGACGTGGTGCTCACCTCCGGCAAGAGCCGTATCCAGCTGCAGATCATCAGCCCCAGATACGAGGAGATCAACCAGATGATCCTCCGGAAGTTCGACCGGGGCAGTACCTTGTACCGTACCGAGGGAGGTTTCACCCGTACCGCCTCCTACGCCGTACAGACCATCATCGGCAAGCGTGAACTGTTCCGTCTGCGGGAGGAAGTGCTGCTGATTGACGACAAGGCCTTTATCGTCATCAGTCAGGTGTCTGAGGTCAACGGCAGAGGCTTTACCCTGGAAAAAATCGCAGAAAACTAAGAAAAAGTCGGCTCTTTCGAGCCGACTTTCGTTTTTCAAAAAGGTAAAAAAGCGTAGGCAACTGCCACGATCAGGGCCGGCAGCAAATTTGCCACCCGGATGGTCTTTTTCCAGATCAGATTGAGACCCACGCAGAAGATCAGCGCCGAGCCCACCAGCGACAGATTGCTGAGGGCTGCATCTGTCAGCAGCGGCTGCACCAGCCGAGCCAGAACGGTCACCGAGCCCTGCAGAATTCCCACCGGGATGGCAGAAAACAGGCAGCCCTTGCCCATGGAAGAGGCCATCACCAGAATGATGACAAAGTCCATGAGGGATTTTGCCGCCAACACCGTATAATCGCCGTAAATGCCATCCTGCACGGCGCCTACAATGGCCATAGCGCCGATGGATACCGTCATAGTGGCGGTGATAAAGCCGTCCAGAAACCGGGCATCCTTGCCGTTTCCGCTCTTTTCCCGCAGCCAGCGGCCAAAGCCCTCCAGCTTGCCGTCCAGATCCAGCAATTCCCCCGCCAGACCGCCCAATGCCACCGAAATCACCAGCATCAGCGTACCCTGAGAGGTCAGACTGCCGTTTTCGATGACCAGCATTTCACTCAGCACGCCGGCGATGGCCACAAACAGCACGCAAACCGCCATGCCCCGGATCAGCGTTTCCTGCGTCCGGTCGTTGAGCCATTTTCCGCCAACAAGACCGATGCCGCCGCCGATCACGATGGCAAGCACGTTGATGATGGTTCCAGTTCCGATCATATCTTTCGCTTCTTTCTTTACTTCAGTTTGACACCGTCGCCAAAGGCATTGCCAACCTTTTCACCCAGCACCAGATAATCGTTGTTCATGGGGTCAAAGGTGATGGGGCGCAGCTTCATGGGATCCACCACACCCTTGTCGTTCAGGATGCTCTCGTCAGCGCTCACGTTGACGATCTTGCCCACCAGACGGCAGTGCTCAGGGTCATATCCGATCAGTTCACATTCCATAGCCATGGGCAGCTGCTCGAAAAGGGGTGCATCCACGAACGCCGACTTGATGGCAGTCCAACCGGCACGAGCCACCTTATCGGGCACCTTGGTGCCGCTTTCGATACCCACGTAGTCACAGGCCACCACCTGATCGGCAGTGCCCATGCTGACGGTAAAGGCCTTCTTCAACAGGATGTTCTCGGTGGTCTTGTGGTTTTCACTGATGCAGATGGACACCTCGTTTTCCTCGGAGATGCCGCCCCAGGCGGCATTCATGGCGTCGGGAGTGCCATTTTCGTCATAAGTGCCGATGATAAAGACCGGTTGGGGATAGCAAACAGGCTTGGAGCCGAAATTTTTACGCATAGAGAGATCCTCCCTGTATTTTTATTATTGTGTACGATATTTTTCTAAAAGTGTTCTATAAGAGCCTTTATAATAAAAGCTATTTCCACTCTTATTTTCATTGCCGCAAGCAAGCCCCAAATAATTGAGGATACTTTGGGACTTCTGATTGTTTTTATGTGCATAGGCCGCAACACAGCACAGATCTTTGGGCAACTGTTTTATGAGCCAGGTATACAACTGCCGAAACAAGCCTGTTCCATGAAACTTTGCTCTAAACTGTATTTCTTCCATCAGCAAGGAGTCGTCCAGAACAGAATATTGAAAATACCCTGCCAGTTCCTCCTGGCAATACAGTAATACCAACTGCCGCTCGGCCTTCTCCATTAACGGATAGATGTTCTCATACCACATTCGCAGATCTTCTTCATAAGAGTCGCCCGTTGGTGCAATCACACTCATATTTTCATACAGTATTTCGAAGCAAACAGGAAGGATTTCTTCCAAACGTGTTTTATCCGCATAGTTAAACCGAACGTCCATAGCGCCTCCAAAAATACATTTGCCACTTATGCCGCTATTTGAATTCACTTTACCACATTCCCATAAAAAGGGCAAGAGTATACAATACAATGAAGTTTGGGCTGCGCCCAAATGAAGCTGCGGCGTTGCCGCTGTGAAGTATCGTGCTTACCCACGAAATGAAGCGCGTCAACAGACGCATGAAGCACGCTTCACTGCACAACAACTTCGCGATGCGGAGCATCTCTTCGCGCGCCGACAGGCGCACTTCACTGAAAAAAGCACTTGCTTTCGCAAGTGCTTTTTTCCTGGAGCGGGGTACGGGAGTCGAACCCGCCTGTTCAGCTTGGGAAGCTGACATACTACCGATGTATTAACCCCGCGGGTACTGTTTTATTATATACCCAACCTGTGGCGAAATCAAGAAAATTTTGTCTGCAAAAAGGCCGCTCTTTCGAGCGGCCTTTGATATTGTTTTTTAGCCGATAACGTCCTTGAAGATGCGCAGAGCGTTGCCATGGCAGATCTTGTCGCAGGCAGCAGCGCCAAATTCCTTCTCGATAGCATCCACCAGCTGGGGCACATCGGCATAATCTCTGAAGTTCAGATTGTCGCCGATGCCGTCAAAGTCGGAACCCAGAGCCACCATGTCGATACCGCCCACGTTGACCATGTGCTTCATGTGCCAGATGATGTCGGACACATCGGTGGTTTCGGAACCCTTGCGCAGGAAGCTGTTCTCGTAGTTGACACCCACGATACCGCCCTTGTTGGCCAGAGCCTTCAGCTGCTCGTCGGTCAGGTTGCGGCGATGATCGCACAGCGCACGGGCGCAGGAATGGCTGGCCATGAAGGGGTTCTTGCTGTGCTTGACCACATCCCAGAAGCCGCCCTCGGACAGATGGCTGGTGTCGATGACCATACCCAGTTCATCCATCTTGGCAACCACTTCCAGGCCGAAGGGCTTCAGACCCAGCTTATGCTGCTCAGCATCATCAGAGCAGGGGAAGCCAACGGAGTTTTCATAGTTCCAGGTCAGGCCGATCATACGGGCGCCGCGATCATAGAACTCCTGAACGCGCTCAATCTTGCCATCCAGGGGGACAGCATTCTCGATAGTCAGCAGAGCATACAGCTTGCCTTCCTTCACGTTCTTTTCGATGTCAGCCACGCAGCGAACCTGACGAATCACGTCGGCATTGGCGGCCATTTCCTTATCAAAGGCATCCACGCAGCCCTTCCAGTACTCATAGGGGCCTTCCTTCACGTTGTGGTACTCGGCAGAGCGATTGGTGGGAATATAAATAGCAAAGCACTGAACCATGCAGCCGCCCTTCTGCAGCTTTTCCAGATTGATGTGTCCGGTCCAGTTCTGCAGGGTATGGCCGTCAATGTAAATGGGCATCAGGGTATCGCAGTGCAGGTCAAAAATATTCATAGGTTTCATGATTCGTTCCTCCTTATGTAGCAGGCAGAAATTCTTACCTTTTTATCTTACGCCAATCTGCAGAAAATAGCAAGGGGCAGAACGAAAAAAGGCGGTGCCGAAGCACCGCCAAAGGTCAGTTTTGCTGAAAAAATGCACACAGGATGTCCACGATCTCCTGTCCCACACGGCTTTGGGCTTCATTGGTCTGTGCACCGATGTGGGGCGTGGCCGACACCCGGGGATGGCTGTAGAGGTCATGGTTGGGCGAGGGTTCCTGCCGGTACACATCCAGACCGGCTGCCCAAACCTTGCCGGAGTTGAGGGCCTCCAGCAGGGCGTCCTCATCCACATTGCTGCCCCGGGAGGTGTTGATCAGCACTACGCCATCCTTCATCTGTGCCAGCGTTTCTGCCCGGACAATGGGCTGCCCATCGGCGGCCGGGGCGTGTACCGAGATGAAATCCGACTGCTGCAGCAATTCTTCCATAGTTACATACTGCACACCCAACTGCTCTTCCAGGCAGGGCACAGGAAACAGGTCATAGGCCAGCACTTTCATGCCCAGCGCCTTGCCGAAAGAACCTACCGTCTGTCCGATCCGGCCGAAGCCGATGATGCCCAGGGTCTTACCGTGCAACTCCAGACCGTGAGAATAGGCCTTTTTCTCCCATTTATCCTCCCGCATGGTATGTCCGGCAGCCGAAATGAAGCGGCAGCAGGACAACAGGTGGGCCAGCGCCAGTTCAGCCACCGATTCGGTGGAGGCGCGGGGCGTATTGCGGACGGCGATGCCGTTTTTCTCGGCATATTCGGCGTCAATATTGTCAATGCCCACGCCACCCCGGAGGATCAGCTTCAACCGGGAGCCCTTGGCCTGATCGATATGACAAGATCGAACCTGTGTGGAAGATCGAACCACCAGTGCATCATACTGTGCAATGGCAGTGCCCAACTCCTCACAGCCATAATGCTGCTCGGTGACCTGGAAGCCCTTCTTCTTCAGCTGTTCGATGGCATTCTTGTCCATGCCGTCAGTGACCAAAACGCGGATCATTGTTTTCACCCTTTCAAATTATTCTAAGGAATAATCGCATCTTAGCACGATTGTTCAAAGGTTTCAAGTGCTTTTTTCAATAAAAGCATCATTTTTGTGAAAAGATGCGAATTCTTTTTAGTTATTTTCACTAAATCAATACCTTAAGTTTTACCATAATATGTAAATGATTAAAAATAATAACTAAATTATTCTTGATTCTTTTCACTAATTTGTCAAACAGATTGGTCGAAACGACGATTTTGACATTTTAACGCAATAAAGTAAAAGAGGACGAAAACCAACGTTTTCGTCCTCTCGTGAAAGTAAATGCTTGTTACTTGATCTTGCGGCTCTCCAGATAGTAGCGCTTCTCGCGGCTGTGACCCATGGAGAAGGTCTTGCGGGGCAGCACGCCGTCGGCAACAACGCCGCGGAACAGCTGGCTCTTTTCCATACCGGGAACCAGGAAGCCGATGGCATTTTCCTTGGCAGCCAGAGCGATCAGCGCGTCGTCGTCGTGGATGTAGTCGATCTCGCCCTCGTTCTCCTTCAGATACTCATCCAGGAAGGCCTGCAGCACGCCCACAGCCAGCTCGCTCTTGGCACGATCCAGATAAACAACACCGGACTCTTCGCCGATGTACCACTTGACGGGATAGCCGCCCTCGGCGCAGATGTTTTCCTCAACAGCCTTCAGCATCTTCTTGGTGTCGGTGTTGAAGATGACACGGTGGATGGGCTCAAACTGCTGGGAAGGATCGTGGATGTTCTCCAGCTCCACCAGCGCATAGCGGGCGGGATGGGCAGACAGATCCACACCGGGATTGTTCTTCTTCAGTTCTTCATAGCAGCTCTTGGCGGTAGCCAGAGAGTGGTTGCCGTCGCCCACGGCGAAGACAACGGGCTCGCCCTTCAGTCCTTCGTACTTCTTGCCCACGTTGGCAGAGTACTCAGCCAGAGTAGCGTTGAACTTTTCGACCTCTTCCTGAGGAACCAGCCAGCCGGTGATGTGGCCGCCGTCTTCCATCAGATCGCAGTCGTACAGCACCTTGAACTCGCCCTTCTTGGCGGCGATGGGCTCGATCAGAACCTTCTCGTGGTCATCGCACAGCAGCAGGATGTGGGGCAGCTCGATGGGAGCATCACGACGGACACGCTGACGGGGAGGAATACGCTCGGTGACGGTGCGCTCGGTGGCACGGATGGCGGAGGTAGCGCCCACAGTATAATCGTAAGCGTCCAGATCCACCATGCCCATCAGACCCATACGGATGGAGCCGTTCTCCAAAGTGCGCTCCACGTAGATCAGGCTGTTCTCATAGGTCTCGAACACGCCGTTCTCCATGTACTCGGCCATGGTCTTGTTGATCAGAGCAGTGTGAGCGGCTTCCTTCTCGGTGCCCAGCTCGGCTTCGGGCAGGATCAGGTTGATGGTGGAAACGCTGCCCTCAGCGTTGGCGCGGACGCGGTTCCAATACTCCTGATCGGAGGTGAACTGGTCACAGGCGATGACGGCCCACTTGGAAAAGTCGGCGTTCTTGGGCAGCAGAATATCAGCAGGCAGGAAAACATTCTTGTTCATAGGAATCTCCTTCTTTCATACAGATTTCAGAGGGAAAAAGGCGGCAGAGCAGCGCGCTCTGCCGCCATAAGGGGCTTTAGAATGCGAAGCTGTCGATGATCTCCACAACCTCGGCACCGATGCGCTTCTGCGCCTCAACGGTCTGAGCGCCGATGTGGGGAGTGCAGGAGACGGCGGGATGGCAGTACAGGTCGTGGTTAGCGGTGGGCTCCTCGAACCAGACGTCCAGACCGGCGCCGCGCAGCTTGCCGGAGTTCAGAGCATCCAGCAAAGCCTGCTCGTCCACGTTCTTGCCGCGGGAGGTGTTGATCAGGATGGCGCCGTCCTTCATCTTGGCGATGCACTCGGCATCCACGAAGGGCTTGTCACCCAGAGCGGGAGTATGCAGGGAGACGAAGTCGGACTGAGCCAGCAACTCATCCATAGTGACGTACTTGACGCCGTACTTCTCTTCCAGTTCGGGCTTGACGGTGCGGCCGGTGACCAGAACAGTCATACCCAGAGCCTTGCACATCTTGCCCAGCTCCTGGCCGATGCGGCCGAAGCCAATGATACCGACGGTCTTGCCGGCAATCTCAGTGCCCTTGGCGTAGTTCTTCTTCTCCCACTTGTCCTGACGCATGGTGAAGTTGGAGATGGCAACATATCGGGCGCAGGCAAACATATGAGCCAGAGCCAGCTCAGCCACAGAGGCAGAGGAAGCGCAGGGAGTGTTGCGGACGGTCATGCCCTTCTCCTCAGCGTACTTGACGTCGATGTTGTCAACGCCAACGCCGCCGCGGATGATCAGCTTCATCTTGGAGCCGACGGCTGCGTCGATGTGGGGAGCGCGAACCTTGGTCTTGGAGCGGACGACCATGGCGTCAAAATCCCGCATAGCGGCGCCCAGATCATCGGATTCATAGAACTGCTCCACGACCTCGTGACCCAGCTCCTTCAGCTTGGCAATGGCGGACTTGTCCATACCGTCGGTAATCAAAATACGAGCCATATGATAAAACTTCCTTTACTTTGTAATATTGTGTATTGTGGTTAAGATACGGGAGGGGGTGCCCCCTCCCGTGCATGGGCAACTTAGTTCTTGCTCTCCTCGAACTCCTTCAGGAACTTGACCAGAGCCTCAACGCCCTCCTTGGGCATGGCGTTGTAGATGGAGGCACGCAGACCGCCGGTGGAGCGGTGACCCTTCAGGTTGTCGAAGCCGGCCTTCTTGGAAGCGGCGACCACCTCGGCATCCAGCTCGTCGGAACCGGTGTTGAAGCAGACGTTCATCAGGGAGCGATCCTCGGGATTGGCAGTGGCCTTGAACAGCTTGGAGGAATCCAGGAAGCCGTACAGGATGGTGGCCTTCTCCAGGTTGCGCTTGAACATCTCTTCCAGACCGCCGATGGACTTCAGATACTTGAATACCTTGCCGCAGCAGTAGATGGACCAGGTGTTGGGAGTGTTATACATGGAGTCGTTGTCGGCATGGGTCTTGTAGCTCATGTAGACGGGAGCCTTGGGATCCATTTCCTCACGCAGCAGATCCTCGCGGACGATGACAACAGCCATACCGGCGGGGCCAACGTTCTTCTGGACACCGGCCCAGATCAGGCCGTAATCTTCCACGTTGCAGGGCTTGGACAGGAACATGGAGGACTGGTCGGAAACCAGGATCTTGCCCTTGGTGTTGGGCAGGGTGTTGAAGGTGGTACCGTTGATGGTCTCGTTCTCGCAGATGTAGACGTAATCGCAATCCTCGGGGATGTCCAGATCAGAGCAATCGGGGACATAAGTAAAGTTCTTATCCTTGGAAGAAGCGACGACCTTCACGTTGCCATACTTCTTGGCCTCAGCGATGGCCTTCTTGGACCAGGTACCGGTCTCCACATAGCAGGCGGTGCCGTCCTTCAGCAGGTTCATGGCGACCATGGCGAACTGCAGAGTACCGCCGCCCTGAACAAACAGAACCTTGTAGTTCTCGGGGATACCCATCAGGTCACGCAGGTCCTGCTCAGCCTCAGCGGCGATCTGCATAAAGACCTTGGAGCGATGGCTCATCTCCATGACGCACATACCGCTGCCGCGGTAGTTCATCATCTCGTCACGGATCTCCTCCAGAACGGCTTCAGGCATCATGGCGGGGCCGGCAGAGAAATTGTAAGTACGTTCGTATTTCATTGGTATCTCCTCCAATTAATTAGATTTTCACAGTTGAAATCCCGGAAAAACCTTGTCTTTCCGTTAAATATATACTATCATTAAAGGAGAAAGGGCGCAATTCTTTTTGCAAAAAATCGTTAAAATCGTCGTTCCATCGAGTTTCTTTGGTGATTTTTTAGCAGTTTTTGCAATAATCGCTCCCGCCCACCCCATTATCTGGAAATTGCACGGAAAGGAGCACAAAATCATGGCTGAAATTTTGGGCAAATTCACCGATTGTATTGGCAACACTCCGGTTTTGCGGCTCCAAAAGTTGTCTGAAAGCTGCGGGTGTTTGACGCCGATTCTGGCAAAATTGGAGTTTTTGGCCCCCAGCGGCAGCGTAAAAGACCGGGCTGCCCTGGCCATGCTGGAAGGTGCCATGCAGCGTGGTCAGCTGGCACCCGGCGGTACGGTCATCAGCGCCAGTGCCGGCAACGCCGGTCTGTCGCTGGCCATGGTGTGTGCGGTCATGGGTCTGAAATGCATCATCGTTCTGCCCGACACCGTTCCCGAGCTGCGGCGCAAGCACCTGCAGCGCTATGGTGCACAGGTGGTGGCCGTTCCGGCAGAGGCCTGCGCCTCTACGGTGGAGACGCTGAAAAAAGCCAATCCCGGCGCCTATGTCCCTGATCAGTTCCGCAATGAGGACAACGCCCTCGCCCACCGGAAGACCGGCGAGGAGCTGCTGCGGCAGGTGGGAAATATTGATTATTTTGTGGCAGGCGTAGGCTCGGGCGGCACCATCACCGGCTGCGCCGAGGTCATCAAAATGTACTGCCCCGACTGCCGGATCATTGCGGTGGAACCCTATGCCTCCCCGGTGCTGTCGGGAGGTTTCCCCGGCGGGCATCCGCTGGCGGGCATCGGCCCGGGCTTCGTGCCCGAGGTGCTCAACACCTATATCCTGGATGAGGTCATCCGGGTGAAGACCCCCGATTCCCTGCACTTGATGGGCCAGCTTGCCCAACAGGAAGGCCTGCTCTGCGGCCCCTCCTCCGGTGCAGCTCTGGCAGCCGCCGTTTCTGTTGCCCGCCGCCCCGAAGCACAGGGCAAAACGGTGGTCACCATCCTGCCCGACGTGGGCGAACGATATCTTACCGAAGAGTTTTAAGAAAGAGGTTTATCAATTATGGATCAGAAAAAAATCGACCGGATCAACGAGCTGGCCAAGCTGGCAAAGCAGCGGGAGCTGACCGCTGAAGAACAGGCCGAGCGTACCGCTCTCCAGGAAGAATACATCGCCGCCTTCCGTGGCAATCTGGAAGCGCATCTGAAGAGTATCACCATCCAGTATCCCGACGGCAGCAAGAAAAAGCTGGAAAAGAAGGAAAAGCCCCTTCATTAACAAGAATTAAAAAATCGTTTTCTTGACACCCCTCCCCTATGGTTTATAATAAAACCAACAACCCGTTTTTCAGAAAGGTGGTCACCTGATGTCTGAAACCAAAGCCCCGCCCGCCGGTATGCGGGCCGTTACCCAAAAAAGCACACTGCCCATCTACGCCATCGGCGCAGTCTGGCTGATCTGGGCTCTGCTGTTTCCCCTGTATTCCCTGACGCAGTTTGCTCTGTGCGCCGTGGTGAGTCTTGCGGCTTATTTCATCCTGTCCAAGGTCATTCCCGACAGCGTGGTTTACGAGAAGATCCCTGTTCCGGTCACCGGTTATGACAGCGCAGATGCGCTGCTCAAGGCCGGCGATACCCATCTGGAATCCATTGCCGCCCTGTCTGCCAAGATCGACAACGCCCAGGTGCGCGCCAAGGTGGACAAACTGGGCGGTACCTGCCAGCGGATTTTCGACTATGTCCGTCAGAACCCCAAAAGCGCCGACGACCTGCGCAAGTTCATGAACTACTACCTGCCCACGCTGGAAAAACTGGTCAAGACCTATGAGCTGATGGAAGAGCAGGGTGTGGAGGGCGAAAATATCACAGCCTCTAAGGAGCGCATCACCCAGATGCTGGACACCATGGATGTGGCCTTTGAAAAGCAGCTGGATGCCCTCTTTGGCGACACCGCACTGGACATTGATACCGACATCACTGTAATGGAAGGCATGATGGCGCAGGAAGGCCTCACCGATGCGGGAAAAATGCCCACAGTGGAGCCCATTCAGCCCCTGCAGGAGGAGACCTTCCAGGCAGGCGACATCAAGCTGGAACTGTAAGCAACGATTGATTGAAATTTGAGATAAACGGAGGAACATACCATGACTGACAAGAACATGCTGGAAATGGAAGAAAGCATCCCTTCCCTGACCCTGACCCCCGAACTGGATGCCCAGGCCGAGGCCGCGGAAGAAGCCGCACCCGAGGTGGAACCCGTTTTCCTGGATGAAAGCGCCTATACCGAGGCAGAACGCAAGGTCATTGCCGACTTTTCCGAAAAAATTGACATTACCAACGCCACGATGGTGTTGCAGTACGGCTCTGCCGCTCAGAAGAAGCTGTCTGACTTCTCCGAAAGCGCCCTGAGCAACGTGCGCACTAAGGATCTGGGTGAAGTAGGCGACCTGGTCACCGATCTGGTAGGCGAGCTGAAGGGCTTTGATGTGGATGAGGACGAAGGCGGAATCTTCGGCTTCTTCAAAAAGAGTGCCAACAAGCTGACCAATCTGAAGGCACGTTACGACAAGGCCGAAACCAACGTGGACAAGATCTGCACCGTGCTGGAGAATCATCAGGTGCAACTGCTGAAAGACATTGCCATGCTGGACAAGATGTACGAGAAGAACCTGGGTAACTACAAAGAACTGGGTATGTATATCCTGGCCGGTAAGAAAAAGCTGCAGTCCATCCGTGAGACCGTCCTGCCCGAGATGATCGCCAAGGCGCAGAAGACCGGCGACGCCGCCGACAGCCAGGCCGCCAACGATATGGCTGCTTTCTGTGACCGCTTTGAAAAGAAGATCCACGATCTGGAGCTGACCCGCATGATCTCTCTGCAGATGGGACCCCAGATCCGTCTGGTGCAGAACAACGATACCCTGATGGCCGAAAAGATCCAGTCCACCCTCACCAACACCATCCCTCTGTGGAAAAGCCAGATGGTGCTGGCACTGGGCATGGAGCACTCCGTACAGGCTACCAAGGCCCAGCGAGAGGTCACCGAAATGACCAATCAGCTGCTGAAGAAGAACGCCGAAAAGCTGAAAATGGCTACCATCGAAACCGCCAAGGAGTCCGAGCGTGGCATCGTGGATATCGAGACCCTGAAGAACACCAACAAGATGCTGGTGGAGACCCTGGACGAAGTGGTCAAGATCCAGAACGACGGCCGTCAGAAGCGCCGCGAGGCCGAGCAGGAACTTGGTCGCATCGAGGGCGAGCTGAAGCAGAAATTGCTGGACATCCGGCAGTAATTCCAGCATAGCCGAAATTACTGTAGGGGTTGCTGTCCTCAGCGGCCCGCCCATCCCTCCTGACGAAAGGAGCCTGATCTATGAAACACAATCGAAAACTGGCTGTAGTGATCACCTGCGTGCTGGTGGCGCTGGCCATCTTCATCGGCCTGCAGGGCAAGCCGGTGAGCCGGGACAGCAGCCTGTATATCACCGACAAGGCCGGTGTGATCTCCGACAGCGGGGAAATCCAATTTGCTTCCCTGCAGCGGGAGCTGACGCCCCGACTGAGTGTAGCGATCGTCCAGACCACCGGTAAGGTGAGCACGGCTGAATACTGCGAGACCCTGTGGAATAACTGGCGGCTGGGCACCTCCGATATGCTGCTGCTGATGGTTACCGGCAAGCAGGATTATTATTTCGGCTACGACACCGCTTCCACCTTTGCCTACACCTTGGACAGCAATTTTGATCTGCTGATGGAGCAGTATCTGGAGCCCGACTTCGCTGCCGGAGATTACGAAGGCGCACTGTTTGCCTTTTCCGATGGCATCCAAATGTTGTTATCTGGCGCACATTTTGAAAACGGAACGTTGAACGGAGATATTTATTACGGAGAGTATTCGTCCGTTGGCTTTTCCGGCATTGGATTGATCCTGTTCATCGCATTCGTTGTCATTGTGGTCGCGCTGATTTCCGCTAATTCTATCGGCAAGAAGCGACCCCGAACAAACACCACTTATCGCACCCCTACCCCGCCCCGATCTCATACCACCACAAGACCCCGCACCACCATCCACACCAATTCCCGTCCCATGACCCCTCCCCGCACCACAGTTCGCACCCCCAGAACTACCATTCGCACCAGTCGACCTTCCGGTCGCTCGGGCGGGTTCAGCGGCGGTGGACGCTCCTCCGGCGGCTTTGGTGGCGGCGGCAGAAGCGGCGGTTTTGGCGGCGGTGGACGCTCCGGTGGCATGGGCGGACGCGGAAGAAGATAAACCTCTTAAAACTCCAAAAAAGGACGGGAAACCGTCCTTTTTCTTTGTTTTCATAACAAAAAGGCCGCCCATTCGGGCGGCCTTTGGTGTTTGGTTTTACTGTGCCAGCTTCTGGCGATAGACAGCCAGCTCTTCCTGGTTGGCCATGATGAAGTGACCTTCCTCGATCTCGGTCCAGACGGGCTTGTCGGTCTCGTAATGATGGCAGCTGCGGTCGTAGACCTCCAGCACCTTCTTCTTCTCCGACTCGGGATCGGGCATGGGAATGGCGGACAGCAGGGCGCGGGTGTAGGGATGCAGAGGATGGGCAAACAGCTTC
>JAGAVA010000024.1 GCA_017620505.1 Clostridia bacterium
GGTATTGCTCCTGCTGATCCTGGCGTTGGCCTGTTATCTGTCTGCCGGACTGAACGATCTGAGCCTGGGATTGGGCCCTTGGGGCGTTTACAGCACCGACGAACAGTCGCTGTATCTGGTGACCGCCTATGAACAGACCGACACCGGTGATCTGCTCATTACCGACCGGCGCAAGACACCGGTGGATGGCAGTCTGGTCACCTATCGGATGGATGACCGTCGGACGGTGGATTTTTATGATGACCTGCTGGGTCGCCCGGTGCTGGCGGGGGAGGAAGGTGTGACCGTTACCCCGGCGGAATCGGTGGTTCTGATCCTGCGGGACGGCGGCATCGTATTGCATTTTCTACACAGCTGGCGCTACGTGATCTGGGGGATCGCCGGAGCAGTTTTGGCGCTTCTGATTGTGGGAAAAGCCACGGCAAATGTCCGTTGGCGCAGGCGGCAGCAAAAGCTGATGCGGCAAAACTTCCAGAAATTCGGCGAAAAATACGCACGGGAAGATGAAGAACTGGATTACTGATTGGAATTGGAAGCGCCGTATTCTGCGTCTGATTTTGATTTTCTTGCTTGCATCGGCGGTGCTGTTGGCAGGATTTTATGCATATTTTATCGGTGGATTGGCCTATTCCCGCAATTTGAACAGCATGGAAAGCACCATGCACCCTATGGATCAGCCCAATACCCTCTGGATCTCAGATGAGCAAGATCTGTATCTTATAAACCATGATGGCCGGTTTTCCGCTTACGTTCTGTGGCAAGACCAGTGGCAGAAAGCCGAATTCCTCGACGTGGGAGCACGGTTTCAAATGCTTTGGCTGGGCGAAGAGCACCTTTTGGAAGGACGGTTCTCCATGAAACGGGAGGATGTATTTCGTCTGCAATGCAGCGACGACAGTGAAAGTGAAGTGGCCTTTGCCAAGGGGCGAAGGCATATCATCCTGCACCGCTATGATTTGCATGAAAACCTAAATCAGCTGCCGTTTGCATACGTTGAATAAGCAACCACAGTAATTGCAAAGTAAAATCACTTTACAGATGTGGGGAGGCGTAGGAACGTGAAAAAACAGGACAGGATCGTTTTTCTTTGCCTGCTGCTGGTGGCGGTATTGCTTTGTCTTGCAGTCAATACCGGCTTGGAGGCCAAAGAACAGGCGCGAATCTATCGGGCTTTTACCACCGCACCTGAGCGTCAGCCGGGCACCGTCTGGTGTACCGACATTGGCGACGTGATCTATGTGAATCAAAGCGACCGGCGCAGCCATGATGCAGAGAAGGTATTGGTGTACCAAAATGATACTCTCACAAAATGCGAGCTGGTGATGATCGGCAGCGGCTATTATTCCCTGCAGCCCGTCGATCAGCCTGAGCAGGCGCTGCTCACCGGAAAGTATTACATGGATGACGAGGCGACCTTTCGATTGGAACCCTCTAATCCGAATGCACCCATCCTGCAGGGGCGCTCCCGACTGATCCTCAAACGGTATTATATAGCCGATGATGATTGCCCCTTTTTCCATGTGCGGATCAACTGAAATCATAAAAAAACAACGGCAAGCACGGTTTTGTGCTTGCCGTTTCGTATGTTTACAGCTCAATTTCCAGCATCACCGGGCAGTGATCCGAACCCATGACTTCGGGCAGAATACTTGCCGTCACGATCTTGTCCTTGATGCGGTCGGACACCAGAAAATAGTCGATACGCCACCCGGCGTTGTTCTGCCGTGCCTTGAAGCGGTAGCTCCACCAGCTGTAGGCACCGATCAGATCGGGATGCAGATGGCGGAAGGTGTCGGTAAAACCGGCATCCAACAGCTTGGTAAACTTTTCCCGCTCTTCGTCGGTAAAGCCCGCGCTGCCACGATTGGGGCCGGGATTCTTCAGGTCGATTTCCTTGTGCGCAACGTTCATATCGCCACAGACGATCACCGGCTTTTTGGCATCCAGCTCCAGCAAAAACTCCCGGAAAGCATCGTCCCAGGTCATGCGGTAATCCAACCGGGCCAGCTCGCTTTGGGCGTTGGGCGTATAGACGGTCACCAGATAAAAATCCTCGAATTCGCAGGTGATAACCCGGCCTTCGGTATCGTGCTCTGGGATGTTCATGCCATTCTTCACCGAAAACGGCTGCATCTTTGTGAAAATCGCCGTGCCGGAATAACCCTTTTTTACGGCGCTGTTCCAATACTGTTGATAGCCCTCCAGTTCCAGCGTCAGCTGGTCGGGCTGCATTTTGGTCTCCTGCAGACAAACGGCATCTGCACGGATCTCATCAAAAAAGTCTAAAAAGCCTTTGCCCACACAGGCACGAAGGCCGTTTACATTCCAGGAAATCAGTCGCATAGTAGCTCACCTCCATAGCTTACTATACCCCCATTCCTGCAATTTGACAAGTATCAGGATCAAACAGGGCAGTAAAACCATCCCAGGGATGCCGGCAAGCCGCCAACCATAGTAAAAGCACAACAGGGAGACGAAAGGGTGCAGACCGATTTGCTTGCCCACCACATGAGGCTCCAGCGCATTGCGGACGGTGAGAATGGCGGCAAACAGCAGTCCCAGACCGGCGGCGCGGCCGGTGTTGCCCAGCAGTAATTCTGCCAGCGCCCAGGGAATCAGAAACAGACCTGCGCCCAATACGGGAAGTGCATCCAGAACCGCCACAAGAAATGCAAGCAGTACTGCGGCCTGTATCCGCAAGAAAAAGAAGCCTGCAAGTAAAATTCCAAAGGTGACGGCAGCCAGAATTCCCTGTGCCTTGCACCATCCCGCCAGCGCTTCCAACAGGTACTGCCGCAGCTTTCGGAGTGCTGTCAGCAGTTTGGCCGGAAGCTGCCGATTGACAAAGGCAAAAATCTCCTGTCTTCTGCTTGTGAGCATCACGGCAGCCGCTAAAATGAAAACCGCCGTTAGCAGCAGATTGGGCAGGGAAGTGGCAGCCCAGCCCAGAGAGCTTGTCAGGGTGTCCAGATGGATCTCCGGCGCATGAATCCCTTCCAGCCATTCTGACGGGGAAAGAAACTTAGGCAGTGCCCGTTGCTGTGGAAACCAACGCTCTAATTTGGTCTGAATGGCGATTAGAGATTGCTGTAATCCATCGAAAAAGTCAGGCAGCTGAAGAAAGAAGGTTTTCAGCTGCTGCAACGCCAGCTTGCACAGAAAATAACCACCGGTCAAAAGACTGATCACAAGCAATACGGTCATAAGTAGGGCACAGACTCCCATTGGCAGCCTGCATTTTGCCTGCAGCTTTTGCGCGGGAGCGGTGATCAGCGAAGAAAGCACAAATGCAATGATCAGGGGGAGCAACGGTCGAAAGAAGAATCGATAAAACAGCACAGACAGTCCGACCGTCAGAACCAACTGCAAAAGAGAACGCAGCCGATCAGAAAAGGTGTTTGATTGAAACACGAAAGATCCTCTCCTCACAATGGGTGACAAGTAAAACAGCTTTTCAGTAAGCATAGCATATCTTCCTTTTATTGTACCACCGTAAGGGGCTGCCATTCGTCGAAACAACGCCCTGCACCCTTCGTGGCAGCCTGCACATCGCCGCCATACACTGATATCAGGAACAGAATGGAGGGTTGCATTATGCTGATTGTCATGAAATTCGGAGGCTCATCGCTGGCCTCCGCCGGCCATATTCGACGGGCTGCCCAACTGATTGCGGAGCAAAGGCAGGCCGGAGATCAGGTTGCTGTTGTGGTGTCCGCGCAAGGCGATACCACCGATGAATTGATTGCAAAAGCCATGGAGATCACCAAAACGCCTTCTGGCAGAGAGCGGGATATGCTGCTCAGCTGCGGAGAACAAATGTCTATGGCCTTAGTGGCCATGCAGCTGGAGGCACTGGAGTGTCCGGCTGTATCCTTTTGTGGCTGGCAAGCTGGGATCCGTACCGAAGCACGCCATGGAGATGCACGGATTTTGAAGGTAGAACCCCGACGGGTAAAGCAGGCGCTGGAAGCAGGCAAAGTAGCTGTGGTGGCCGGATTTCAGGGAATGGATGAAAACGGAGAAATCACCACCATCGGCAGAGGTGGTTCCGATACTACGGCAGTTGCTCTGGCATCTGCGCTGGGGGCTGACGTGTGCCGGATCTATACCGATGTGAAAGGGGTTTATTCTGCCGATCCCCGGGTGGTGGATCGGGCATTGGTCCACCGTGAAATTTCCTACGATGAAATGCTGGAGATGGCAGCGCTGGGTGCACAGGTACTTCATTGTCGGGCGGTGGAACTGGCAAGAGAGCATCAGGTGAAGGTGGAGGTCCGTTCGACGTTTGATCCCAATTTTTGCGGTACGGAACTGGGCGTGGAGTCGACTCATCCACATCCGGTGCGGGGACTGGCCTGTGACGAGCAGGTGGCGATGGTCACCGTGCTGGGGCTGGATTCCGGCAAGGAAACCTGCCGCTTGTTTACCCTTTTGGCAGACAGCGGTGTATCCATCGACGTGATCATCCGTTCGCCGGGAACTGCAAAAGGACGGGGTGTGGTCAGCTTTTCCGTCAGCGAAGAGGAACGGGAAAAGGTGAGTACTGTGCTGAAAAGCAGTCAGCGGGAGCTGGGATTCTCAGGCTTCCTGATCCAGAACGGCATGGCAAAGGTGTCGGCAGTGGGTGCGGGAATGTCCGATGGCTGCGGTGTGGCGGCCAATATGCTGCGGGCACTGCAGGAGGGCGGCATCGAGCCCCAGTACATCACCACCGGAGAGCTTCGCATCTCGGTGATCCTGCCCCGGGAACAGGCAAAAGATGCAGTCAGGCATCTTCATAAGGCATTTTTTGGTTATTAAGAAAAAAGCTGTGTCGTTTGGCACAGCTTTTTCTTTTCATTGACAGAAAAGTGTGATATACTACAAAATAATGCGAAAATTTATCTTATGAACGGAGGAGCATTATGGAAAAACCCCGTTACAACCATAAAAACAACCCCAAAAATCGTCCTTATCGGAATGATCGCCCCAAGCGTGCCAATTCGGCGTTTGCAGCCATGGAGCAGCTGGACAGTCAGGATACCGCAGGTGATGCCGGACTGATCGAAGGTCGCAACGCCGTATGGGAGGCGCTGCAGTCCGGTCGTCAGCTGGACAAGATCCTGATTGCACAGGGCGCACAAAATCTGGGCCACATTTTGTCTGCCGCACGGGCTGCAGGTGTTGCCATTCAGGAATGTGACCGCCGCAAGCTGGACAAGCTGAGCATTACAGGCTCTCATCAGGGCATTATGGCCCAGGGCGCAGCTGCCGAATACAAGACCATTGATGACATTTTGGAATTGGCTGCCTCCCGTGGAGAAAAGCCTCTGCTGGTACTGTGTGACGGCTTGACCGATCCCCACAATCTGGGTGCCATCATCCGTTCCTGTGAAGTGCTGGGCGGACACGGTGTCGTGGTGCCCCGTCATCGCTCCGCCGGTCTGAATGCTGCCTGTGCCAAGGCCGCTGCCGGTGCACTGGAGCATCTGCCTGTTGCCAAATGCGCCAACATGAGCACCGCCATCAATGAGCTGAAAGAAAAAGGCGTGTTCATTCTGGCTGCCGACATGGGTGGTCAGCCTGCCGCCAAGATTGATTTTGATATGCCCTGCGCCGTCGTCATCGGCGCTGAGGGCAGCGGTGTTTCGGAAGGTGTCCGCAAGGCCGCCGATCTGATCGTCAGTATTCCCCAAAAGGGAAATATTCAGTCGCTGAATGCTTCCAATGCCGCAGCTATTCTGCTGTATGAGGCGGTGCGTCAGCGCGGCTGATTTTACCCAATCCTGATTTGATGGAAAGGAGCGTTTCTGTGGCAGATTCCGAAGAGCGTTATTCGCTGGAAGATATTTTGGCCGAGTTCAAGGAACCGACCGGAACCGAAAAGTCCAAACAGACGGCAGATGTGCCGCCTGCGGCGAAGCCTGCCCGGAAACCTGCCCCGCAGCAGGATGCTCCTTTGTCCGAAGCGGAAATGCGCGCGCAGGAGGCGGCTTTTGAAGCAAAAATGCGTGAGCGGCAAAAGCAGCAAAAGAAGCCTGTGCAGGAGAGCAGCACGGTGGACGACACCATTCTTGCCACCATTTCCCAAATCAAAAAAGAAAACGATGCCATCCCGGTTGCCGAACGCAAGACCGATCCGGGACAGATTACCATGAAGTTCCCTGCGGTGAAGGAGATGGCAAAGAAGGCCGAAGAAGGCCCTAAAAAGCCCGAAGAAGCAAAGGCAGAACCTCTGAACTTCACGGCCTTTACCAAGCGGGAAGTGCCGCCGCCCCGGAAAGCACCGCCCAAACCCACCGAAGAGGACAAGCAGCGCAATCGCACCTCCGCGCCCTGGCGAACTGCCGCAGAGGGCGGAAAAGCCAAGCCTGTGGAGCAGGAAAAGGCACCGCCACGGCTGCGCACCATTGATCTGACCACCGGACAGGCCAAGCTGGAGTTTACACCCGATCCGGATGCTTTCGATCCTGAAGAACCGGAAAAGCCTCGCAAGCCGAAAAAACGCCTGTCCTATGACCGGGTCAACCGCCCTGCGGAGGATTCTGCGCAGATGGCCACCAAGCTGGGTCGTCGACTGGGTGGTATGGCAGCGCGGCTGCTTCTGTTCTTCCCGGTAGTGATCACCTCTCTGTATCTGACACTGGCCGTCACCCGGGGATTGCCTATGCCTGCCGGTTTTACTTATGAGGCATACCCGCAATATTATATGGGTATTTTTGCGCTGTGCCAGCTGCTCACTCTGCTGCTGTGCACGGAAAGCACCGTGGCCGGTTGTTGGAGACTGTTCCACGGAAAGCCTACACTGGATACTGTTTTGACCCTGTCCGGACTGACTTCACTGGGATATTGCGGCGTTGCGGCATTTCTTCCGGACTGGCGGTTTGGCTGCCCTTATGTCTGCGTTACGGCCGTTACCGGATTTTTTGCCTTGTTATCCAAGCGGCAACGCTACGAGTCGCTCCGGCGCAATTATAAAGCCATGACCATGGGAACCGCCCCCAGCGGTGTCAAGCTGTATACCGACGGCAAGGCACAGGATCTGGCGGTAAAGACGCAAAGCGGTGTGGATGTACCCCTGAAGGCGCTGTCCTATCCCGATTTTACCGAAAAATATTCGGGATTTTACAGTCCGGTTGCCATTGTTCTGGCAGTAGCCCTTGCCATGTCTGCCAGCGTTATGAAAGGGGAGAGCCGCTGCTTCCTCTGGAGTCTGTCGGCGATTTTGTCGGTTACGGCACCCATGTGTCTGCTGCTGTCCTCCAGCGCCAGCGGCAAGCGACTGGGGAAAAAGCTTTATACATCGGGCAGTATGCTGGTGAATGCCCAGAGTGCCGGTCGGCTGGCCAAAAGTCACGCCGCCGTACTGCGGGATTCCGATTTGTATCCTGCCGGATCGGTGAAGATCACCGGTATGAAGATTGCTGAGAACCAGGAGCCTGAGGTGGTTGTGGGATGTGCCGCAGCCTTGCTGCAGGAGGTTGGCGGCGGCCTGTCCAAAGCTTTTTTGGAGTTCGCTCGTCAGATGTATATTGTGCCCAATAAGGCCAAAGAGCTGCGCTTCTTTGATACCCGCGGCATTGCCGCCACCGTCAGCGGACGGTACGTCCAGCTGGGCACTGCATCTTATCTGATGCGGATGGGTATTCGGGTGACCGAAGGCCTGAAGCTCAAGGACAGCATCTTTATTGCCATTGATTCCCAGTTTGCCGGTATATTTTCCATTCGCTATGCGGTGCAGACCCCCGTTTATGGTGCCTTTGGCCTGTTCAGGCACAGTCACATCCGCCCGGTTCTGGCGCTGCGGGATACCAATCAGACACAGAGTGCGGTGGAGGCCCGGTTTGAATTGAAGCGGGACACCACCTATCAGCCTGATTTGGAAGAACGCCTGCGCTACTCGGCGTCCTCCTTCGGCAAAGAGGAAGAGACTCTGGCACTGCTGTCCAGGGACGGTCTGATGCCGTTTGCCGAGGTGCTGGCTGCGGCGAAAAAGTGGAGAAAATCTGCCCGGCTGGGCTGCGTGATGGGAACGCTGTGTGCGCTTTTCGGTATGCTGATCCTGGCATTTCTCACCGGAGAGGGGGCTGTCGTGGCCGCCGATCCCATCAACGTTTTGCTCTATTTATTGCTTTGGAGCCTGCCTGCAAAGCTGCTTCGGGGCATTGTTACCAGACTTTGATGCGAGTTTTTGTGCAACATTTTATTTTATTTCATACTATGTATAAAATAATTGTTGAAAAGTACAACCGAATCCGATATAATGAAATGGTAAATTGCGTTTTTGTGATTTAAATACAACCATTGTAAGGAGAGAAAACTATGGCATATCCCATGGAGAAAATTCGTAACGTTTGCTTGCTGGGTCACGGTGGCGAGGGTAAGACTTCGCTGGTGGAGAGCCTGCTGTATCGTACCGGCGGTATCGACCGTCTGGGCAAGGTTGCTGAGGGCAACACCGTCAGCGACCACGACCCCGAGGAGATCAAGCGTCAGATCTCTATCCAGGCCAGCCTGGCTCCCGTGGAATATGAGGATTATATTCTGAACTTCATCGACACTCCCGGTTACTTTGACTTCGAGGGCGAAGTGGCTCAGGCTCTGCGCGTGGCTGACTGCGGCGTTATCGTGGTCTCTGCCAAGAACGGCGCCTCTGTCGGTACCGAAAAGGCCTGGAAGCGTCTGAGCAAGCAGGGTCTGCCTCACTTCTTCTATATCTCCAAGATCGACGAGGAGAATGCTGACTACGAAAAGGCTTTCCAGTCCCTGCGTGATGCTTACGGTCTGTGTGTCACTCCCTTCACCATCCCCCTGATCGAGAATGGCAAGCCCACCGGCGTTGTCAACCTGATCAACAAGAAGGCCTTCAAGGCTGAGGGCAACAAGACTGTGGAAGTGCCCCTGCCCGCCGACCATCTGGATCAGGTGGAGAATCTGCGTACCGCTCTGATGGAGTCTGTTGCTGAGACTTCCGAAGAGCTGATGGACAAGTACTTCAACGGCGAGGAATTCACCAAGGAAGAAATGCTGACCGGTCTGCGCGCCGGTGTCCGCGACGGTTCTCTGGCTCCCGTGGTTTGCGGTTCTGCCTTTACCGGTGTTGGTACCATGCAGCTGCTGTATACCATTCTGAACTTTGCTCCCAGCCCCTCCGAAGTCCGTATTGAGCACGGTGTTGACGAGGACGACAACCCCGTCGAGGTCAAGTACGATGCCGACGGCAAGCCCATGGCTTTCGTCTTCAAGACCGTTGCCGACCAGTACGGCCGCTTCTCTTACTTCAAGGTCGTGTCCGGCAAGATCACTTCCGACATGGTTCTGAACAACGTCAATACCGACACTCAGGAAAAGCTGGGTCACATCTATATCGTTAAGGGCAAGAAGAACATCGAGGTCAAGGAGATCTCCTGCGGTGACATCGGCCTGGTCGCCAAGCTGAACAACACCCGTACCGGTGATACTCTGTGCGCCCCCGGCACCTTCGTCAAGCTGGATGGCATCGAGTTCGCTGAGCCTTGCTACTCCCGTGCCATTACTCCCAAGGTCAAGGGCCAGGAAGAAAAAATCGCTGCCGGTCTGGCACGCCTGAAGGACGAAGATCCTTCCTTCACCGTTGTCAACAATGTTGAGACCAAGCAGATGGTTATCTCCGGCGCCGGTGATATCCATATCGACGTTCTGTGCTCCAAGCTGAAGGCTAAGTTCGGCGTGGAAGTGGATCTGTCCGATCCCAAGGTTGCTTATCGTGAGACCATCCGCAAGAAGGTCACCATGATCGAAGGTAACCACAAGAAGCAGTCCGGCGGTCACGGCCAGTACGGTAACGTTAAGATGAACTTTGAGCCCATCCCCGGTGACGGCTTTGAGTTTGCCGAGGAAGTCTTCGGTGGCTCCGTGCCCAAGAACTTCCATCCCGCTGTTGAAAAGGGTATCCGCGAGGCTATGGAGCACGGCGTTCTGGCCGGCTTCCCCATGGTCGGCATGAAGGCCACCCTGATGGATGGTAAGTATCATGACGTGGACTCCAACGAACTGTCCTTCAAGATGGCAGCCCGTCTGGCTTATAAGGCCGGTATCCCCCAGGCCAACCCCGTGGTTCTGGAGCCCGTCGGCAGCCTGAAGGTCACTATCCCCGATTCTTACATGGGCGACATCATCGGCGATCTGAACAAGCGCCGTGGTCGTGTTATGGGTATGAATCCCGCCGAGGAAGAGGGTCTGCAGCTGGTTGAGGCTGAGGTTCCCATGAGTGAAGTGGCTGACTATGCTATTACTCTGCGTTCCATGACTCAGGGCCGTGGTTCCTTCACCGTGAAGTTCGAGCGCTACGAAGAAGTGCCCCGCGATGTTCAGGACAAGATCATTGCCGAGCATAAGGTCGAGGACGACGAGGACTAATTCCTGCAATTTCAAAGCCCGCCGGATTTTCCGGCGGGCTTTTTCTCAAGAAAACCAATAATTTGGTTCCCACATTCGTTATCGTAGTTGAAAGGAGGCGAAAGAATGATCGATCAAAGATTAAAACAACTTTTTCAGCAGCTGCATAACGGAGATCGACAGGCGTTTTCCGAAATCTATCAGGAAATGAAAGTTCCTGTTTTCACGGTTTTGGTTCGGGTGATCGGTGAACGGGCGCTTGCAGAAGATGTGCTGCAGGAGGTGTTTCTCAAGCTGTATCGACAGCCGCCTCAGGTGGAAAAGCCCCGGGCTTATGTGTTTCAGATGGCACGAAATCTTGCCATTGATACATTGCGAAAGCAACAACCAATCGAGAATCTGGAACAACCTGAACTGTGCTTCCAATCCTGCGATCCCGACAGCAGGATCGATCTGGAACGGGCATTCTCCATGCTGACCGTACAGGAGCGGCAGTTGGTAGCGCTGCATCTCAGCGCCGGTCTGACCTTTCGGGAGGTAGCTGTCATTGTGGAACGTCCGCTGGGCACCGTGCTGTGGCAGTATCAAAAGGCCATCGGCAAACTGCGAATGATTTTGGATGGAGGATGCTTATGAAGCGATTGTTCGTATACTTTTTGTGCCTGACTTGGGTGATGGCACTGGGCTGTCCGGCACTGGCGGCTGTAGAATGTACCGTACCCAAAGATCTGTCAGGTGGTACGGCTGCACCGGATGTGCTAATTATCGGCGGCGCTCCGGAAGGCAACACAGCACCTGACAGCCCTGTATCGGATATGCCTGCCGACGGTGCTTCAATGGAGCAAACGGATGACGGAAAATACGCCACCATGGGAGAACTGTATCAGGCTTGGGGCGGCTATGAGGGCTATCCCGACTATATCTGCGGCGTGTGGAGCACCGACGGCGGAATGAACAATATGACGGTAGCCGTCACCAAGGACCAAGCAGGGGAGCGGGGCAAGGAGAAGATTCTCTCTCTGCTGGAAAATCCCGACACCGTCACCTTTACCTATCAACGCTACAGCTATCAGGAACTGCAGGAAGTCAATGAGGCTATCGTGGAGCGTATGATTGCAGGAGACCACTCTATCGTGGCTTGCGGCATCTATGAGATGGAGAACAAGGTGCACATTTCGGTGCTGGAAACGGCAGAAGATGCGGAAGAAACGGCGCAGGAACTGGTTCATACCTACGGTGACAAGGTAACGGTGGAACTGGGCGCCATGTTGTTTGACACCACTACCATGGAAGAAACCTATGACAGGGGTGTACCCGGTGTGCTGTTGGTGTTGGCAGCCGCTGTCGTTCTGATTGGAATCACGGTGGCCGTCAGACTGCCGGCACGACTCACCAGTGCAGGTAAAGTGATTACCGAACGTCCTATGAGCCGCCGTCAGGTGGAGAAAATTATTGCAGACAGCTGTGAAATACCATCCGAACGGGTAGAAGAGCAAATCCAAAAGAGACTGTAAGAGATTATGTCTAAAGAGCACACTTTTTTCGGTGTGCTCTTGTTTTATTCCTCCGATAGCGGTATAATAAAGCGTCAAATTATGCCTGTATCGAAAGGAGCGATGCCCATGCTGCTGCAGGAATTGCGGGAACAGGTGGTTTATTATGGCCGCCAGATGCTGCAGAGCGGTCTGACCATGCACACCGGCGGAAACCTCAGCGTCCGTGACCGGGAGAGTGGTCTCATCGCCATCAAGCCCTCCTCCAAGCCCTATGATCTTCTGAAACCGGAGGATATTACCGTTATTGACATTGAGGGAAACATCGTGGACGGCCCTTATAAGCCTTCCTCCGAATGGCCCATGCATACGCTGATTTACAAGACTTACCCCCGTGTGTGCGCTGTGGTGCATTGTCACAGTATTTATGCCACCGCTGCTGCTGCTGCGGGGCAGGAAATTCCTCTGTTTAATCACGAACTGTGTATGTATTGCTCCAGTCCTGTTCGGGTGATGCCCTTTGAGATTCCCGGCAGTGATGCTTTGGGCGAAAGCGCCATCCGGGGCTTTGGTGAGGACAATTGTGTGACCCTGCTGCAAAACCACGGTCCCATCGCCATGGGTGCCTCCATGTGGCACGCCTTTGATGCAGCCTGCGCCGTGGAGCAGGCCGCGCACGCACTTTTCATTACCAAGGCTTACGGTCAGCTGCAGCTGATTCCCGAAGAGGGGAGAGCTGCCCTGCGCCGTTGCGATCCCCTGCAAAAGCCCGACACCGGCAAGGTGGAGATCGTTGCTGTTTAAGGAGTTTTTATGCTGTTGAATATTTTGATCCCTCTGATCGGAATTGTCTTCGATCAGATCGTAAAATACTGGGCCTCTACCGAACTGCAGGCCGTGGGCACCATTCCCTTGTGGGAAGGGGTGTTTCATCTGACCTATTGCGAGAACACCGGCGCAGCGTTCAGTTTGTTCACCGGCCAGCGGTGGCTGCTGCTGGCGGTGACGGTGGTGCTGCTGTCCGGCCTTCTGTGGGCACTGCATAACAACTGGTTGCAAAACGCCTTTGGCCGCATGAGCCTGCGGTTGATCATCAGCGGTGCCATTGGCAACATGATCGACCGTATCCTGCTGGGCTACGTGGTGGATCTGTTTGACTTCCGGCTGATCAATTTCCCCATTTTCAATGTGGCTGACATTTTGCTGTGCGTTGGTGTGGGTATGATGGTGATCTATATCCTGTTTATGGAGCCCAAAATCGAAAAAGCCAAGAAGGAGGCCGCACAGAATGGAGACCATCTTTCTGACGGCAACGCCTGAAGAGAAAGGCCGCCGACTGGATCAATTTCTGGCAGAGCAGCTGGAAGAACTGACCCGTTCTGCAGCCCAGCGGCTGGCCGAGGAGGAGCACGTTCTGCTGAACGGTAAGCCCCTGAAGAAAAATTATAAATTAACCGGCGGTGAAACCCTGGAGGTACATCTGCCCGATCCCGAACCCATCGACGCAGTGCCCCAGAACATCCCGCTGGACATTGCTTATGAGGACGAGGATCTGCTGGTCATTAACAAACCCAAGGGCATGGTGGTGCATCCTGCCCCCGGCAATCCCGACGGCACGGTGGTCAACGCCGTGCTGTATCATTGTGGCGAAAGCCTGTCGGGGATCGGCGGCGCTTTCCGCCCCGGTATCGTTCATCGCATCGATAAAGATACCTCCGGCCTGCTGATCATCGCCAAAAACGACCGGGCACATCAGTATCTCTCGGAGCAGCTGAAGGATCACACTCTGGCACGCACCTACGAAGCAGTGGTCATCGGCGGACTGAAGGAGGACAGAGGAACGGTGAACGCCCCCATTGGTCGAAGTCCCAAAGACCGCAAAAAAATGGCCATTGTTCCAGACGGTCGTCATGCCGTCACACACTATGAGGTCATTGCCCGGTATCCCGGTTATACCCATATTCGATGCAAACTGGAGACCGGCCGTACCCATCAGATCCGCGTTCATATGGCAAGCCTTGGGCACCCCATTGTGGGAGATGAGGTCTATGGCCCATCCAAATCCAAATTTGACCTGCAGGGGCAGTGTCTGCATGCACGGGAACTGACCTTTTTGCACCCTGCTGACGGGCAGCTCCGGCTGGTAAAAAGCGATTTGCCCGAATATTTTACCGACCTGCTGCATAAACTCCGGAGAACTGTATGAAACAATTTGAAGGAAAACTGATCGTCACAGATTTAGACGGCACTTATCTTTTTGACGACCATCATATTTCCCGGGAAAACCGGGAGGCTGTGGCTTATTTTATGGAAAATGGCGGTTTGTTCACCGTCGCCACCGGTAGAAGCAAAGCAGGCATGGAGCATTTTTTCCCAGAACTGTCCATTAATGCACCGGCGATTCTTTACAACGGCTCGGTGATTTACGATTTTAATGGAAAAGCCGATGTGTGGAATACTTGTGTTGGAGAACCGGGATTTAACCTCTGCAAAATGCTGGAACGGCAGTTTCCGCAGATCGGCATCGAGGTTTATGCAAACCATACGCCTTATGTGGCCCAGGATAACTTCTGGACCCGGCGGCATTTTCAAAATGTGAAGATGCCCTGGAATTTCTGCCTTGCGGAAGACATTCCTCAACCCTGGCTCAGTCTGGTGGTAACAGGAGAGAGCGATGTGCTGCCTTTGGTAGCTGCTTTTTTGGAGGAGCAGTTCCCGACGCAGTTTTTCATCCAGTTTTCTTCGCCCCATATGTTGGAAATCATGCATCCTGAAGCCAATAAAGGCATCGCCGCCAGACATTTATGGGAGCTGCTGGAAATCCGACCGGAAAACGTATA
>JAGAVA010000025.1 GCA_017620505.1 Clostridia bacterium
ATCATCTTCCAGCCTTTTCTTCCGTGCAGGAGCAAATAGTAGATGGCGCCGGTTCCTACTCCGGCAAGCAGGTATGCCGGGTGCTGGATGACCACCGACATGCCGATAGCTCCCACGAAAAAGAGGAAGTTGACCGCCGGATGGCACTTGGAAAAAGCATCGTAACGCATCGGTTATTCCATCCAGCCGCAGCCAACATCGTCGCCCAGCCCCTGACAGGTATAGCACCAGACAATCACGTCGCCATCGTCCACGTAATAGCTGGAACAGCCGTAGTTGGGGAACCATTCGTTGACCTTATACATCCAGCCGGACTGCTCACCGCAGTCAAACTCATACAGGTGATTGATGCCCTCAATGTAATAACTGCCGTAGAGGGGTGTCCAGCTGTACTCGATCTGGATGCCCGTTTTTTTGCAGATGCGGTTGAGGACCTCAAAAACTGTTTCATTCTTATAAAACGGCACCTGCACCATAGGGAGAATCACGCCGTTGGAGGGCACAAACTCTGCCTTGCCAGGAGTCAGGTCGCCCATGTTGTTCAGAATGGTATCGCAGCGGATCTCAATACTCACATAGCCTACGACGCCCGGCTCTTTCTTGGCGATGGCTTTTTGCTCCTTTTTGGAGCAGGCAGAGCAGGTTCGCTCCTTCAGACCTTCGGCGGTTTCGGTAGCCTCTGTTACGGTTTTCCATTCGCCCCAGCTGTGTCCGGCGGGCGGGGTGACGGAATCGGTATATGTTTTGCCGCAGGCGCAGGTGTGAACGGTATGCCCCTGGGCTTCGCAGGTGGGCTTCACCACCTGCGAAGTGTAGCTGTGATCCGTTACGGGAGTGGGGTCGCTTGTGTAGGTGTGACCGCACGCACAGAGATAAGCGGTATAGCCTTCGACGGTGCAGGTGGGTGCCACGACTTCGGAGGTATAGCTGTGGGTGTGGCCCTGACCCAGCTTGTCGGTCTTCTTGCTCTCTGTGGCATCGCACTTTTTGCAGGTGCGCTGCAGAAGACCCTGCTCCTGCGTTGTGGCTTCTTTTTCCACCGCCCACGGACCCCAGGAGTGATCCGTCATGGCTGTCTGATCTGCCTCATAGCGGCTGCCACATTCGCAGACATATTCCGTGTAGCCCGCTGCACTGCAGGTGGGGGCAACAACAGACGCGGCGGTGTAGCTGTGGGTATGACCATCCGGCGTGTCCTGCCCGTCCAGCATATCCTGCATGGCCTGTTGGCGCTTGGCTTCCAGATCGTCCAGATCCTTGACGGTATAGCAAAGGGGGGTAGCTTCGCCGGTGCTTCGGATTTGCCCGAGGAGGAAATCATTCAGGCTGTCCAGCTGCATCTTCCGGGTGGAAAATGTCTCGCCCACATATTCCGTTGCCTGACCGGCGGCAGTCTCACCCACGGTTCCGCGGAATACGCTGAGTGTCTGCGCGCCTTCCCGGACGCTGAGAGCCGCTGTGGCATCCTCTACGGTGGCCTCGCCCAGAGGGAAGCAAAGCTGCAGACTCTGCAGGCTGTTGACAAACAGCTCGCCCTTGGCAACAGTCAGGATCAACTGCTCCTTTCCGGGATCGGTGACGGTCAATTCCATATTGTCGCCCAGTGTAACGGTGTCTTCCCCTCTGCGAATCACGGCAGAAGCGCCGGGCAGGGTCATGATTTTGTCGCCGGAACGAAGGGTGGTCTCCTGCTCAACGGGATAGATGACTCCTTTTCGCTCCATATTGACGGTGCCTTGCAGTGTGGAAAGACGGGCGATATCCACCGAAGCGATATCAAACCACCCGCGGATATAGCCCACGCCCAAAACGCCCAGTGTCGCGATCAGCACGATCATGGCAACCATGATCAAATTGGCAATCTGTTTCTTTTTCATACGGCATCCTCCCGGAATTGTTGTCTGTGCTGTAAAAAAACGCAAAAATCCATCTGTCAGAAGGGCACCGACCGATGGCATATATGTAATGCAAATTGCATGAATGTTCCGATTCAAAAAAGAGGGTGGGCTGATCAAAGTCCGGCCGGCAACCGGAAAGCAAAAAAGAGTTGCAGTCGGTCTTTGATCAGCCCGTTCCGGTCGGAGGGCAGGGTGCCTGCCCTCCGAAGGTAAACGTTAGATTCTGGACTTCTTCTTAAGAGTCAGCAGTACTGCCATGCCTATCAGGGACATAAGCAGAACGGCGGCATACAGCGCGATGTTCATGCTGTCGCCAGTGATGGGGTTGAGCAGAGCAGACAAAGTCTCTTCTGCGGCGGTCAGGGTGCTGTAGTTGGTGACCAGTGCCTTCTGGTCGGCGGTCAGGGCGTCGTAAGCGGCGCGGGCGGCCTTGATGGCAGCCTTGGAGTCCTTGGAGACCGTGCCGATGGCATCGATTTTCTCCATCACAGCGTCAGCAGCGGCCTGATCGGCGGCGGCCTCTTCCAGCGCCTTCAGAGCGGCTTCGGCGGCGGTCAGTACGTCATCGTTGGTGACCAGCGCCTTCTGCTCCTCGGTCAGGGCATCGTAAGCGGTGCGGGCAGCCTCGATGGCGGCCTTGGAGTCCAGAGTCACGGTGCCGATGGCGTCGATCTTCTCTATCACGGCGTCAGCAGCGGCCTGATTGGCAGCGGCCTTGGCGGCAGCCTCTTCCAGCGCCTTCAGGGTAGCTTCGGCGGCGGTCAGTACGTCATCGTTGGTGACCAGCGCCTTCTGCTCCTCGGTCAGGGCGTCGTAAGCGGCGCGGGCAGCTTCGATGGCAGCCTTGGAGTCCAGAGTCACGGTGCCAATGGCGTCGATCTGGGCAATGACGGCAGCCAGATCGTTGTCGGCCTTGATCTTTTTCAGCAGAGCCTGGCCATCCTCGGCAGCAGCTGCCTTGCTGATGACCACGTAGTAATTCTCCACTTCGCCATTTTCGGAGGTCACCTCGATGCGAACAGCCATGGGCTTATCGCCATCCACAAAGTAAACAGCGTAGCGGTTGTGGCCCTGATTGGTAGCGGTCTTCTTCATGCTGCCGTCCTCTTCGAGGGCTGCGGCATTTTTGCCGGCCGCATTGTCCATAGGATAGACCTTCAGCGTTGCGTGGTTGTCAGCAACATCGGGCCATACATTCATAAAGGTTCGGCTGTCGCCCGCGGTGAGATAGCTATAGTAATGCTCAGCGGGTGCAACATCCGGGCTGATGGTGCCGCCGTAAGAGTTGGACTCATTGACCTTCAGGCCGCCCAAGGCGGCATTGGTGGACACCGTGCGGACAGAAACGGTGTACGTGCGAGACTCGCTGCCCTTGGTCACAGTCAGCGTTGCCTCAGCAGTGCCGTCCGCCAGCGTGGCGGTAACCGCCTCGGTGGTGCCGCCGTCACAGGCGGTGGGGGTCAGGGTGACGCTCTGGGTGCCTACGGGAACGACCAGCTCATAGTCGTGGCGGCCCGGGGCAAAGTCCTCGCTAAACGTACCCACAGAAGCAGTCAGATCGGTCAGGTAGGCGTTGTTGGTGGTCAGCGCAATGAGGGTGCCGCTGTCATTTCGGTAGTAGAGCGTGCCGTCGGGGCCGCAGATGGGGCTGATGAGGCAGTACTGGGGATACTTGGCGGCGTCGTAGATTTCCTCTACCTCGACGCCTTCGATGGTCGTGGCGTTGGGGTCGATC
>JAGAVA010000026.1 GCA_017620505.1 Clostridia bacterium
AAACAAGTCATCACCCAAACGGAAAGGTGTGTGCGCTTTTGAGAACTGCTGATTTTTATAAAGATACATTGAACGTACAGGATGGTCAGATCGCCGAGCAACTGGCAGAAATTTCCCGCCTGGAGACACTGGAAAAAGGCCATCGGGTCATTTCCATGGGTGAGCGGATGGAAATGATGCCGATTTTGGTAACCGGTGTGCTGCGCGGTTATATCGTGGATGAGAATGGCCGGGATATTACCGATTGCTTTATCTTCCGCAGAGGCGACGTGATCATGGGCACGGGTGATTTTCTGACGCCGTCCCCGGTACACATTGAAACGACCACCGAATGTCAGGTGCTGATGGTGCCGCTGGCTGAACTGCTGCAGCTGCTGGATCAGCCCGAACTGCTGGTGATCTACAATCAGCAGCTGATGCGTGCGCTGGAGCGCCACTGGCAGGTGAAGATGATGCTGTATCAGAGCGATGCCATGACCCGGTATCAGTGGTTCCGCAAGCAGTATCCCGATTTGGAAAATAAGATCACGGGCAAGCATTTGGCCTCCTTTATGGGCATGACGCCGGTGACTCTGTCCCGCCTGCGCCGCAGACTGCGGGAAGAAATGGTATAAAATAAAGGCGCGTTGCAAAATGCACACCTCTCCTGTCATTCCGAGCCAGTGATCACACTGGCGTGGGAATCCGTACCACTTTGAGAGGAAAACGGATTGCCACACCAGTCTGCGGACTGGTTCGCAATGACAGAACTGCATTTTGTAACGCGTCTTTTTCGTTATTTGAGGAAGTCCAGAAGGGCTTCCTTTTTGTTTTCCACCTGATCGTCGATGACGGCGGCTACCAGGCTGTCCAGCGCCTGCCCGATGGCAGCGCCTCGCAAGCCCAGTGGCAGCAGATCGCCGCCCTTGACTGCCAGAGAGGAACGGTCAAAGCAGGGCTGCTCGGTCAGCAGGGTATCCAGTGAACTCAGTGTCTGCCGGAACCGCTCCACCCGCAGATATTTGGGGTGCTGTCCCAGATTGTCGGCAATTTTGATGTGCAGCAGCGCCCGCAGGTCAGTTTCACCCAGCTTGCCCAGCCAGCGGAGCAGACTTTTACGGCTGTCCAGAATATCGTGGTCGTGATAATAAATCAGCCGTACCACCCGATCGGTCAGTTCCCTGGAGCACCGCAGCCGGGTCAATGCTGCCTGTGCAAGCTGGGCACTTTGGGCGGCGTGACCATAAAAATGCCCATCTCCCCGGAAGTCGATGGAAAACCGGGCGGGCTTGCCGCAGTCGTGGAGCAGCATCACCAGCCGAAGACAGGGTTCGGGGTCGATGTGCTCCATGGTGTGTAAGGTGTGTTCCCACACGTCATAGAGATGGTGCTTGTTCTGCTGGTCAAAGCCGAACATGGGGGTGATTTCGGGCAGAAACACGGCGAAAATCTCCCGATACTGCCGCAAAATCTCCACTCCATGCGGGGCGCACAGCAGGGGCAGTAACTCGGCCTGGATGCGCTCCTGCGCCAGTGCCAGCAGCAGATGCTTTTGCGCCTGCATGGCGGCGGCGGTTTCCGGCTGGATGGAAAATCCCAGCCGTGCGGCAAAACGCAGTCCCCGGAGGATGCGCAGCGCATCCTCGTCAAACCGCTTTTGGGCATGGCCTACCGCCCGCAGAATACCATTTTGCAGGTCGATCCGCCCGCCAAAGGGGTCGATCAGTCCGGTTTCGGGGGAAAAGGCCATGGCATTGACGGTGAAATCCCGCCGGGAGAGATCTTCCTCGACTGTTTCCGCAAAGCAAACGCTGTCGGGCCGCCGATGATCGGAATAGGTGCCTTCGGTGCGGAAGGTGGTGATCTCCAGCCGCATACCGTCCAGCACCGCCGTCACCGTGCCGTGCTGCAGGCCGGTGTCCAGAACAGTGATGCCGGCAAGGGCCTCATGCACCTGCTTCGGCCGTGCGGCAGTGGTAATGTCCCAGTCGCCGGGGGTGCGCCCCAGCAGGCTGTCCCGGACACAGCCCCCCACCACATAGGCGGCAAAACCGGCGGTATGCAGTTGTTCCAGCACATACCGTGCCGGGGAGGGAATGTCCAGAATCATAAATACCTCTTACTTCAGGTTGTAAAGACGGCGGAACTTGTCTTCCAGATAATCGGTGTAAACGGTGGGGTCAAAGTCGCCGCAGGCCTGCTTGACGATGTCGCCGGGTTCCAGCAGGCAGCCGTACTTGTGCACCTTTTCCTTGAGCCATTCGGTGATGGGAGAAAGATCGCCCTTGGAAACGCTGCCCCAAACGTCAATCTCCTGCTCCATGTTGCGCAGCATCTGTGCGCCGTAGGCGCTGCCCAGCGCATAGGAGGGGAAGTAGCCGAAGGAGCCGCCCGACCAGTGGGAATCCTGCAGGCAGCCATGCTTGTCATCGGGCACATCCACGCCCAGATACTCTTTATACAGGGCGTTCCAGACGGCAGGAACATCCTTGACCTCCAGCGTGCCGCCGATCAACTGCTTTTCGATCTCGTAGCGGATCATCACGTGGAAGCAATAGGTCAGCTCATCGGCTTCGGTGCGGATGAGGGAGGGCTCTGCCTTGTTGACCGCCTTATAGAACTGCTCGGCGGTGACATCCTTCAGTTGTTCGGGGAAGAAGCTCTGCACCCGAGGATAAATGGCCTGAATGAAGGGCAGGGAACGGCCGATAAGGTTTTCATAGAATCGGGACTGGCTCTCATGCACGCCCATGGACACACCGCCGGCCAGACAGTTGTAGTCGTAGGCGGGGTTGACACCCAACTCATACAGGGCGTGGCCGCCCTCGTGGATCACCGAATACATGGAAAAGGCCAGCTCGGTCTCGGTATAGTGAGTAGTGATGCGCACATCCTGACTGCTGAAATTCAGGGTGAAGGGGTGCTCGGTCTCACCGATGGTAGAGTGGTTGCGATCCATGCCCAGCACTTCCATCAGATAGTCGGAGAACTTCCGCTGATCTTCGATGGGATAGACCTTGTGCAGGAAGCTGTCGTCGATCTGCTCCACCTGACCGATCTCCCGGATGACGGGAACCAGACGCTCCCGCAGCTTTCCAAAGAACAGATCCAGCTTATCCATGGTCATGCCCCGCTCATATTCGTTGAGCAGCGCGTCGTAGGGCGCTTTTTTGGCATCGTAATAAGCGGCAAACTTCCGGTTGAAGGCCACCAGCTTTTCCAGAACGGGCTGGAACAGGGCGAAATCGGAAGTCTCCTTGGCCCGGTGCCACACGTCGCTGGCCTGATTCACCAGCTGGGCGTACTCCATATATTCATCGGCAGGGATGCGGGAAAGCTGGTCGTAGTTGCGGCGCAGCAGCTGCACCTGACGAGCCTGCTCCTGATCCAGCTGCTCCTTCTGGGTCTCCAGATAGGCGATCAGCTCGCCGGTTTCGGCAGCGGAAAACAGCTTGTGCTCCTCACCGGCCAGAATGCCCAGCGCCACGCCGCGGCCCTCGGAGGTGTCCCGGGGAGCCACCGTCACGCCGTCCAGATAGAGGGCAGAGGAGGCGGTGCGAAAGGCGTATAATTTCTGCTGCAGGGCGGAAAGCTGCTGCAGCGCAGTCTGTAAATCCATAGATTCGGTCTCCTTTACAAGGTTTTTTATGGAAATATTGTAGCATAAAGGGCGGGCTGTGGCAAGGGCGGACGCCCTTGCATATTCGGATGGATTATGGTATGCTGTTTCAAGAATTTACCATAGGAAAGCGTGAAAAACGTGAACCATTCTCTTGTAAAAACCGCTTTTGTCAAATCCCTGCCGGTGATGGCAGGGTATATCGTGTTAGGAATCGGCTTTGGCATTCTGCTGAACGAGGCCGGCTTCGGCCCGGTATGGGCGCTGCTCATGAGCCTTTTGGTGTTTGCCGGCTCCATGCAGTTCGTGGGCGTCAGTCTGATTTCGGGCGGCGCGTCGGTGTTGGTCACCGCCATGACCACATTGATGGTCAATGCGCGGCACATTTTTTACAGTGTATCCATGTATGATACCTATAAAAACGCCGGAAAGCGCAAACCTTTGCTCATTTTTACCCTTACCGATGAAACTTATTCGCTGCTGTGCGACGGCAGCGCACCGGAAGGCAGCGATCCCCACACCTATCGTCTGCTGGTTTCGCTGTTCAACTACTTTTATTGGGTGCTGGGCAGCTTTCTGGGCGGCCTTTTGGGACAGATCATCCCCTTTGACACCACCGGCATTGATTTTTCCATGACGGCGCTGTTCGTCACCGTCTTTGTGGAGCAGTGGACTTCTACCCGGGAACATCGACCGGCCCTGCTGGGCGTGGGTGCCACCCTGATTTGTCTGGTGCTGTTTGGACAGGAGATCTTCCTGATCCCCTCCATGCTCCTGATCACGCTGGCACTGGCGGCTCTTCGCTCCAGACTGGAAGGAGGCATGGCTCATGAGTAACAACACCCACGCCATGGTGCTGATCTTCACCATGATGGCGGGTACCCTGGCAACCCGATTCCTGCCCTTTCTGCTGCTGGGGGACAAGCGGCAGACTCCGCCTTTCATCCGTTATCTGGGCAAAGTCCTGCCCTATGCCATCATGGGTATGCTGGTGGTCTATTGTCTGAAGGGGGTGTCGGTGATCCAGCCGTCTTCGCTGGCACCCGCCGCGCTGGGCGTTGGCATCACCGCAGGTCTGCATCTGTGGAAGCACAACACCCTGTTGTCCATCATCGGCGGCACAGCGTGCTATATGATCCTGGTGCAGATGGTGTTTTAAGGAGGTCGTCTGATGAAAAAATGGCTCAGCATGATTTTGATATCCTGTCTGCTGCTGGCCGGCTGCGGCAAGCCTGCCGAGATCGACAAATCCCAAACCCCGTGGGTGGTGCCCTCCGAGCTGCTGGGTCAGCCCATCAAGGATGCCCTGCAGAAGGACTGGGATTGGTGGAACGGTCTGGGGAAAAATCAGCTTTACTACAGTCCTGTAGATGCTGCCAGCGGTCATCAATCTTTTGACAGCTGGACAGACTGTGAAGAATTTGTGGGGCTGATCGTTCCCAACCCGCTGGAAACCTGCGACTGGCTGGAAAAAGGCACCTACGTGGGGATGCCCATTGGATTTGCCGATGCATCCCGCATGGAGGTCAACTGGCGCGGCGACCAAGAGGGCCATTTTTGTAAGGTCACCCTGTGTGCCGGCTATTATACCGGCGATATTCGGCTGCAGTTCTGGGCAAGCGTATATGGTGACCCGGCGGAGACGGTGGACGGGCGGCGACACGTGAGTGATGCCATGCGCTCGGATTATCTGGAGAAAACCGGCGGCACGGGTGCCTATATTGAGGAGGAAGGCCCGGGGCGGTACGGCTGCAGCACAGGCACATTGGCAAAGGGCCATGTTCTGTACTATGTGAATGTGATCGGGCCGGGTGATCACCCCGAAGCATCCCGTGCCATGCTGGATCGGGTGCTGGAACAGTTGGAAGCCATCGAAATGGAATAAAAAAGAAAAGCCGCCCGAGGGCGGCTTTTTGTTATTTACCTTACAGTTCGGTCTTCCACAGGCCGTGCAGGTTGCAGTAGGCATAGGCGGCAACGGGAGTCTCACGCTCCAGCTGGAAGACGGCTTCGGGAGCCTGACCGGGCTGGATGACCTTGTACTGACCGCCCTTGCTGGTCTGCAGCCAGACCCACTCGATCCAGTGCTCTTCCACCATGGGGTGAGCCACGGAACCGACGCTGACGATGACCTTATCGCCTTCTACCTTGACCACGGGCTTGTGCTTTTCGCCGCTGGCTTCCACCGTATTGGGGATCAGCTCGTTCAGGTTGGGGATGACCTTATCGTTGAGGGAAGCAGCCATCAGGCCGCACTCTTTGCACTGGAAGAAACGGATGTTAGACATAATTTCGATCTCCTTTTTTGTGTTTTTATGATGTGTGTTTGGTTTAGAATATGAGAATCAGATCAGGTTGAGAAGCTCTTCCTCGGTATGCACGCCGGTAGCGCGCTTGGTGATCTCGCCGTTTTTGTAAACCACCAGAGTGGGGATGCTGAAGACCTTGTGCTTTTTGGCCAGCGCCCGCTGGGCGTCCACGTCGATCTTGGCAACCTTCAGCTCGGGATGGTTGGCGGCAAACTGGTCAATGATGGGGGAGAGCTGACCGCAGGGACCGCACCAGCTTGCGAAAAAGTCCAGCAGAACGGGTTTATCGGAATGGAGCACTTCCTGCTCGAAGTTGGCTTCATGAATATGCAATACAGACATTTTCTTTCCTCCTGTCGTTTGTGTTCCTTAATCTGTACCTAAATAGTATACCATTTTTCTGCGTTTGTCAATAGTAATTTTAAGAATTATTCTCAAAATTCAATTTTAACCATATAATGGAAAAAGACGACATTCCTGCCGTCTTTTAGTGTTTGAAATTATCCCTTTTTTATGCGTCGTTCCCCTTTTGCCGCAGAACGCAGACCGATCTCGGTGCCGTTTGCCATGCGGACAAAGTTTTCCCGATGCTTATACAGGATGACCAGCGTGCCGATCAGCAAAATGCCTGCCAGCAAAAAGCTGTGATGTGCCCAGCCCAGATAGCCGGGAACCAGCACAACGGTGGTTGTGGTTCCCACCACGATGTAATCGGTGATCACCGTCACCAGAATCACGATGCCCAGTACCACCAGCGCAAACTTCCAGTTGAGCGCCAGTGTCATGCCCACATAAGAGGCAAAGCCCTTGCCGCCACGGAATTTGAGAGGTGCAGGGAAGATGTGCCCCAGCACGGCGGCGGTACCTGCCACTGCGCCCACATTGGGAAGCGCAGGGAAGAACAGATTGGCCAGCAAAACCGCCAGCAGCGCCTTGCCTGCATCGTGGATGGCAACCAGAATCCCGGCCTTCCAACCCATGAGAATGGTGGCGTTGGAAGCACCCAGATTGCCGCTGCCACCGCCGCGGAAGTCCACCTTGTGCAGTTTGGAAAGATAAAAAGCCATATTGGAACAGCCCAGCGCGTAAGCGCCCACAGCGGCCATCACATAAGCAATATAGGTCATCGCAGTCACCTCTTGAAAATTACTTAAAACATTTTAACATATTTTTGCCAAAAAAGAAAGAAGAAGCCTGACATTTTGTCAGACTTCTTCAAAAAATTAACAATTTTACAGAGGTTTACCGAAAGGTGCCTTCCTGCCAGCGGTAGACCCGGTCACACAGGCTCTCGGCCTCCGTTTGATCGTGGGTCACCAGCAACAAGGTCTTGCCGGCCCATTCCTGCAGAAGAAGTGCAGACACTTGCGCACGGGTATCGGGATCCAGCCCTTTCAGCGGCTCGTCCAGCAGCAGAATATCGCCGCCGTACGCCAGTGCGCGGCAGATGGCAATGCGCTGCTTTTGTCCGCCCGAAAGCTGGTGCGGATATTTATCCCGGCAATCAGAAAGTCCCACCGCATCCAGCAGCGCTTGTGCCCGGGGCAGGGTCTCCGGACGGTCGGACAGCACCACGTTGATGTTGTCCACCGCTGTCAGCCAAGGAAAGAGGGCAGGCTCCTGAAACACATAGCTGACCTTGCCGTTGACCGAAACCTTACCGGAATCGGGGGTCAGAAGTCCGGCGATCACGTTGATCAGGGAGGTTTTTCCGCAGCCTGAAGGGCCCATCAGCGCCACCCGGCTGCCGGCCTCCACCCGGAGAGAGCAGTCTTTCAGTACCTGCTGTCCGTCATAGGACAGGGTCAGACCGTCGATGGCGATCATGCGTCCTCACCTCCCGTGGGATAATGGTGTCCAAGGCGGCCGATGGCAGCCATCAGTACCTTTTCAATGACCAGGCTGCACAGGATGACCATCACCGTCCAGGCAAACAGATCCTGTACCTCCCAGTACAGCTTGGATTCATAGAGCATTTTGCCGATGGACAGGGCAGGTACGGTGAGTACCTCGGCGGCGATGCCCGACTTCCAGGCCAGTCCCAGGGACGTGCGGCAGGCCGACAGAAAATGGGGCATGACCCAGGGAACATAAACCCGGCGCAGGGTGCGCCAGCGGGAAAAGCCAAAGACTTTTGCGGTGCGCAGCAGCAGGGGATCGGTGGTGCGAATACCGGCACACACATTGCCCCAGACCACCGGCAGCACCATCAGCAGGACGATGACCGAAGGCAGCACGTCCCGTCCGATCCAGATGAGCAGCAGGATGATAAAGGAGGCCACCGGGGTGGACTTGATAATGGTCAAAAGGGGGGACAGCAGATCGTTGAGCAGCCGCCAGCGGCAGCAGACCACCGCCAGCACACAGCCCAGTACCACCGCAGTTGCCGTGCCGCACAGGATGCGCAGCAGGCTGGCCAGCACGATCCGCCAGAAAGAGCCGGTGAGCACCAGCTGTCCCAGTCTTGTCAGTACGGACAGGGGGGAGGGCAGCAACAGCTCGTTGCCGGTCAGTTGGGCTGCCCCCTGCCAAATGCACAGCCAGAAGACCAGCACGATGCAGTTTTTCACAAAAGCGCGAGTGATCTTCATGGGTACACTCCTTTAATAGATAAAAACAGGGCGGATGGATGCCATCCGCCCCGAAAAAATTACTGACCTACGTAGTAGAAGTCGTCGGCAGGTACAGCACCGCCCACAGAGGGAGCAGCCACCTGGAACATGGTATCCAGGAAGGCGCCCAGAGCGGGCTGCATATCAGCACCGGCGATGAAGCACAGGTTGCAGTTGGGGATGGCCTTCTGTGCCACGGGAGCCTGGGCAAAAATGCCGGCATCCACGATCATCTGAGCGGCAGCGGCGGCATCCTCAGACAGATAGTTGATGGAAGCCTCGTACTCCTCCAGGAACTTGGCGATCTCAGCGGGATGCTCCTCGGCAAAGGCGCGGCGCACGACCACGCAGCCCTGCACCAGGCTACCGGCGGGATAAACCTTGTCCCACTCGGCGGTCAGATCCAGCACAACGGACAGATTCTGGTTGTTGGCCTTGGCGATGGTGACCATGGGCTCGGGCAGGACGGCCAGCTTGACCTCGCCGGAAACCACGGCGGTGCGCAGGTCGGCAGGCTGAGCATAGGTGTTGTCCACGGTGACGTTCACACCGGCAGCCTTACAGACGGCGTTGAAAATAAAGGTGGGGTTCTGGGCGGGAGCATAGACCGTCTTGCCCTCCAGATCGGCCAGAGAGGTGATGGTCTCGCTGCTGTCAGCCACCACATACAGCACGCCGCGGGTGTTCAGAGCCAGCGCCTGGACAGCACCCTGGGTCTTGTTGTAGACCACGCTGGCAGCGTTGGTGGGCAGAGCGGCGATGTCAACGGTGCCGTTGATCAGAGCAGCGGTAACGTTGCTGGCATCGGTCTCCACAGAGATGTTGTAGTTGAGGGCGGCAGTGCCGGCGGTCTTGTCGGCAATCAGCTTGGCCATGCCGAAACCGGTGGTGCCGTTCAGGGTCATGATATTGACAGGCAGTTCGGTGTCCAACACAGGCTCCACGGGAGCGGGAGCAGGCTCAACAGGCGCAGGCGCAGGCTCCACGGGGGCGGGAGCAGGCTCGGTGGTGTCGGCAGTGTTGTCCTGTGCGGGGGAATCGGTGTTGCCGCAGGCGCACAGGGTCAGCAGCATGGCAGCGGCCAGAAGCATGGCAAACAGTTTGGTACGTTTCATGATCGAATCTCCTTTTTGTAAAAAAATAACCACATCCGAAAGATGCAGTCACGTTTACAGGAATATTCCGATGCAAAAACGCCGAACTGTATCTTTCACCTCAATCGCAATTTCGGTGTCAGAAACGAAAGTGGTTTTCTGGCTCTATTATAACGGGTGCAGCTGCCTTTTACAACCCCTTTTTGCTGAAGAAACCGGTATTTCTCTTCCTGAGGGCGGAATATAGAGCCAAAATCCGGTGAAACTATGGAAAACCATCATTACGGAGGCTGCCTATGTGTACGGCTATTACATTTCAAACCAAGGATTTCTATTTCGGAAGAACGCTGGATCATACCTGTTCCTACGGAGAGACCGTGACCGTGACCCCGCGAAAATATCCGCTGCCTTTTCGGCACGGAAAGACGCTGGAAGAGCACTATGCTATCGTGGGTATGGCCTATGTGCTGGAGGAGTATCCCCTGTATTATGATGCCATCAACGAAAAGGGACTTGCGATCGCCGGGCTGAACTTTGTGGGCAATACCCATTACCGGGGTCCGGAAGAGGGCAAGGACAATGTGGCGCAGTTTGAGCTGATTCCGTGGCTGCTGGGGCGGTGTGCGTCGGTAAACGAGGCGCGGCAGGCGCTGGAGCGTCTGTGTATCACCCCTACGGCTTTCCGACCGGAACTGCCTCCGTCGCAGCTGCATTGGCTGATTGCAGACCGGCAGGAGGCCATCGTGCTGGAATCCATGGCAGACGGGCTGCATATCTATGACAACCCGGTGGGGGTGTTGACAAACAATCCGCCTTTTGACCGGCAGTTGTTCCGCTTGAATGATTACCGCGCCCTGTCTCCCCGCCTGCCGGAAAACTGTTTTGCGCCCGGCCTGGAACTGAAGGCCTACAGCTTCGGCATGGGAGCGCTGGGCCTACCCGGTGATCTGACCTCCCAGTCCCGGTTTGTCCGGGCGGCCTTTACCCGGCTGCATTCGGTGACGGAGGAGTCGGAGCAGGCCAGCATCAGCCAGTTTTTTCATATTCTGGGTACCGTTAGCCAGACGCGGGGCTGCTGTGATACCGGTGAGGGTGGGCTGGAATTTACCCAGTATACCTCCTGCTGCAACGCCGACAAGGGCATTTATTATTATACCACCTATGAAAATCGTCAAATCACGGCGGTGGATCTCCGGCGGGAGGACTTGGACGGCAGCAAACTGGTCAGCTACCCACTTATCCGACAGGAGCAGGTTCGGATGATGAATTGAGGGTTTCAAGCTGTTTGGACGAGTTCATTCCGTCCCAATTCTATGGACTTTCCCCGGGTTTCCAATAAGAAAGACCAGTCCGAAGACCGGTCTTATTGTCGTGAGCGGCCTTCTGGCCGCCGCGCGGAGTCGCGCGTGCTGTTTTCCCGGATTTATTTCGGGAAAACCCTATGAAATTTCCCAGGTTTCCAATAAGAAAGACCAGTCCGAAGACTGGTCTTTCTTATTGGAGCTGGTGACGTGACTTGAACACGCGACCTGCTGATTACGAATCAGCTGCACTACCGACTGTGCTACACCAGCATGGGTTTTGCGGTGCTGAGGAAAATCTCGCTGTGTATAGCTGCACTACGGGCGGCCAAGAGCCGCTGCGCGGTTGCCGCCCGCACGCCCTCTGCGGAGGGTGTACCGACTGTGCTACACCAGCAAATATATGGGTGACAAATTATCACTCATATAGTATAATAGATTTTACGAAAAAATGCAAGCTTTATTTCGCCAGTGCCTTTTTGACAGCGGCGATGGTTTCGGGGATCGTCTCGTTGCGCAGCTCCTGTACGTCAAACTTGTGCAGCTTGAAGATGATCTGCATCACCGGGCCGGACAGCAGCACCAGAATGATGGTGCCCAGCCCCACCGTGCCGCCCAGGAACCAGCCCAGGGTCAGGGCGCAGCCCTCCAGAATCACACGGACACCGCCCACAGGGATTTTGGTGGCACGGCGTTTGACCACGCACATCAGACCGTCGCGAGGGCCCGAGCCCAGCTTGGCAGACATATAAATATACATACCGTAGGCGGCGGGGAGCAGTGACAGTACGCACAGGATCAGCCGGGGAACAAAGCTTTCTGCCATAGGCAGGCCGCGGAAGTCCGGCAGCAGGGCAAAGCCGGGAATCATGTCGCCGGTGCAGAAGTCTACCACGTTGCCGCACAGCAGAATATTGATAAAGGTGCCGAAGCCGATTTTTTCCTTGCACAGCACGTCGATCACCAGAATGGTCAGACCGATGGTGATGTTGGCCCGGCCGAAGGTGATGAGGTCGGCGCCGTTTGCCAGCTGAATATCGAAAATTCCCTGGAGGAACTTGGCCATGCCGTCGTTGAGCACGTCCCAGGGCTCCATGCCCAGATCGGCAACCAGTGCCATAGCAGAGCCAAAGCTCATGACGCACAGGCCGATGAACAGCCGGACAAATCGTTTGATAATGGATTTCATAGAGATCGTCCTCCAAAACATAGCGTTTCATACGAAATATATGATAACACATGAAAAAATTGCCGTCAATGAAAAATTTCTCTTGACTTTTTGGCAAAGAGTGTGTAATATCTATATGTTATCCTTGTCTGTGTCATGAGCGCAGACCAAATGTCCAAAAGGAGGTGCAAAGAAATGCCCAAAATTACCGGTAAGTACGAGACCATCTTCATCGTCAACGCCACTCTGACCGAGGAGGCTATCAAGGGTCTGGTGGAGAAGTTCACCAACCTGATCGCTGCCAACGGTGAGATCGCCAAGGTTGAGGAGTGGGGCAAGCGCCGCATGGCTTACGCCATCGACGATATGCCCGAGGGTTACTACACCCTGGTCGAGTTTGACGCCAAGCCCGACTTCCCCGCTGAGCTGGACCGCGTGTACAAGATCACCGACGGTATCATCCGCTCTATCATCGTCGCGAAGGAATAAGAGGAGGTTGCAGCCATGCTGAACAAAGCCATCCTGATGGGACGGCTGGTTGCCGATCCCGAACTTCGCCGAACCCCTAACAATAATTCCGTAACATCTTTTACCCTTGCCGTGAACCGCAGCTTCACCCGTCAGGGTGAGCAGCCTCAGACCGATTTCATTGACATCGTCGCCTGGGGCAAGACCGCTGAGTTTGTCAGCCGGTACTTCGTCAAGGGCCAGCAAGTTGCCGTTGCCGGCCGCATCCAGACCCGGATGTGGGAAGACAAGCAGGGCAACAAGCGCAAATCTGTGGAAGTCGTCGCTGAAGAAGTACATTTTGCCGAGCCCAAGCGTGATAACAGCCAGCCCCGGAACGAGATGCCCCAGCAGGGCGGTTTCGATCCCATGGCCGGTCTGGGCGGAAACGCCTTTGCCGCGCTGCCCGGTGATGACAACGACCTCCCGTTCTAACCTGATTCAAGGAGGATACGATCATGGAAAACAGACCCGAGCGTCCCGCCCGCGACAATCGTCGTCGCCGGAAGGTTTGCCAGTTCTGCGTGGATAAAGTCGCTTACATCGACTTCAAGGATACCGCCAAGCTGCGGAAGTACACTTCCGATCGCGGCAAGATCCTGCCCCGCCGTATGACCGGCACCTGCGCCATGCATCAGCGTCAGCTGACCGTGGCCATCAAGCGCGCCCGTCATATCGCTCTGCTGCCCTACACTGCAGACTGATAAAAGCCATCAAACCGCACCCAACCGGGTGCGGTTTTTTTCTGTTTGTGGGGCAAAACTTAAAATCCTCGTCATTCCGAGCCAGTGATCACACTGGCGTGGGAATCCGTCCCGGCCTGCATGGAAAAACGGATTGCCACAGGCCTTGCGGCCTTCGCAATGACGGGACTACATTTTGTGCCTTGCATATAGCTTTGGGTGTGCAAAATTCAGAATTCTTAAGATTTGGAAGCCTTGTGAGTGCATGGCAGGACTGGTACAATATAGAAAAAAGGGGGACGGCAATATGTATATCAATCCGTACATTCTTGGACCTGCTGCGGGTGCCTTTTTTGGATACCTGATGGGCTGTCTGATGAACAGCCGTGCGATTATCGGCACCGCCAACTGGATCCCCGCTTATGTTGTACTGGGCGCTTTGGCGGGCTTGTTGGGCGCTACGAAACTGGACAATGGAAAAAAGGAAGACCGGGAAAAAGGGGAATTCCTCACCGAAACCAAGTCTTACAAGAAAAAACACGCAAAAAAGAAGGATAAAGTGAACAAAGATTGACCTTTTTATCGATACAATTTATAGGCGCATTACAACATACACAACTGTCATCCTGAGCGCAGCGAAGGATCTCCCAAAGACGGCAACGTTCCGGCAAAGGGGGGAGATTCTTCGGCGTAAGGCCTCAGAATGACACCTTTTGATGTATTTTGTAATGCGCCCATGCTTTTGCTCGACATTTCGGCACTTTCTGCTATAATGAAAGAAAGTCGTTTGCAAAAGCAGGTGATGGAATGAAAAAACTTGCGCCCTTTCTGGTGATCCTCGCCGGTTGTTTGTGGGGAACCATGGGTATTTTTGTGCGGCACCTGAACGCCATCGGTTTGCAGTCCATGGAGATCGTGGAGGCGCGGTCGGTGCTGACGGCAGTGGGTATGTTTGCCGCGCTGGTGCTTTTCCGCCGTGACTTGCTGAAAACCAAGGCGAAAGATCTTTGGATCTTTGTGGGCGGCGGTATGGCCAGCGTCATTTTGTTCAATTACTGTTATTTCCAGACCATTCAGCGGGCATCCCTGTCCACAGCGGCCATTTTGCTCTATACCTCCCCGGTGTTTGTGCTGCTGCTGTCGGTGCCGCTGTTCGGCGAAAAGCTCACCCGCAAAAAGCTGATTTGTCTGGTGCTGGCTATCACAGGCTGCGCCCTTGCCAGCGGTGTGGCATCGGGTGGCATGGCCCTGTCCCCCATGACCCTGCTGTTGGGGCTGGGATCGGGCTTCGGCTACGGCCTTTACAGCATTTTCTCCCGGTTTGCCCTGCAGCGGGGCTATCACCCAATCACCATCACCGCCTATATTTTTCTGTTCGGCGCGTTGGGCGGCATTTTGCTCACCGATTTCGGGCAGATCACCCGGGTGGTGCGTGCCGACGGAGGAAATCTGATCTACCTGATGGTTTACACGCTGGTGACCACCATCGTGCCCTATATTTCCTACACCACCGGCCTGCAGCAGGTGGAAAACGGCGTTGCCGCTGTACTGGCCTGTATTGAGCCGGTGATGGCCACTGTTTTTGGTATCTTTGTCTTTTCGGAAATGCCCACGCTGTCCGGCTGGCTGGGCATTTTACTGGTGCTGATCGCACTGACCGCTTTGAATTTGCAGCCGAAAAAACAACAATCGGAGGAACGTTTATGAACATCAGACACG
>JAGAVA010000027.1 GCA_017620505.1 Clostridia bacterium
AGGGAAGTGCCGCCCATGGGGCACATGACGATGCGGTTTTTGATCTCTACATTGCCCACCTTCCACGGGGTGAAAAGGGCTTCATATTTTGCGTCCATAGTGCTTCTCCTTTGCAAAAGAATCTGCCTGTTTTTGGTTTTAGTGTACCCCTTCTGCCAACCGCTGTCAAGAGAATGCATCAAAAGGTACAACTTGAATATATAAAAAATTTTAAGCTTTACACAGGCACAAAAGTGTGGTATCCTAAGGCCATTGTTTGGAAAGGACGAACCCCAATGCCCCATTTGTTTGACCGCAAGATCACCATTCTGCTGACCCAGTACCCCACAACCATGGCATCTGCCCTGTGCTGGCTCACGGATTTTCCTTATACCCACGCCTCCATCGGCCTCAGCGAAGACCGCAACACCTATTACAGCTTTGTGAAAAAGGGTTTTATCGTGGAAAAGGTCACCCGCTACAATAAACCTGGACGAGCTCCTTTCCCCTGTGCGCTGTATGAGATCCCCGTGCCCGAGCGGATGTATCAGACCATCAAGGCGGTGCTGGAGGATTTTGTCCAGCGAAAGGCACAGCTGCGCTACACTCACCGCAGCATGCTGCTCAGTCTGCTGCTCTATATCCCCTACCAGATGGAGGATCGCTACTTCTGCTCTCATTTCGTGGCAGAGGTGCTCAAGCGCGCCCAGCTGATCCGGGAGGACAAGGCCAGCGTGCTGTACCTGCCCAAGGACTTTACCAAGCTGCCCGGTGCCAGGATGGTGTTCCGGGGCAATCTTCACGGCCTGAGCGAGGCTTATGGGTTGGCGTAAAATCGCATCAAAATAAAGAAAAACCGCGTCATTTGATATGTACCCAGAATTCTGGACACTGTCATAAGAATTGAACAATTAGTTGAACATCATGGATGTTTCCCTGAATATCGAGGGAGGCATCCATTTTGTTTTAGCTTGGATTCTCCTGTTGTTGTAATAATCCATATATTCATCTATTGCGTTTGCAAAGGATTCAAAAGATGAATACTCATTTTCGAATCCATAGAACATTTCGTTTTTTAATCTGCCAAAGAAAGTCTCCATAATGCAGTTATCGTAGCAATTGCCTTTTCTGGACATGGATTGTATAACACCATGCTTTTGCAGTTCATTTCGGTAAGTTGCGTGCTGATACTGCCAGCCTTGATCAGAGTGCATAATCAACCCCTTCACAGAGGGAAATCGTTGAAATGCTTTATCAAGCATATCCTTAATTTGTTCCATGTTAGGACTGAGGGAAAGATTATAGGATACAATTTCGTTTGTATTCATATCCAGAATCGGAGAAAAGTAGCATTTTCCCCATGGCAGATTGAATTGAGATACGTCGGTTGTCCATTTCTCCAAAGGTTTTGTTGTACTGAAATCTCTGTCGATGACATTGTCAGCAATCTTGCCCACTTCGCCCTTGTACGAATGATACTTCTCTTTTGGTCGTTTGCCCATAAGCCCCAGCTGGCTCATGATGCGCTGGACGCGTTTGTGGTTTATCCGAAAACCTCGATTCAAAAGTTCACGGTGTACTCGTCTGACACCATATCTTCCTTTGTGTTCATGAAAGATAATGGTGATTTCAATGGATATATCCGCATTTCTCTCCTGAACTTTGTCTGTCTTCCCGATTTCATAGTAATATGTTGATTTAGACAACTCCATTGCCGACAACAAGTATTTTAGAGAGTATCCTTCTTCACGGAGTTCTTTGACGAGCGCTGCTTTTTCGCCTTGAGTTGCGCAGCGTAACGTTCTTCTCTCAAGGCGATTTCTTTTTTTATGACGGCGATCTCCGCTTGCAGACGTTCATTCTCTGCTTTAAGTCGAATCATTTCTTCTCGTTCTGATGGTGTTAGTTCTGCTGGTACAACTTTCTTTTTCATGTCAGGCTCCTTAGGTGGCCGTCCTTTTCGTTGTGCGACCAATCCTTCATACCCTGTCATTTTATACCGCCTAACCCATTGATACAATAGGCTACATTCAATTCCGGCAGATACTGCAACCTCCTTGAATGATTTTCCCGCCAGTACCTGAGCCACATACTCATACTTTTCTTCCGCTGTCCACGCTTTGTTTTGCTTCTTAGGTTGCAAGCTCTCTGGTCCACACGCATCTTCCTGGCGAACCCATAAACGAATCTTATCGTGAAATGTTTTCTCTTTTATCCCTGCCGGGACGTCAGGCCATTTCCCTTGCCTATATAGATCCACGCACATTAACTTATATTCATAACTGTATTTCATGAAAATACCCCCAATACTGGCTGTCCAGTATTGGGGGTACATATCAGCCGAACAGGCGGTTTTATCATGCAATTTTTTAGTAAGCCACGCCCCAGTAAATCATGTGCTTGGCGGGCTTGCCGCAGCAAACGCACACGTCAGAGACCTTCTCCTGTTCCAGAGGCATGCAGCGGGAGGAAACGCCGGCCTTTTCCTTCATTTCCAGCTCGCAGTCCAGCTCGCCGCACCACATGGTCTTGGCGAAACCGCCCTCGGTCTCCATAAACTCCTTGACCTCGTCCAGGGTCATGCAGACCTTGGTGTTGTTCTCCAGATTCTGCTTAGCGCGGTTATACAGACCCTCATGGACGGAATCCAGCAGCTGAGGCACAACAGTTTCCAGATCAGCCAGAGGCACGAACACTTTCTCGCCGGAGTCGCGGCGGCAGATGCAGCACTGACCCTTTTCCATATCCTTGGGGCCGATCTCCACGCGCAGAGGCACACCCTTCATCTCATACTCGGCAGCCTTCCAGCCCATGGACTGGTCGCTGGCATCCATACGGGCGCGGATACCCATTTCCTTCAGGCGCATCAGCAGATCGCCGGCGGCCTCGATGACGCCCTCCTTGTGCTGGGCAACGGGGATGACCATGGCCTGAATGGGAGCGATGCGGGGAGGCAGCACCAGACCGTTGTTGTCGCCGTGGGTCATGATGATACCGCCGATCATACGGGTAGAAACACCCCAGGAAGTCTGGTGGGGATGATGCAGCTGGTTGTCCTTGCCGGTGAAGGTGATGTCAAAAGCCTTGGCAAAGCCGTCGCCGAAGTAGTGGGAAGTGCCGGACTGCAGAGCCTTCTTGTCGTGCATCATGCACTCCACGGTGTAGGTCTCTTCAGCGCCGTTGAACTTTTCCTTCTCGGTCTTGCGGCCCTTGACTACGGGCATAGCCAGCACGTTCTCCAGGAAGTCGGCATAGACATTGAGCATCTGATGGGTCTCCTGACGAGCCTCTTCCTCGGTGGCGTGCATGGTGTGGCCTTCCTGCCACAGGAACTCACGATGGCGCAGGAAAGGACGGGAGGTCTTTTCCCAGCGCAGAACGGAACACCACTGGTTATACTTGCAGGGCAGGTCACGATGGCTCTGGATCACGTTCTTGAAGTGCTCGCAGAACAGGGTCTCAGAGGTGGGACGGATGCAGTAGCGCTCCTCCAGCTTCTCGTTGCCGCCATAGGTGACCCAGGCGCACTCGGGAGCAAAGCCCTCCACGTGATCCTTTTCCTTCTGCAGCAGGGATTCGGGGATCAGCATGGGCATCATGACGTTTTCGTGGCCGGTCTCCTTAAAGCGGCGATCCAGCTCCTTCTGAATATTCTCCCAAATGGCGTAACCATAGGGACGATAGATAAACATACCCTTGATGGAGGAGTAGTCGATCAGCTCAGCCTTCTTGCACACGTCGGTGTACCACTGGGCAAAGTCTACCTCCATATCGGTGATGGCGTTAACAGCCTTTTTCTCTTTTGCCATAGGTTTCTCAGTCCTTTACTTCAAAATGTCAAGTAAAATTACAGGCCGCCCTGGTGGACGGCCTGTAGGATGCGGGTAAAAATTAGCCGAAAATGGCCAGAACGGCGGTCAGAGCAAAGAAAGCGATAGACACGCCAACGGTCATCTTCTGCAGCTTCGCTTCCAGAGAGCGAGCCTTGTTCTTGCCGAAGAAGGTCTCGGCAGCGCCGCCCACCATGGCATCCAGGCCCTCGGACTTGCTGTTCTGAACCAGAACCAGCACGGTCAGCACCAGAGCCAGCAGAACGACGACGATAGAAAGGATCAACTGAAGAGTAGTATTCATAGTTATATGGCCTCCATTATGATTCAGCCGGATGCCCGGCGACAATTACAGCAGTATGTATTCTACCACAAATAATTGGCAAAATCAAGGGATTTCCGCGGAAATTTGGCCGAAAGTTGCCTTAAATCCGGGCAACTCCGGTGTCTCGGGCGGCTTTTGCCACGGCCTTTGCCACGGCTGGGCCCACACGGGGGTCAAAAGCGGCAGGCAGAACGTAATCGGCGCACAGCTCGTCCTCAGAAACCAGCTCCGCCAGGGCATAGGCGGCGGCGATCTTCATCTGGTCATTGATGTCGGAAGCCAGCACATCCAGTGCGCCGCGGAAGATGCCGGGGAAGGCCAGTACGTTGTTCACCTGATTGGGGAAGTCGGAACGGCCGGTAGCGACCACCTTGGCGCCGCCTGCCTTGGCATCAATGGGGAAGATCTCGGGGGTGGGGTTGGCGCAGGCAAAGATGATGGCATCCTTTGCCATGGTCTGCACCATTTCCTTTGTCAGTGCACCGGGAGCAGACACGCCGATGAACACGTCGGCACCCACGATGACATCCGCCAAAGTGCCCTGCTTCTTTTCCCGGTTGGTGAGCCGGGCAATATCAGCCTTTTCGTCAGTGAGGCCTTCACGACCCTCGTAGATGGCGCCCTTGCGGTCGCACATGATGACGTTCTGCAGACCCATGGAGATCAGCAGACGGATGATAGCGGTGCCTGCGGCACCTGCACCGGAGGTGACCACGCGGATGTCCTCAATTTTCTTGCCCACCACCTTGAGGGCGTTGAGCAGACCTGCCAGCGTAATGACGGCCGTGCCGTGCTGGTCGTCGTGGAAGATGGGGATGTCGCAGCGCTGTTTCAGCTTACGCTCGATTTCAAAGCAGCGGGGAGCGGAAATATCCTCCAGATTGATGCCGCCGAAGGAACCGGCCAGCAGAGCCACCGTGTTGACGATTTCGTCTACATCCTTGGAGCGGACGCACAGGGGGATGGCATCCACGCCGCCAAAGGCCTTGAACAGGGCGCACTTGCCCTCCATAACGGGCATACCGGCCTCGGGGCCGATGTCACCCAGACCCAGAACGGCGGTGCCGTCGGTGACCACGGCCACCAGATTGCCTCTTCCGGTATATTTGTAGGACAGGCTCACATCGTCCCGAATCTTCAGACAGGGTTCGGCAACGCCGGGTGTGTAAGCAATGGAAAGTTCTTCAGCGTTGGTGATGGGGCACTTGGTTTGGATGTCCAGCTTACCTTTCCACTGTTCGTGGGCAAGCAGGGCTTTTTCTTTCACATCCATGGTAAAACCTCCTGTTTTGCAGGCAACAGCAGTGTAAATCGCTGCCGTCTTTTGCATCTTTATAAGGAAAGCAATGATTTCTTCTAATAAATTATCATAGCACAGAACCGCAGGGTTTTCAAGGCTGGACAGCCCCGCAGGAAAGCCTTTCCGCTTGCTCCCGGCGTGAAAATACGGTATAATGAGCAAAAAGTATTTTGCCGCCCCGAAAGGAGCTGTTTTTATGAAAAAACGATTGCTTTGTCTGCTTTTGATCCTGCTGTTGGCGCTACCTCTGCCTGCGGCAGCCGAAGGAGAGACGCAAACCCCGACGACCCAGACCACCACTGAGACCAAAGAGCTGTCCGACGGCAGCACCATGACGGTGGTCACCGACAACCAGACGGGCAGCGCCGTCACCACCATTGTTCGGGAGGATGACACCCTGTTTCAATTCAAAACCAGCAAGCGGGGCAAGCTGCTGGATGCGCTGGTGGACATTTCGGTAAAGGCCGCCCGCCATTCTGCCGAGACCGGCGAAACCATTTATGTCCCCCTGCGCTCGGTGGTAAAGACCCCCGAAGAGCAGAACCTGCGCTTCCGGGTGGACATCCCCCACGGCGTAAAGGAAGTCTGGCTGGAGTTCCCTGTGGAAGAACCCCTGCCCGGTGCAGTAGCCGTGGCGGTGGATGAAGAGGATAAGCAGACCGTCATCCGACAGACCTATTTGTGGGAGGACAGTCTGGTGTTCCCGCTGAGCGCGGATGCCAACATTCTGCTGGTAGACAAAAGCCGCACCTTTGCCGATGTGCAGGAGGCCGACCATTGGGCGGCGGATGCGGTGGAGTTCACCGTTGCCCGGGAGATCTTTCAGGGGGTGGACGACACCCACTTTGCGCCCGACGGCACCCTGACCCGGGCTATGGTGGTCACGGTGCTGTGGCGGCTCATCGGCGCACCCCGGGTGGATCATGCCATGACCTTTGAAGATGTAGGCCCCGACACCTATTATCTGGATGCAGTGGGTTGGGCCTTTGCCCAAAAGTTGGTCAGCGGCTACGATGCCAAGACCTTTGCCCCCAACGACACCATCACCCGGGAACAGTTGGCCGTCATTCTATGGCGATTTGCCCAGCAGGTGGGCTCTCCCGGCGCTATGCTGGACTTTGCCGATGCAGATGCGGTGTCCGATTACGCCATTCCTGCCCTGCTTTGGGCCACCGGCGAAGATCTTTTCCCCACGGAAGACGGTCTTTTGCGCCCCAAAGACCCCGCCACCCGGGCGGAAACTGCCCAATTACTCATGAACTTCCTCTGCTGGTGAGGGGATGCCGGGGAAAAGCTTTTCCCACAGAGCCTCACCCAGCGCCTGAATACAGCGGGCGCACAAATAGATTTCGCCTTCGCGCATCACGTGCTCCCGGCTGCCGCAGATCATACATTCATATCCCATCAAAATAACCTCCTTTTTGCACCACTATCCGGCGAAAAAACGGAAAAGTCCATGGAAGGACTTCCTTGGACTTTTCCGCGAAAACCGGGCTAAATAGGGTCAAAAGGAGGATTTGTTTTATGAATTTTCAAATCGAATCGACAAAAATCACATCGCAGCTTCTGCTGGAGAAGGTAGAGGCCTTCCTCCGGGAGGAAGAACCCCGCCGCAGCCGTCTGGTGGACTATTACCGGGGTTGGCAGGGGGTGAAAAAAGGCCCCGTGGCCCAGGGTCGTCCCAACAATCAGCTGACGGCAAACTTTGCAAAGTACATCACCGACGTGCACACCGGTTATTTTCTCGGTCTGCCGCCCACCCTGACCTTTGACCGCCGCCGTGCCCAGGAGCGTGTGGGCAAGGCCTTGGAGGAGGCCTCGCTGGAGGCTATGCTGTACGCCGCCGCCCGGGATATGAGCATCTGCGGCGAAGGTTATCTGCTGACCTATATGAGCGCAAAAGGCCCCCGTCTGGCTCGTCTGGACCCGCTGGAGACCTTTATGCTCACCTCCGGTGTCCGTCAGGAGCCGGTTGCCGCCGTCCGCGTCCACCGCGCCGGACGGGAACTGGCACAGGGCGAGCTGTATCTGCCCGGTCAGGTGCAGAGTTGGGAGCTGCAGGGCAAAATTCTCACCCTTGGCGAGCCTTCCGCCCTGCCCTTTGAGGGGCTGACAGTCACCCGATTCTGCAACAATCTGGACGGCACCGGCGACTTTGAGCCGGTCTGCAGCCTGCTGGATGCCTACAACGTGCTGCTGTCGGGCTCCATGGACGATATGCAGAGCGTTGCCAACGCCTTTTTGGCGCTGTACGGCGTCATGGGCACCACTCAGGAGGACATCGACCGGGCTAACCGCAGCCGCGTGCTGTGCCTCAGCGACAGCGGCAAGGCCGAGTTCGTGGTGAAAAATCTCAGCCCCGATGCCATTTCCCTCATGCGGGATACCCTCAAGCACGATATGCTCACCATCACCATGACCCCCGACCTGCAGGATGAGGCCTTTGCCGGCAACAGCTCGGGCGTGGCGCTGGAATATAAGCTGTGGGGTATCGAGCAGGCCCGCGCTGCCAAGGAGCAGGGCTTTGCCTGCGGCCTGTATCACATTGTGGGCCTGTTCATGCAGGGACTGACCCTGCTGGGCAGCCCGGTAAACGCCCAGTGTACCGCCCGATTCTACAAGAATCTGCCTCAGGATGTCCAGCGCATCTGTGAAAATCTGGAGCTGCTGGGCGATACCGTGTCCAACCGCACCAAGCTGGAGCTGCTGCCCTTCGTCAAAGATGTGGAGGCCGAGCAGCGTCGTCTGGAAACCGAGAAAGGAGCCTAAACCATGGAAGAATTGCTGGAAAAAGTTGAAGAAATCACCGAGGAAACCGTTGAAAAGCCGGTGGAGCAGCCCCAGCCCGAGCAGCCTCCCATGGAGCCGCCTGCCCCTACCACCGCTCAGCTGGAGCAGGAACTGGAGGAGCTGCGAAAGGAAAAGCTCCATCGCCTGCTGATGGATGAGGCATCCATGCTGCTGCAGGAGCGGGGTATCGACCCCAGCTTTGCCTCTTTCGTGCTGGCAGAGGACAGCGCCGCCACCCGAAAAAAGGTGGAGCAGTTTGACCGCAGACTGGCAGACACCCTGCGCAAGCATCTGACCGACCGCCTGCCGGTGGGAGAACCCAAGGATTTCCGGGCGGCAAAAATCCCCCAGCGCCGCCGGGGCATCCGAAAAGTGAGTTAAAGTGAAAACAAACCGTATTATCGCTTGCTGATAATACGGTTTGTTGCTTTTATTTGCGGACAAACAAAAAAGTGCCGGCGTAAAACCGGCGCTTTCAGCGTGTCGAAACAGTCAGATTTGTGCTTGCCGAAGGACACGGGCCGCTGAGGACAGCGGCCCCTACAGGATGGTTTTTGGCCGTAATCTATGTGATTATGGTCAAAAACACCCTGATCCGTCGCTTTTTCCGCAGAAAAAGCGGCGAAACCGCGCCGAAGCGCGGAGCCAAGTTGTCGAAAAGAACCCAGCGAAGCGGTTCTTTGACAGTCTAAAAGCGCCGGCACAAGGCCGGCGCTTTCGGTTATGGAAACTTACAGAATGATCTCGCCTTCGACGGTGCCGGAGATACCAGCAGCGTTGGCCTCGTCGGTGTCCAGATGGACAGCGGTAGCGGCCTTGGAAGAAACGCGGGCGATGACGTCATCAAAGATGATGGAACGCTCTTCGCTCTTGACGGACAGCTTAACGATCTGCTTGTCAACAATGCCGGCCTTCTCAGCATCCTCGGGGATGATGTGCAGGTGGCGCTTTGCGACCATAACGCCCTCAGTCAGCTCCACTTCACCGCAGGGGCCAACCAGCTTGCAGGCGCCGGAGCCTTCCACAACGCCGGACTCACGGATGGGAGCCTTAACGCCGATGGAACGGGCATCGGTCAGAGACAGCTCGACCTGAGTAGCGGGACGGACGGGGCCCAGAACGGACATCTTCATAGAAGCCTTGGGACCGACGACCTCGACCTTTTCCTCGCAGGCGAACTGGCCGGGCTGAGACAGAGCCTTCTTGGCGGTCAGCTGATAGCCGGCGCCGAACAGGATGTCCAGGTGCTCCTGGCTCAGGTGCAGGTGACGAGCAGAAATTTCAACGATAACGTTCATTGGTATCGACCTCCGTAAATATTTATAAAAGTGTGGGGATGTGATTTACAGTATCACTGTATCACAGAATGAAAAAAGATTCAAGATTTTTCGCGAATCCTCTTCCTTTCTTTCGAAAAATAAGGTATGATAAACAATCGGAAAGGTTTATTCTTATTTTTTAAATAGAAAAAAGGAGTTGTACCTATGGAACATCTGCGTTCGACCCGTGCGGAGATCAATCTGGACAATCTGAAGTATAACATCGACCGTTGCCGGGAGGAGATCGGCCCCGATGTAGAACCCATGGCCATCATCAAGGCCGACTGCTACGGACATGGTGCCGTGGTCATGATGGAGTACATGATGAAGTACGGCATCCGTTACTTCGGCGTGGCCTCCCTGAACGAAGCTATGGAGCTGCGCCGCTTCCACAAGGACGGCGAGATCCTGGTGCTGGGTCTGTCCTCCGATCACCTGCTGAAGTACGGTGTGGACAACAACATCACCCAGGCCTGCTGCTCTCTGCGTCAGGCCAAGATCCTGTCCGAGTACGCCACCCCCGAAAAGAAGGCCAAGATCCAGATCAAGGTGGACACCGGTATGCACCGTCTGGGCTTTGCTCCCACCGAGGAGAGCATGGACATCGTCAAGGAGATCTTTGCTCTGCCCAATCTGGACATCGTGGGCATCTTCTCTCACCTGGCTCTGGAAACAAAGGAGCAGGACTATGACCAGTGGAAGAAGTTCCAGTATTTCATCGACGGCTGCGAGGCCCGCGGCCTGACCTTCCCCCTGAAGAGCATCAACGACGGTATCGGTACCATCCGTTATCCCGAAATGCGCTATAACATGGTGCGTCCCGGCTCCTTCTTCTACGGCTTCAACCCCCATCTGACCGATCTGAAGCCCCTGATGCAGCTGAAGAGCGAGATCGTCCACCTGCAGCTGCTGCCTGCCAACGAGGGCATCGGCTACGGTCTGGATGACGCTGCCGACCATGACCGCATCATCGCCACCCTGCCCTTCGGCTATGTGGACGGTGTGCCCCGTGCCATGTCCCATTACCAGGGCTGGACCTCCGTCAAGGGCGTCAAGTGCCCCTTCGTGGGTCTGCTGTGCATGGACCAGGCCATGATCGACGTTTCTGATGTGCCCGACGTTGCCATCGGTGACGAAGTGGTGATCTTCTCTCACGAGACCTGCGCCATGACTTATCCCGAAGGCGCCAAGATCTCCAACTTCAACCGCAACGGTCTGCAGGCTGCCATTCCCCGCCGTGTTCCCAAGGTGTATTTTGAGAACGGCAAGGAAGTGGCCTACCGCGACTACCTGTTTGATAAGGAATAAAGAAGATTTCGAGGGGCGGCTTGCCGCCCCTCATTCTTTTCTATTGACATGGAGTTCACTCCAGGGATATAATAAATAATTGTCAAAATTACGGTGTTTTAACAGAAAAGGAGGCGTGATTTTGGAACAGAAACAACCCAAACGGGGCAAAGCTCTGGACATTTTCCGAAGCAAATATGCCCAGAAATTTATCGGGAAGTACAAATGGAGCTACCTGATCGGTATCATCGTCCTGATCATTATCGACGTGCTCCAGACCGAAGTGCCTCTGGTGGTGGGTGAAACCATCGACCAGGTTGCCGCCGGCGGCTTTACTGCCAGCATGGTCTGGAATCCGGTCATCAAGCTGGCCATCATTGCCATCGTGGTGTTCCTGGGACGTATCATCTGGCGCTGGTTCATTTTCGGCTCTGCCCGAAAGATCGAGCGGGATATGCGAAACGAGCTGTACGCCCATCTGCAGACCCTGTCGGCCAGCTATTTCCATGAGCACAAGGCCGGCGAGATCATGGCTTATATCAGCTCCGACATTGAGGCCGTGAGAATGGTCTTTGCTGTCACTGTCATGATGGGTATGGACTCCATTGCCATTGGCGTCAGTACGCTGTGGAAAATGGTTACCCAGATCGACCTGACTCTGACCATCATGGCCTTTATTCCCATGATTTTAGTTGCCTTGACAACCACCTTTGTGGGCGGCGAGCTGCACCGTCGGTTCAAAAACCGTCAGCAGGCCTATTCCGACCTGAGCGACTTCGTCAACGAAAAGCTGGGCGGCATGAAGGTCATCAAGGCCTTCGTTCAGGAGCCCTATGAGCGGGAAAACTTTGAGAAGGTCAACAAGATCGCCTGCGACGCCAACGTGAAGGAGGCGCGCATCCAGGCCTTTATGTTCCCCTTTATGCGTGCCGTCACCGGCCTTAGTATGGCGCTTGCCATCGGCTACGGCGGCTATATTGCCATTCTGGGCCGCATCACTGTGGGTAACTTCGGCAGCTTTATCATGTTCCTGAACAACCTGATGTGGCCCATGGCCGCCATCGGTCGTATCATCAATGTGCTGACCCGCGGCTCTGCCGCCATGCAGCGTCTGGAAACCGTGCTGCACGCCGAACCCGACATCTACGATTGGCCCCAGGCCAAGGATGAGGGCGATGTTTCGGGCAGCATTGAGGCCAAAAACCTGACCTTTGCCTATCCCGGCAAGTCTGCTCCTGTGCTGGAGAATGTGTCCTTCAAGCTGGAAAAGGGTCAGACCCTGGGTATCGTGGGCCGTACCGGCACCGGCAAGACCACGCTGGTCAACCTGCTGATGCGTGTCTTTGAGCCTTCCGAAGGTCAGCTGTTTATCGGCGGACGGGAGATTCATCAGATCCCCCTGCTGCAGCTGCGTGATACCATGGGCTATGTGCCCCAGGATAACTTCCTGTTCTCCGACACCATTTCGGAAAATATCCGCTTTGGTGACCGTTCCAAGACCCAGCAGGAGATCGAGCAGGCCGCCAAGGCCGCCTGTGTCCATGACAACATTGTGGACTTTGCCGAAGGCTATGAAACCATGGTGGGCGAGCGGGGCGTGTCCCTGTCGGGCGGTCAGAAGCAGCGTATCGCCATCGCCCGTGCCCTGATTCTGGATCCCGAGATCCTCATTCTGGACGACTCGGTTTCTGCCGTTGACACCGATACCGAGGAAAAGATCCTCCAGCATCTGCGGCAGACCCGCAAGGGCAAGACCAACATCATCATTGCCCACCGAATCTCCACCATTCAGGATGCCGACAAGATCATCGTCATTGACAAGGGCACCATTGCGGAAATGGGCAGCCATGATCAGCTGATGGAGCTGGACGGCATCTATGCCGATATGTATAACCGTCAGCTGCTGGAAAAAATGAAGAAGGAGGAGTATGCGTTATGAGCAAGAAACAAGATAACGCAGTGGTCAACCGACACGTTGTCCGCCGCCTTCTGAAATACGGCAAGCCCTACATCGGCTGGTTCCTGCTGATCCTTCTGATCATCGTGGGCACCGTCCGGCTGGAGCTGTGGCAGCCCGAACTGATCGAGCGCGCCTCCAATGAATACGTGGAAAAGTACGTCAGCATCTCCAACGAGGGCTTTTCCATCGCAGAACTGAAGAATATGCGTCACGACGACCTGATGGGCGTGCTCAAGCTGGGCGGCCTGTATCTGATCTCGGTGGCGCTGACCTTCGGCCTGACCTATGCACAGGCCGCACTGCTGGCCATGGTGGGTCAGAAGATCGTCTACAATATGCGTACCGACATCTTCAACCACCTGTCCAAGCTGCACATCGGCTTTTTCAACGACAACCCCATCGGACGACTGGTCACCCGCGTCACCAACGACTGCGAAACCGTTCTGGAAATGTTCACCTCGGTGGTGGTCACCATGGTGTCCAATATCTTCATTCTGGTGGGTGTCATGAAGGCCATGCTGGATCGCCATGTGGGTCTGTCGCTGGCTATTTTCATCGTCATTCCTTTTACCGTGGTGTCCACCTTCGTCTTTACCAAGATCACCCGTAAGATGTACCGCGCCATCCGCGCCAAGGTGTCCGAGCTGAACGCTTTCGTTGCCGAACACGTTTCCGGCATGAAAGTGGTGCAGATCTTTACCGCCGAAGAGGATACCCAGCGGGAGTTCGAGGAGCAGAGCGAAGAGCTGCGCAAGGCTCACATCAAGCAGTTGATGTGCCATGCCATCTACAGCCCCATCTCCTACATTCTGAACATCGCCTCCATGGCCATTCTGCTGGCCTACGGCGGCTCGCTGGCCATGGCCGGCGTGGTGAGCATCGGTACTTTGCTGGCTTTCCAGCGGTATATCACCAAGTTCTTCCACCCCATTCAGGAAATGGCCGAAAACTTCAACGTGATCCAGTCTGCTGCGGCGGCTGCCGAGCGTATTTTCTGGCTGATGGATACCGAACCTGCCATCACCGATGCCGAAGATGCCGTCCATATGGAGTCCTTCCAGGGCCATATCGAGTTCAGGAATGTCTGGTTCGCCTATCGTGAAGGTGAGTGGGTGCTGCGTGACGTGTCCTTCGAGGTCAAGCCCGGTCAGCGTGTGGCTTTCGTTGGTGCCACCGGTGCCGGCAAGACCACCATCCAGAACCTGATCTGCCGGTATTACGACATCCAGCAGGGTCAGATCCTGATCGATGGCGTGGATGTGCGACAGATCCGGGTGGCCGACCTGCGGAAGAACATCGGTCAGATGCTGCAGGATGTGTTCCTGTTTGCCGGTGACATCAAGAGCAATATCCGTCTGAACGACACCTCCATTTCCGACGAGGCTGTGGTGGAGGCGGCAAAGTACGTCAACGCCCATCCCTTCATCTCCAATCTGGAGGGCGGCTATGACCATCAGGTCATCGAGCGTGGCGCAGCCTTCTCTGCCGGTCAGCGGCAGCTGCTGTCCTTTGCCCGTACGCTGGCCTTCCAGCCCTCGGTGCTCATTCTGGACGAAGCCACTGCCAACATCGACACCGAGACCGAAGCCCTCATTCAGGATGCACTGGGCAAGCTGATGGAAGGCCGTACCACCATCATCGTGGCCCACCGTCTGTCTACCATCCAGAACTGCGACAAGATCATCGTCATGCACAAGGGCGAGATTCGGGAGGAAGGCTCCCATCAGGAGCTGCTGGCACAGGGCGGCCTGTACTACAAGCTGTACAAGCTGCAGTACGAGCACGGCACCGAGCCGGTGGAGGCTTAAACACAAAAATAAGCGCGCGCTGCAAAATGCATCTTGTCATTGCGAACCAGTCCGCAGACTGGTGTGGCAATCCGTTTCCTCACGGAGAATATTACGGATTCCCACGCCAGTGTGACCACTGGCTCGGAATGACGGGGGTATGTGCATTTTGCAGCGCGCGCTTTTTCCTATTCCCTTTTTCGCTGTTTTGTGGTATCCTATTACCGATTATAGACCATCAGGAGGCCCATTATGGAAACCATCATTCTCATCCCCGACTCCTTCAAAGGAACCCTGTCTTCCCGACAGGTGTGCGAAGCGATGGAGCGCGCCGTTTTGCGCCGCAAGCCCCGGGCGAGGGTAGTTTCCATCCCCGTTGCCGACGGGGGAGAGGGCACGGTAGAGGCCTTTTTGACCGCCATGGGCGGAGAACGGGTGGAATGTACCGTTTGCGGCCCCCATTTTGCCCCCATGACGGCGTTTTACGGCCTGCTGCCCGACGGCACTGCCGTCATCGAAATGGCGGCCTGCGCCGGTCTGCCGCTGGCAGGCAAGAAAAAGAACCCCGAGCGCACCACCACCTATGGCGTGGGTCAGCTCATCATGGATGCGTTGGACAAAGGCGTCCGGAAGTTCCTCATCGGACTGGGCGGCAGCGCCACCAACGACGGCGGCTGCGGCTGCGCGGCGGCCTGCGGTGTGCGGTTTTACGAGAGCCACGGCTCTTCCTTTGTGCCCTCGGGGCGCAACCTGAACGAAATCGAAAAAATCGACATGACCTATGCCGATCCCCGGCTGAAGGAATGTACCTTTACCGTGCTGTGTGACATTGACAACCCCCTTTGTGGCCCCACGGGCGCGGCAGCGGTGTTCGGCCCGCAAAAGGGCGCTGACGAGGAAATGGTGGGTCGACTGGATATGGGGCTGCGCCATCTGGCACGCCGTTGGTTGGAGGATCTGGGCAAGGATCTGCTGTTCCTGCCCGGCGGCGGTGCGGCAGGCGGCATGGGTGCCGGTATGGCGGCCTTTTTCGGCGGAACTCTCCGTCCCGGCATCGACCTGCTGCTGGATACTGTGGGCTTTGACGATCTGGCAAAGGATGCATCGCTGATCTTTACCGGCGAGGGCAAGCTGGACGGTCAGACGGCGCGGGGCAAGGCCATCTGCGGCATTGCCCGACGGGCAAAAGCACTGGGCCTGCCGGTGATCGCACTGGTGGGCGGCAGCGAGGGTGAACTGGCTGCCCTGCACAGCGAAGGCCTGACGGCGGTGTTTTCCATCAACCGTCTGCCTCAGCCGCTGGAAGAGAGCGGCCCCCACGCGGCGGAAAATCTGGAACACACCATGGATAATGTGCTGCGTTTGTTGGAGGTCGGCAAATGAAAGTGCCTGTCCTTCAGACCGAGCGGCTGATTTTGCGGCCTGCCCATCCCCGCCTTGCGGTGAAAACAGCGGCCTTTTACCTGAAAAACCGGGATTTTTTACAGCCCTTTGAGCCAAAATATGACGAAAACTTCACTGCGGTGGCCTATCAGCGGGCCCTTTTGCGGCAGGATCGGCAGATGGAACGGGAAAACCGGGGCGTGCGCCTGTGGCTGTTCCGCCGGGAAGACCCCGAAACCGCCATCGGCTGTGTGGTGCTGTCCAACATCATTCTGGGGGCTTTCCGCTCCTGCACGGTGGCCTATAAAATGGACAAGGATCTGCTGCGGCAGGGCTACGCCACTGAGGCGCTGTCGGCGGCGGTGGAACTGGCCTTTCACGGGCTCAACCTGCACCGGGTGGAGGCCAGCATCATGCCCCGGAACGCGGCATCGCTGGCGCTGGCACGGCGCTGCGGCTTTGTGGAAGTGGGGCGTTCCCCACGATACATCTGCATCAACGGCGTGTGGGAGGATCACATCCATATGGCCCGGCTGAACGAAGAATAAGCCTCCCCTGTGGAAGGGGAGGTGCCCAGTACGGACACTGGGCGGAGGGGTTGCGTGCTTTGACAATCCCCCAGTCACACCCTTTGGTGTGACAGCCCCCTTTCCACAAGGGGGCCTTAGAAGCGGGAAGGAGATTCTTATGTTTTACATGCCCAAATATCACAACCTGCCCGATGGACGGCAGGTATTCCTGCGGTTTCCCGATCCGGAGCGGCACGCGCTGCCGGTAAGTCGGTTGCTGAAGGCTGTATCCGACGAAGAACAGACCAAAGTGTTCCTTGCAGAGGCCAATGCCGACCCGCAGCGACTGGTGCTCATTGCCGAGGTGGCAGATGCCGTTGCCGGCTGCGGTCTGCTGGAGTTGCAGGACAAGCCCTGTATACAGGTGGCGATCGAGCAGGCCTACAGCGGTATCGGACTGGAAAAACTGGTGGAAACGTCGCTGAAGGAGGTCGCCGCCCAAAAGGGCGTGGAGCTGTAAGACTGCCGTTTCCCATACAATGAAAAGAAACTTTGTAACCATAGAAAGGAACTGATCCCTATGCTGAATTTTGAACATCTGGACAAACACATTCAGAAGCTGGTGGACGAGGGCGCCTTCCCCGGCGGCGCACTGTGCGTTTTCCACCACAACCAGCTGGTGAAGGAGACCGCCTACGGCACCTACAACCCCGAAACCGGCGACAA
>JAGAVA010000028.1 GCA_017620505.1 Clostridia bacterium
AACCCAACTGCAGACCTCTTGCATCTACCGTTTTGTCGTTGCCGGCAATACTGCTTGCGGAAAGCCAGGAGTATGGCTGCGCAAAGACAAGGTCAAGAGAGCCGTCTTCATTTTCTTGAATGGAAGATACCAAACCATCGTAATAGGTCATGTTGTGAGGCTGCATTGCGTGATAGAGAAAGGGAATAAAAAAGGTGAAAAGTAAGCACACCGTCAGCAACACTGCCAGCCACAGCTGCTTGCGCAGCAGCTTTTTTACCTGCTGCATGGGCACTGCCTCCGGAGGCAGTGCCGGGGGAGGTGCTTTCAGCTCCTCCAGCCTTTTTCTGCAATCGTCACACTCCGGCAGATGCTCTTCCACCAGCGTTTTGCTCACATCACTTGTCAGATCTTCGGCGTACAGGGGCAGAAGATCCTGAATCACGGAACAGGGCAGCTTCATTTGTTTTCCTCCTCTTGCAGTTTTTTGCGGGCCCGGTGATAGGTGACACAGGCCCAGTTTTCGGTCTTGCCGAACAACTGCCCGATCTGCCGGAAGGACAGCTGTCCCAGCACCCGCAGCAGAAAGACCTCCTTATAAGGCTCGGACAGCCGGTGCAGCCGGGCGTAAAGACCCATCAGCCCATCCTGCTGCTCGGCAAGAGTGGCCGGGTCGGGTGCCCCGGGGTCAGGCGCACACGGCAGATCCTCCAGCGACTGTGTGGGCTGCTGCTTTCGCAGATGGCTCACATACAGGTTGCGGGCGATGGCGCACAGCCAGGTGCCCGGGTCACTGTCACCCCGGAACTCCTGCAATTTGTTCAAGGCTTTGAAAAAGGTGTCGGCCGTCAGTTCCTCGGCAAGGTGATGATCCCGGCACAGGGACAGCAGATAATGATACACCCGCCCGAAATAGGCCTTGTAAATGCTCTCGAACATGGATGGATGCACGCCATCACCTCCTTTCTATTCCCTTAGACGCAAAAAAGAAGAAAATCTTACAAAAAAGAAAAGCGCGTTGCAAAATGCATACCCTACCCCCGTCATTCTGAGGCGAACGCCGAAGAATCTCCTCCCGTTGGCTCATAACTGCCTGTTTGGGGAGATCCTTCGCTGCGCTCAGGATGACACCGGGGACTGCATTTTGCAACGCGCCCTAACAATTAAATTTTCAAAAACCGCTTGAGCCTGCTGGTAAAGCTGTTGTTCTGGGCAGGCTTGGGAAGCAGCTCGTCCACCAGCGCGGCAAAATCTTCGCCGGCATAGCGGTGCATAAAGGAGTTGCGGTTTTCGGCATCATATTTTGCCGACTGCAGCGCCGAAGGATTGTGCTCCATGCATCGGCGGGCATCGGCCTGCCGCACCGTCATAGCGGGAGAAAGCTCGTCCCAAAGGGCTTTGGCCTTGTCGCTGTGCACCAGAACGATGGAAGTGCCCCGGTTATCATGCATGGCGGGCATCTGCTCGCCAACGCCCCAGTAGTCGCCCAGCGTGAAGTCGGCACAGCGGTTCAGACCCTTGGCAGAACAGCGGTGGCAGGAAGGCCGCAGGCAGAGAACACCGGTATAGGCACGGAGGAAGGGGTCCTCTTGATTGGTGGCCAGATAGTTGCGGCCATAAGGCCAGCGAATGTCCATCGAATAGGTACTCCAACCGCTGTCCTTGGAGCGGACATTGACCGAAACCGGACGATGACCGTCGGCAATTTGTTCGGAACGCCAGTTGACATATTGTGCCCAGACGGCAGGGGAGGGGGCACCGTGGCACACCAGATCCACCAGCAGCAGATCGGGCTCGGGCTTGTCCAAAAAGGCCTGCAGGCCGGCCACCTGACAGGGCGTACCGGAAAACAGCACCTTTTTGCCCTGGGAAAGCTGCTCTTTTACCTGTCGGAAGCAGTCGCCAAGGTCACTCTGGGCATATTTTGCACCCCGCAGCGCAGATAAAGCTTCGGGCGATTCCACCATCCGGTGCTCCACCTTGAAGTCGGCGTCATAGGCCGCGCCGAACACCACGCCGCCCTGTGCCAGAATGTGCTCGGCCAGCAGGGTGAACACGCCGCCCGAGGTGCTGACCGAACGGACGGCCTCATCCTTGCTTTTGGCGGCATAAGCCAACGGCAGATGGGTGGTGCTGGGCGTGTTAAGTACCGGACAGGCCTTGCTGCACAAGCCGCATTCCACGCAACGGGCAGTATCGATCACAGGACGGCGGAAGCCCTCATTGTCAGAGTTCATGGAAATACAGTCATAAGGGCAGACCGAAGCACAGGCGGTGCAGCCGGAACACAAAATGGGGTCGCAAAGACGAGCCATAAGGGGAGTCTCCTTTAACAAACAAGCAGTCACAGATAAAATTATTATAGAGAAATCGACAAATCCTGTCAAGGAACGGAGGTCAGCTCTCCTTTTTGATGGTATCCGGCAATGCCTTGACGCTGACAAGCGCCAGCTCTCCCAGCGCGCGGAACAGCAGCTCCCGGGTGTCGGCATCCAGATGCCGCACCTGCCGTGCCACGGCAGGCAGGGTCTTTTGCCAGTCGGTGCGCAGCTGGGTGAAGCTTTGAATATCGGTGGTCTCCAGAATGCCGAACAGGGCATCCACGATGCGCTCCCGCTCTTCTGGGCTCTTTTTGAGCAGCCAGGCGCTGAGGGTGCGATCCACGTGCCGGGCATCCACCGTCAGCTGTTCCAGCGGCAGGAAGGAGCCGTTCTCCACCACCCAGGTGAAGGGATCGTGCTGCAAAAGGCTCACCGTTCGGCTTTTGATGATTTTGGCAGTTTCCTGATGCTCCAGCAGCATACCTACCACCGAAGACTGAGGCAGAGTCTTTTCCACACGGCTGCTGATGCGGGAGAAGCCGGGGCTTTGCAGCACATGGGGCAAAAAGCCCGGGCCGTCGTGGGAAAAGACCTTGCCGATACGCAGCTGCAGGCTCTCTTTGCAGAAAGCGGCGGCATAGACCGCCAGATTGCCGCCCTTGGAGTGACCGCCCAACAGGATGGTTCCAGGGCAGTGCCGCCCGGCTACCGTCAGATAGCGGATGGCTTCTTCCTGAGAGGGAATGGGGCTGCGGAAGGCCATGTTGAAGTCCTCCTTCCAGCCCACCACGGTGGAATCGGTGCCGCGGAAGGCGATAAAGGACAGCCGGTCAGCCAGCCGGAAGGTCATGGCGGAAAACTGCTTTTCCAGCACCTGGTCGGTGTGATCCACATAGCCCATCACCCGCACGTCCCGGAAACGGGGGCTGGCGGCAAGGGCGGTCAGCAGCTTTTTGGTGCGCTCGGGGGCAAAGGTCACCGAAAACAAACGGTCAAAATGCTCCGCACGGAACAGTTCCCGGAGGGGCAGTCCCTTCCAGCTGTGGGCGGCGGATAGTTCCTGTGGGATGTCCAGATAGGCCACACAGGACAGGATCAGACTGTCCACGTCGCAGAACGGGCGAAGGGCAAAGCATTCCAGCGTTTGCTCGGCATAGGTGATGATGTTGTCCATAGCGGCCTCCTTAAGGGGATTTCTTTCCCTATCAGTATATCGCCGGACGGGGCAAAATGCAATTGCTTACCGCAGATGCTGGCGGCATACCGACTCAATTTTATCGGCGGCACCGGATGCACCGGGACAGCGGCGGAAGCTTTCCGAAATGCGCCCGGCGGCTTCCCGATAGCCGGGGTTTGCCAGTATCGTTTGTATAGCAGCCAGCAGGGAAGGACCGCTGGTATCTTTGGGCTCCAACCCCGCACCCAGACGGCATACCTGCGCGGTAACGCCCCGCTGCTCGGTGGTTTGGGGCAGCAGCACCAGCGGCACGCCGTAATAGAGACTTTCGCTGACGCTGTTCATTCCGCCGTGGGAGAGGAATACATCGGCCTTTTGCAGAACGGCGATCTGATCCACCTGCGGATAGGCCGAGATGTGGGGCGGCAGCGGCTCCAGCGCCGAAAGCGGAACCCGGTCTCCTACCGACAGAATCACCTGATATTCGGTGTGGGTCAGCTGAGAGATCAGCTGACGGTACAGGGGCAGCATGGCATTGTCTACCGTGCCCATGGAGATATACACCAGTGTATCCCGGGTTTTTGTGATGCTGGAAGCTGCAGGCCGCAGAGAAGGCCCCACAAAGGCATATTTGTCGGAAAAGGTGTCTGAACAGGGCTGAAACTCCGGTGAAGTATACACCACTGTGTGGGTGTTGTCATCATTCTGCAGAATGTCAAGGAGGTTGTTGATGGGATATCCGGCCTGCTGCAGCCGGCGGATCTCCTTTTGGATCTTGGGCATGGCAAACAGCATTCTTACCAGTTCGGCAGGACTCTGCTTCAGAACTTTTGCAGATTGCCGGTTAAAGGCAAAGGTTGTCGTAGAGGACACAAAGGGAATGTTCAGCTTCCTTGCCACTGCTTTGCCCCAGACCGCCATGGAGTCGGCAACGATGCAATCGGGCTGCAGTTGCTGCATATGGGCGCATACCACGCTGTCCAGCGCCAGCGCCGTGTCGGTGAGCACTCGGGTGGAAAGGGCGAGATCCTTTCCCAGACGGGCAGCCTCCTCAGGTGAAAGCTGCAGCTCGGCATCAAAGGGATCGCAGGATATATAGGTCGCGCCTGTGGCCTGGATTTTCTCCCGAAAAAGGTCGTAGGAGTAGTACCAGACCTGATGTCCACGGGAGACCAGCTCTTTCACAACCCCCAGCGTGGGGTTGGTGTGACCGTGGGCCGGGATGCAGAAAAAGACGATTTTATACATAGGAAGCCTTCTTTCTAAAAAACACACTGGGGCAATTGCCCGCGGTGTGTTGGAGTGGTTGGTTATTCAATATCCAGTTCGATGGGCTTATCCAGCTCGTCAGAGACATATTTTCCGTTTTTCTTCCGCTGACGGACACACTCGGTGAGCAGATACTCGATCTGACCGTTTACCGAGCGGAAATCGTCCTCCGCCCAGGCGGCGATGGCGGCATACAGCTTGGGGGAGAGCCGCAGTGGAACCTGCTTCTTGTTGTCTGCCATAGGATCACACGCGGAACTTGACGGCAGTGCCGTAGGCCATAACCTCTGCGGCGGCCTGCATGACGGCGGCGGAGCCATAGCGCACACCCACAATGGCATCTGCACCCAGCGCCTCGGCCTCCTGCACCATCCGCTTGGTGGCCAATGCACGGGCATCGTTCATCATTTCGGTATAGGCGGTCAGCTCGCCGCCTACCAGCGTTTTGAAGCTTTGGGTGATGTCCTTGCCCAGATGTTTGGTCTGGATGGTGGAACCCTTTACCATACCCAGCATTTCCAGCTCTTTTCCTGCAATATAATCAGTGGTTACAAGCAACATAACAGAGTCCTCCTATCAGTATTTGTCCAGATCGTCGGTCTCGCCGCTGTTCAGCTCCCGTATGCGCTGTGCCAGCACCAGCACCGTCACACCGCATACTCCCAGGGGGATGAGGCACAACAGGAGTCGTGACCACGAGGGAATCTCCGGTTGAAAGGCAAACAGTATCAGTAAAACGCCGTAGTAGAGTATGACGAACAGGGCAGAAAGAACAGCGCCCAAAAGACCTTTTCGTTTCATTGGCTTAATACAGGCTGCCGGTGTTGACAATGGGCTGGGCGTCGTGGTTGCCGCACAGCACCACCAGCAGGTTGGACACCATGGCGGCCTTGCGCTCTTCGTCCAGATTGACCAGATCGCCCTGACTGAGACGTTCCAGCGCCATTTCCACCATGCCAACGGCGCCGTCCACGATCATCTTGCGGGCGTCGATGATGGCAGAGGCCTGCTGACGCTGCAGCATGACGGCTGCGATCTCGGGGGCGTAGGCCAGATAGGTGATGCGGGCTTCGATGATCTCCAGGCCGGCCTCGGCCACCTTGGACTGGATCTCGTCACGGATGCGGCCGGCCACCACTTCGCTGGAGCCGCGCAGAGAGCCGTCGTCGGCGTGACCGTCACCGGTGGTGTCCACGTTGGGAGCCACATCATAAGGATAGATACGTACCACGTTGCGCAGGGCGCTGTCGCACTGGAGGGACAGGTATTCCTTATAGTTGTCCACGTTGAAGACGGCCTTTGCGGTGTCGGTGACCCGCCACATGACGGCGATACCGATCTCCACCGGGTTGCCCAGACAGTCGTTGATCTTCTGGCGGGCGTTGTTCAGGGTCATGATCTTGAGGGACACCTTTTTGGAGGGCATCTCAGCGCTCATGTTAACCTGCTGACCGGCATTGAGAACGATGGACTTGCCGTGACCGCCGTCCACATCACCGCTCTGGTTGAGCTTGGTCTTGGCGGCAGGATTGACGGCAGTGCAGAAGGGGTTGACCCAGTAGAAGCCCTCGCCCTTGAGGGTGCCAACATACTTGCCGAACAGGGTCAGTACCAGCGCCTCCTGGGGCTTGAGCACCTTCAGGCCGCACAGCAAAATCCAGCCCAGCGCCAGCCACAGGATCAGAATGGCCATGACAGGCACAAACAGCCAGCCCAGAAAATAGCCGAAGGCCGCCATGAATACCACACCGGCGATGCCTGCGACGTAGCCCAGAATCACCAGCAGAAGAACGGCCATGCCGTTTTTGTTCTTGTTCAAAATCTTTTCGTTCATATCGTTTTCTCCTCTCAAAATATTTTTGATATCAAAATCATATCATCAAGATTGCTTTCTGTCAAGGGCTTTTTTGGTTGTACAGCGGCAAAAAATATGATAAAATGAAGAAAAAACCATGGCAAAGGACGATTTTTATGAAAATGCAACGGGAATACCCCCGTCTGATTATTACACAAAAGGGAACCCGCTGGGTGGAGGGCGGCCATCCCTGGATCTATGAGGCTGAGGTCATTCGTACCGAGGGTCAGATCGAAAACGGCATTCTGGCCGACGCAGTGTCGGAAAAGGGAAAATATCTGGGTACCGGCTTTGTGAGTCTCCAGTCCAAGATCCGCCTGCGGTTGGTGTCCCGCAACGCCAACGACAAATTTGATGCCGCCTTTTGGAAGCGCCGCCTGCAGTATGCCTGGAATTATCGCAAGACCGTCATGGACGAGGATCTTTCCTGCTGTCGGGTGATCTTCGGCGAGGCCGACGGCTTCCCCGGTCTGACGGTGGATAAATTCAGCAATCTGCTGGTGACCCAGACCCTGTCGGTGGGGATGGAGGGCATCAAGCAAATGCTCTTCCCCTTGCTGGTGCAGGTGCTGGAGGAGGATGGCCAGCCCATCGACGGTCTGTTTGAACGGAACGATGTGGCCATCCGGGGTCTGGAGGGTATGGAGCAGGGCAAGGGCTGGTTCCCGCTGGAGGGCAAGCCTGCGCCGGAAAGCACCGTCACCGAAATCTGTGAAAACGGTGTTTATTATTCGGTGGATGTGGAAAACGGACAGAAGACCGGCTTCTTTTTGGATCAGAAATACAACCGCCTTGCCGTCGCCAAGCTGGCAAAGGGCAAGCGGGTGCTGGATTGCTTTACCCACACCGGTTCCTTTGCCCTCAACGCGGCTATGGGCGGTGCAGAGCACGTGACGGCGGTGGATGTATCGGCTTCTGCCATCGAAATGGCAAAGGCCAACGCCGTGCGCAACGGTCTGGACAACCGAATGGATTTCGTGGTAGCCGATGTGTTTGATCTGCTGCCCCAGCTGGAGGCACAGGGCAAAAAGCCCTATGATTTTATCATTCTCGATCCTCCCGCTTTTACCAAGTCCCGCAAAACGGTGAAAAACGCCGAAAAGGGCTATAAGGAAATCAATCTGCGGGCGCTCAGGCTGCTGCCCCGGGGCGGCTATTTTGCAACGGCCTCCTGCAGCCATTTTATGCCCTCTGAGCTGTTTGTGAAAATGCTCAAGTCGGCGGCGCAGGACGCGGGGGTGGAGCTGCGGCAGATCGAAGCCCGGCAGCAGTCTCCCGATCATCCCATTCTATGGAATGTACCCGAGACCGATTATTTGAAATTTTACCTGTTCCAGGTGGTGTAAGGAGGCGAGCGTATGCGCTTTTGGAAAATTGTAAAGTGGACCTGGTTTCCCGTGCTGTTGTTGATCGGCATCGCCTATTACTATGCTCCCGTGACCTTTCTGAAAGGGGTGGAGCCGGAAGATATCGCCTGCATCACCATCTTTGACGGCAATACCGGAGAGGTGAGCGATATCACCGGGGCGAAGGACATCGCCTATATTACAGAGAACATCCAGAGCATACCCGTGCGCCGCACCGGCATCTCCATTCTGGAGATGGGCTACCGCTTCCGCATGACCTTTACCGATGAAAAAGGCGGTGTGGTGGAGGAACTGACCGTCAATTCGGAGGACACCATCCGAAAGGATCCCTTCTTTCTCACCACTGAGGAGGGGGGCCTGTGCTTCGACTACATCTGGGATCTGATGGATGCCGAGCACGACTTTATCGGAGATTTCTAAGCGCTTTGGAAAGGAGCGGCTATGGAAAACAATCGAATCCTTGTGATTGCAGGTATCGGTTTTGTCCTGCTGATGCTGTTTTTCGGCTGGTGCTACACCAAAAAGAGTGAGCGGACTGAAAAAATCGGCTGGCTGGTCATCGGTCTGCTGGCGGCGGCATTTGTGGTTTTTACCATTTGGTACCATATTCCCATTCGATGCTGGGATCACGTGCAGGTGGTGGATATCCGCACGCAGAAAGAGGAAGTCATCGTCATGGAGCTGTTTATCCGGCGCTCCTATCTGAAGGGAACCCGGGTCAGCGGCTGGATCTGCACACCGCAGGATACTTATGGTACCTATGACGTGGGAGAACTTACCCGTGACAAGGGTCGCTACCACTGCAACGCCTTATTCAAGGCAGACATTATGTCGACACCGTCTTTTGATAACAGCATCCACGGCCTTACGGTTGGATTCTCCCGCGGATTTGAGGATGTGACCTATCTGGATCTGTTGGAACGGCGGCTGGAGGACGAGTGGTATTGGTATCAAACCCCCGCCAAACCTTGACAAAATCTGAACAAAGGCATATTCTAAAAGACAGCGTTTTCTCTTATTACATAGAAGTGAGTGAGTACCATGGAACAGAAAAAATCTTGGATCAAATTTCCCAAGGTGGGTATGCGCACCGTGAAAACGGTGATCTCGGCCACCCTGGTAGCCATCGTATACGGCCTGATCAATGATTATACCTCCCTGTCGGTCAACCCTTGCTTTGCCTGCATCGGCGCGGTGTTCGGCATGGGCAACGTATGGAAGGGTGGCCTGCAGAGCGGCGGCAACCGCTTTATCGGCACGCTGATCGGCGGTCTGGTGGTCATCCCGGTGTACTGGCTGACCCATCTGTCCGGCCTGCCGGTGCCTGAGTGGATCTGGGTGGCACTGGGCCTGTTCCTGGTGCTGTATGCCCACCAGATGTTCGGTGCCAACGGCGCCATCCAGCCGGGCGCGGTGGTGTTTTTCGTGGTTATGGACACCGTCATTCCCGAACGGTACATCAGCTACACCATCGCCCGTATCATTGATACCGGTATCGGCGTGCTGGTGTCGCTGGTCATCAACCATATCTGGCCCAGCCCGTTGGAAGCCAAACCTGAGCAGGAGGCCGTTCCTGCAGAATCTGCAAAATAACCCCTTGCCACAGCCAGATGACCTCTGGCTGTGGCTTTTTTGTCTGTATAGACGGAAAACCCCCGGGTTTTCTTAAAAAACTGTATACTTTAGCGCTTTACTTTTTTATCCAACTAAAGTATAATGAGCCTATCATAGCAGAAAAAGGATGGATTCTTCCCCATGAACTTTGATCTGAACATTCTCAAACGAGCCGAACGGACGGCTCTTCAGCTGCGGGCGTTGGCCGAACGGGCGGGCTACCGCAAATATCAAATGGGCCGCTTTGAAGAGTATGGCCTGTATCAGCAGAACCGGAACTTCCTTGCTTCCGAGCAGGTGCTGACCTTTACCGATCTGGACGGACGGTTGCTGGCTCTTAAGCCCGACGTGACCTTGTCCATCGCCAAAAATGTCCAGCCTGCCCCCGGACAGTGTGAAAAATATTATTACAACGAAAAGGTCTACCGTCCCAGCCGGGAAAGCCACACCTTTGTGGAGATCGACCAGATGGGTCTGGAGTGCATGGGTACTTTTACCCAGGAGGATGTGCGGGATCAGCTGCGGTTGGCCCTGGATGCACTGGCCTTGTGCGGTACGGAATTTCGGCTGGAACTGTCCCACATGGGCTTCCTTACCGGTCTGCTGGACGCGCTGGGGGTGCAGGAAAGCCTGCGGCCCGCTCTGCTGGAGCAGATCCGCCGAAAGAGCGCCCACGGTCTGCGGCAGGAAAGCGCCAAAATCGGCTTGACCGACGCTGCCGATCTGTGTGCCCTGCTGGAACTGTCCGGCCCGGTGGAGGATACCCTCACCCGTGCCGGTGCATTGGTGAAAAATGAGCAGATGGCGCAATCCCTGTCTGAGTTGGCCGGTCTGTGCCGCCAGCTGCCCCGGGAAGGGGAGACCGTCACTGTGGATCTCTCACTGGCCGGTGACATGGAATATTACAACGGTCTGGTGTTTCAGGGGTATCTGTCCGGGCTGGCATCGCCCGTGCTCAAAGGCGGTCGCTACGACCTGCTGGCACAGAAATTCAACCCCGGCATCTCCGCTGTGGGCTTCGCCCTTTATCTGGATGATCTGGATCGGCTGGAAGCCGTTCCCGTCGCCGAAGAAAACACCATCCTCAACGTGGCTCTGCCCAAGGGCCGCCTGGGCGACAAGGTCTACAATCTGCTGGCGCAGGTGGGCTATGGATGCGAGGAAAACTACAACGATACCCGTAAGCTGGTGGTGGAAAACCGGCAGGCTGGCATCCGCTATTTTTTGGTGAAGCCTTCTGACGTGGCTATTTACGTGGAACACGGCGCTGCCGACGTGGGCATCGTGGGTAAGGATATTTTGACCGAGTCCAATCCCGACGTGTACGAGCTGCTGGACACCGGCCTGGGCAAGTGCCGGATGTGCGTGGCAGGTAAAAAGGATTTTGTGGAGGACACCGGCCGTGCCCTGCGGGTGGCCACCAAGTTTGTCAACATTGCAAAGGACTACTATGCACGGCAGGGCCGTGACATTGATATTATCAAGCTCAACGGTTCCATCGAACTGGCACCCCTGCTGGGGTTGTCCGACGTGATCGTGGACATTGTGGAGACCGGTACCACGCTGAAGGAAAATGATCTGAAGGTCATCACCGAGTTTTTGCCCATCAGCGCCCGGTTTATCGCCAACAAGGCCAGCTATCCCTTTAAGAAGCAGGCTTTGACCATCCTTTTGGAGAAGTTGCAGGAGGTGATCGGATGATCCCCATTCTGAAATTGAAAGATCTGACCGATGAGCAGATCCTCAACCGGGATATTCAGGCCGAGGAAAACGTTTCGGCCGCCGTGGATGCCGTTATCACAAAGGTGCGGCAGAGCGGCGATGCCGCGTTGCTGGAATATACTGAAAAATTCGATGGTGTAAAGCTGGAAAGCTTACGGGTTTCCGACGAGGAGATCGCCCGCGCCATGATGCAGGTGTCACCCGGATTGGTAGACACCATCCGTGCCGCCGCCGCCAATATCGAAGCCTTTCACCGGGCGCAGGTGCGGCAGGATCTGGTGCTCACCGACAAGCCGGGCATCGTGCTGGGACAGCGATACACCCCCATTGAAAAGGTGGGTATCTGCGTGCCCCGCAGCCCGGTGGCCTTTCCTTCCACCATTCTGATGAACGTGATCCCCGCCAAAATCGCCGGGGTAAAGGACATTGTACTGGTGACTCCGCCCGAAAAGGACGGCTCGGTGAGCCCTGCCGCACTGGTGGCAGCCGCCGTGGCCGGTGTGGATCGGATTTTCAAGGTGGGCGGCGCACAGGCTGTGGCAGCGCTGGCTTACGGCACCGAGACCGTACCTGCCGTGGACAAAATCGTTGGCCCGGGCGGTATTTTCGTGGCTACCGCCAAGCGCAAGGTCTTTGGCAAGGTGGGCATTGACATGATCGCCGGTCCCAGCGAGATTTTGGTGCTGGCCGACGGCAGCTGCAACCCCAAATGGGTAGCCGCCGACCTGCTGAGTCAGGCCGAGCACGACGTGCTGGCTTCTGCCGTTCTGGTCACCGACAGCGAAGAACTGGCAGAGGCTGTGCAGCTGGAGATGGAACGGCAGCTGACCCTGCTGCCCCGGGAGCCCATCGCCCGCAAGAGCATCGAAGGCAGCTCCAAGATCCTGCTGTGCGACTCGCTGGAGGAAGCCATTGACACCGCCAACCGGATCGCCCCCGAGCATTTGGAGATCTGCACCGACGATCCCTTTGCCATTCTCAGCCGCATCAAAAATGCCGGCAGCATTTTCCTTGGGAAAAACGCTCCCGAGGCGCTGGGCGATTATTTCGCCGGCCCCAATCACACCCTGCCCACTTCGGGTACGGCACGGTTCTCCAGCCCTCTGGGCGTGGACGATTTTGTGAAGAAATCCCAGTTCATTTACTATACCCGTGACGCACTGGAACAGGTGGCCCAGCCCATTGCGGCTTTCGCAAGAGAAGAAGGGCTGGAAGGCCACGCCCGCAGCGTCACCGTCCGTTTTGAAGAGGAGGGCTGCAAATGAGTCGGTTTTTTACCGAAAGCTTAAAAGCTTTACAGCCCTATGTTCCCGGGGAGCAGCCCCAGGATATGCAGTATATCAAGCTGAATACCAACGAAAGTCCCTTCCCGGCCAGCCCCAAAGCGGTGGCGGCGATCACCGGTGAGGAAGTTTCCCGCCTGTACCTGTATTCCGACCCTGACTGCAAGGCGCTGATCGCCGCCATTGCAAAGCGGTACGGCCTGCAGCCCGAGCAGGTGACGGTGGGCAACGGCAGCGACGAGGTTCTGTGGTTTGCCCTGCGAGCCTTCTGCGATGAAAATACCCCGCTGGCCTATAATGACATCACTTACGGCTGTTACAAAACCTGGTGCTCTATGTTGAATGTGCCCTCGAAGATCCTGCCGCTGCAGGAGGACTATTCGGTGGATTTGAGCCTCTACCGTGGACTGGACAGCACCATCATGATTACCAATCCCAACGCACCCACCGGCCTGTGCCTGACGGTGCAGGAGATTGAAGGTGTGCTGCAGGAAAATCCCGATCATGTGGTCATCGTGGACGAGGCCTATGTGGATTTCGGCGGCGAGAGCTGCGTCAGCTTGATCGACAAGTACGAAAACCTGCTGGTGGTGCAGACCTGTTCCAAGTCCCGCTCGCTGGCAGGTGCACGGTTGGGCTTTGCCATGGGCAATGCCGCGCTGATTTCCGATCTGAACCGTATCAAGTTCAGCTTCAATCCCTATAATGTGAACCGCCTCACCTGTCTGGCAGGCATCGCTGCCATGGAGGATGAGGAATATTTCCAGACCTGCACCCGAACGGTGGCACAGACCCGGGAGAAAACGGCTGCCGCATTGAAAACCATGGGCTTTACCCTCACCGATTCCAAGGCGAACTTCCTGTTTGCCGAAAGCAGTCGGATTCCCGGCGGTGTACTTTACCGCAAGCTGAAGGAAAAGGGCATTCTGGTGCGGCATTTTGATAAGCCCCGGCTGGAAAATCGCCTGCGCATCACGGTGGGCAGCCAGCAGCAGATGGAAGCCCTTTTGACCGCCCTGAAAGAGTTGGGCGCATAAATTTTGAACATAAGGAGGGATGACCGTGCGTTGTGCATCCGTCACCCGAAATACAAAAGAAACCCAGATTGAAATGACCCTGACCCTGGACGGCAAGGGCACGGCGCAGGTGCAGACCGGCTGCGGCTTTCTGGATCATATGCTGGAGTTGTTTGCCCGTCACGGGCGCTTTGACCTGACGGTGCAGTGCACCGGCGATCTGCAGGTGGACGCTCACCACACGGTGGAGGACTGCGGCATCGCCCTGGGACGCTGCTTTTCCCAGGCGCTGGGGGAGATGCGGGGTATCAATCGTTACGGCAGCATGATCCTGCCCATGGACGAAACGCTGATGCTGTGCGCCGCCGACCTTTCCGGCCGCCCCTATCTGGGCTGGCAGGTAACCCTGCCTGCTGAACAGATCGGCAATTTTGACACCGAGCTGGGTAAGGAGTTCTGGCTGGCTTTTGTCCGCAACTGCCCCAGCACCCTGCACTTCAAGCAGATGGCAGGGGAGAACACCCATCATATTCTGGAGGCCTGCTTCAAGGGTATGGCACGGGCGCTGCGTCAGGCGGTTGCCATGGAAACCGGCTTTGAAAACGAGATCCCCAGTACCAAGGGTACGTTGGTGTAAGGAGGCGGCTTATGATCGCGATTATTGATTACGGCGTGGGCAACCTGTTCAGCCTGCGCTCCAGTCTGGCTTATCTGGGGCTGGAAAGTAAGATCACCGGCGACCCCGAGGAAATCCGCAAGGCTGACCGGATCATCCTGCCCGGTGTGGGTGCCTTTGGCGATGCCATGCAAAAGCTGGTGGACACCGGCCTGGTGCCGCTGATCCGGGAAGAAGTGCAGAAAAAGCCTTTGCTGGGCATTTGCCTTGGCATGCAGCTGCTGTTTGACGAAAGC
>JAGAVA010000029.1 GCA_017620505.1 Clostridia bacterium
ACTTCATCTACGAGGGCTTCGGCAACTGGGCCTTCACCACCGCCATCGCCGGTTCCTACGGCTACTCTGCCGCCTGCCACTACGGCGATCTGGACTTCGTCCGTCAGGAGCTGGCCGCCGGCCGCTCTGTGGCACTGTCCGTCCGCTATGCCAGCTCTCCCTCCGGCAGCAACCCCTATCTGGAAAACGGCGCTGCCAACGACACCTCCGGCCATCTGATCTGCATCGTGGGCTATGAGACCATTGACGGCGTGGATTACTTCATCTCCAACGATGCCGCCACCAGCCCTGACTCTGCCTGCGCTCTGCGTAAGTATCGCGCCGACCAGCTGGATGTGTGCTGGAATAGCCGCATCCTCTATCAGGTCTCTTCCGAGCCCGAGGTGGGCGCCGGTCAGTATGCTCCCCAGCGCATCGAGGGCGAGCTGGAAATGGTCGCTCCCGATGCTTACGTTCTGAAGGTGAACGGCGAAGTGGTGGAGCTGAACAAGGCCTTTGCCCGCAAGACCTCCACGCTGGGCGCCGGTACCGCCTTTGTCATCACCGACAATGCCAACATCGACACCCTGCCCGAGCCTCTGGAGACCACCACTGCCAACAAGGTCATCCGCTATGTGAACGTGAACGGCAACGGCCAGCTGTATATCAGCACTGCCAATATGCAGCAGATGGGCGCCAAGTCGGCCACCGCTTACATCATCATCAACAACGGCCCCACTTATGTGGCTTCTGTGACCTTCCCCGAGCCCGAGGCTCCCGCTGAGCCTGAGACTCCCGCCGCTCCCGAAACGCCTGCCGAGCCCGAGGCTCCCGCCGAGACTCCTGTCGACCCCGAGACTCCCGCCGTGGAGGAGACCCCCGTTGAGAAGGGCGGCATCAACCCCGCCATTGTCGTCGTGGGTATCGTTATCGTGGTCGCCGCCGTTCTGGTGATTGTCAAGTCCAAGAAGAAGTAAGAAATCTTCCATATAATGAAAAAGACCGCCAAACGGCGGTCTTTTTCTTGTTTTATTGAGTTTTTTTGTGGAAAAACAGGGCCAAAAGCCGGCAAAGCGCAACGCCCGCACCATAGGGAATGATCAGATAAAACGCCGCCGAGGCCGGAGCACTGTTCAGCTCAGGTGCCCACAGCAGATAGCAGTAATTGACCGCCACCACCACACAGCACAGGTGGGAAAGTGCCAGCGCCAGCAGGACAAACAGATTGCGCCAAAGCTTCATGAAGAACCACTCCTTACTTTTTTCGCAGGAGGAGCCACGCGCCTACCGCCAACACCACTGCTGAAGCAGTCATCAGCAGGCCGGTGCCGCGGATGGTCACCATGGAGGACTGATCCAGTGTCGCGGCCTGTTCCGGGGCTGCCAGCGCCAGCAAGCCGAGCAGGATCAATCCCACTGCACCGATCAAACACAGCAGCAGCCCCGGTTGAACGCCCTTCTTGCCGGGCTGTCGAGGTTGGGGCGGCTCCGTACCGGTCAGCTCGTCCAGCGTCACGCCGAACACGCGGCACATGGCCTGCAGCTTTTCCAGATCGGGCACCGAATGACCGCCCTCCCACTTGGAGATGGTCTGCCGGGTAACCTCCAACTGCTCAGCCAGCTGTTCCTGAGACAACCCGGCCTTGCGGCGCAGAGCGAGGATATTTTCTTGCAGCATCGGGGACTCCTCCTTGGGCTTATGATAGCAAAGTTGGCGAAAAAGGTCTATCAACGGGCACGGACAATCACGCAACGGGCCGTTGCAATGTGAAAAAGGGGCGGAAAACCGCCCCTTTTGGTTGTATTTCGCTTACAGGTTGAAGAAAGCGTCGCGGCCCAGGTACTGTGCAACTTCGCCCGTCGGCGTCACACGAGTCGCTCCCGCGGAATTTGCTGAACAAATTCCTTGTCCGCTTTACGGTGCCGCCTCTTCCCCACCAAACCCGCTTCGCTGGGCTTTGGCGGGGGCCCCGGAGCTGGGCTCAGCAAGGCAATTGCAGTCCCGCAGCTTTCTTACAGGTTGAAGAAAGCGTCGCGGCCCAGGAACTGTGCAACTTCGCCCAGCTCTTCCTCGATGCGCAGCAGCTGGTTGTACTTGGCAACACGGTCGGTGCGGGAGGGAGCGCCGGTCTTGATCTGACCTGCATTCAGCGCAACGGAAATGTCGGCGATGGTGGTGTCCTCGGTCTCGCCGGAACGGTGAGAAACCACGGCGGTATAGCCGGCGCGGTTTGCCATCTGGATGGCATCCAGCGTCTCGGTCAGAGTACCGATCTGGTTGACCTTGATCAGGATGGCGTTGGCAACGCCCTGCTTGATACCGGTGGACAGGCGCTCCACGTTGGTGACGAACAGGTCGTCGCCAACCAGCTGAACGCGATCGCCGATGGCCTTGGTCAGCATGGCCCAGCCTTCCCAGTCGTTCTCGCCCATACCGTCTTCCAGAGAGATGATGGGATAGGTGTCGGCGAACTTCTTCCACATATTGACCATCTGCTGCTTGGTCATGGTCTTCTTGGCCTTGGGCAGGTCATAGCAGCCGGTCTCCTCGTTGTACCACTCGGAGGTAGCGGCATCGATGGCGATCATGAAGTCCTCGCCGGGCTTGTAGCCGGCCTTCTCGATGGCCTGAACGATGACCTTCAGAGCATCCTCATCCTTCTTCAGGTTGGGAGCATAGCCGCCCTCGTCGCCAACACCGGCGGCGGGAGTGCCGTTTTCCTTCAGAACGGTCTTCAGGGTGTGGAACACCTCGGCGCAGCGGCGCAGAGCCTCACGCCAGGAGGGAGCGGAAACGGGCATGATCATGAACTCCTGAATGTCCACGTTGTTGGTGGCATGAGCGCCGCCGTTCAGGATGTTCATCATAGGAACGGGCAAGGTCTTGGCATTGGGGCCGCCGATGTAAGCATACAGGGGCAGGCCGACGGCCTCGGCAGAGGCGCGGGCGCAGGCCAGAGACACGCCCAGAATGGCGTTGGCGCCCAGACGGCTCTTGTTGGGAGTGCCGTCCAGATCGATCATGGTCTTGTCCAGCAGAGCCTGATCCATGGCGTTCAGACCGGTCAGAGCCTCGGCGATCTCGCCGTTGACAGCCTCAACAGCCTTCAGAACGCCCTTGCCCAGATAACGGCTCTTGTCGCCGTCGCGCAGTTCGCAAGCCTCATAAATACCGGTGGAAGCACCGGAGGGCACGGCGGCGCGGCCGCAGTAGGTGTTCACGCCGTCTTCCACATAGACTTCCACTTCCACGGTAGGATTGCCGCGGGAGTCCATGATCTCACGGCCGACGATGTCGATGATCTCGAGAAACTTTTTCATAAGGTATCTCCTCCTGTAATGTACCGCGCTGGGCGCGGGATTGTGTAAGGTAGCCTCCCCTGTGGAAGGGGAGGTGGCTCACGAAGTGAGTCGGAAGGGTTGTGGGTAACCTACAATCCCTCAGTCACCTGTCGGTGACAGCTCCCTTTACACAAGGGAGCCTATACCAGTGCCTTGCCGGTCATTTCCTCCGGCTGAGGCAGGTTCAGCAGTTTGAGCATGGTGGGTGCCAGATCGCACAAAGCGCCGTCGGCAATGCTGTCGCCGCCGTCCACCAGAATCACCGGCACCTGACCGGTGGTATGCTGGGTAAAGGGTACGCCGTTTTCCTCCATGCACTCGGCATTGCCGTGGTCGGCAGTGATCAGTGCAGTACCGCCCATCCTGCGGACGGCTTCGATGACCTTGCCCACGCAGGTATCCACCGCCTCCACCGCCTTGACGGCGGCATCCATCACGCCGGTGTGACCCACCATGTCGCAGTTGGCAAAGTTGAGGATGACCACGTCGTACTTGCCGCTTTCGATGCGCTTGACGCACTCGTCAGCCACTTCAAAGGCGCTCATTTCGGGCTGGAGGTCATAGGTTGCCACCTTGGGAGAGGCGATCAGCGCCCGATCCTCACCCTCGAAGGTGCGCTCCTCGCCGCCGTTGAAGAAGAAGGTGACGTGAGCGTACTTTTCGGTTTCGGCGATGCGGAGCTGGGTCAGCCCCTTTTCGGCAATGTACTGGCCGAAAATGTTGTCCAGCTTCTGGGGCTTGAAGGCCACTTCCACGTTGGGCATGGAGGCATCATACTGGGTAAAGCAGACGAAATGGGGCTTGACGGCGCCGCCGGAGCGGTGGAAGCCGTCAAATTCCTCATCGCACAAAGCGCGGGTGATCTCTCTTGCCCGGTCGGGGCGGAAATTATAGAAGATCACACTGTCACGGCTCTCAATGCGCCGTGCGCCCTCCACCCGGACGGGCTCCATGAACTCGTCGGTAATGCCGTTCTGATAGGATTCCTCCACCGCCTTGGAGCCTTTTTTCACGGTGTGAGCCTTGCCCTCCACCAATGCGTCATAGGCCTTCTGCAGGCGCTCCCAGCGCTTGTCACGATCCATGGCATAGAACCGGCCGCAGATCACGCCCATACGCATCTTGTCGCTGTCGGTTTCGGCCAGACGCATCTCCAAACGGCGGACAAAGTCGGCACCGCTTTCGGGCGGGGTGTCACGGCCATCCAAAAAGCTGTGGATGCAGGTCTTGACCTTGTGCTTTTCACACAGGTCGATGAGGGCAAACAGGTGGATCAGATGGCTGTGGACGCCGCCGTCGGACAGCAGACCCATCAGATGCACCGTGCCGCCGGTCTCTTTAGCGTGCTCCACCGCACCCACCAGTGCGGGATTTTCAAAAAAGCTATAGTCCCGGATGTCCCGGGTGATGCGGGTCAGCTCCTGATACACTACCCGGCCTGCGCCGATGTTGGTGTGTCCCACCTCGCTGTTGCCCATCTGTCCGTCAGGCAGACCCACATACTCGCCCGAGCAGTTCATGCGGGCATGAGGACAGGTCTCAAACAACCGATCCAGATGGGGGGTCTTCGCCGTGGTAACGGCATTGGTCCGGCTGGCCGGGGCAATGCCCCAGCCGTCCAGAATCATTAACAATAAGGGTTTCTTGCTCATTTACTGATTCGCCGCCTCGATGATTTTTTCAAAGCTTTCGGTCTTGAGGGAAGCGCCGCCGATCAGGCCGCCGTCCACGTCGGGCTGGGCCAGCAGTTCTGCGGCGTTGGCGGTGTTCATACTGCCGCCGTAGAGCACCGAGACCGCACGGGCCAGACGGGCACCGTACAACTGACGCACCACGTCACGGATGGCCTCACAGACCTCACCGGCCTGCTCAGAGGTGGCCGTATAGCCGGTGCCGATGGCCCAGATGGGCTCATAGGCGATGGTGACCCGGCGGATCTGGTCGTGCATGACGCCGCGCAGAGCGGTCTTGACCTGCATCCGAACCACATCCAGAGTCACGTCGTTGTCGCGCATTTCCAGCGTTTCACCCACGCAGATGATGGGGCGCAGACCGGCCTGCAGGGCGGCCAGCACCTTTTTGTTGACGGTGGTATCGGTCTCGTTGTTGTCACGGCGACGCTCGCTGTGACCGATAATCACGTATTTTACGCCGGCTTCGGCCAGCATTTTGCAGGAAATTTCGCCGGTATAGGCGCCGTTTTCCTCAAAATGGCAGTTCTGTGCGCCGATGGCGATCTTGGTGTGCTTTGCGGCACGGACTGCCGCCGGGATCTGCAAAAAAGGAACGCACAGCACCACATCGCACCACTTGGCCTGGCCGGCCTTGCTCTTCAGCTGGGTGATGAACTTTTTTGCCTCTTCGGCGTTCAGGTTCATCTTCCAGTTGCCGGCGATGATGGTTTTGCGATATTTCAAATTCATAAATGACCTCGATTACTCCTTGTCGTCCAGGCAGGCGATGCCGGGCAGTACGTTGCCCTGCAGGAAGTTCAGAGATGCACCGCCGCCGGTGGAGATATGGGTGACATAGCGGGAATAACCCATCTTGGCGATGGCTGCGGCAGAGTCGCCGCCGCCGATGATGGACACGCCGCGCACCTTGGCAACGGCCTCGGCGATGGTTTCGGTACCGTGGGCAAAGTTGGGCATCTCAAAGACGCCGGCGGGGCCATTCCACACCACGGTGCGGGCGGACTCGATGATCCGGGCGTACATTTCGGCGGTAGCGGGGCCGATATCCATACCGGCGTAGCCGTCGGGGATCTGACTGGCGGGAACCACCTTGATGTCGGCGTCGTTGGCGAAGCGGTCAGCAACCACGTTGTCAACGGGCAGCAGCAGGTTGCAGCCCTGCTCCTTGGCACGTTCCATCAGCTTGCCCATCTCTTCCACCATGGATTCCTCGTACAGAGAGTTACCGATGTTGCCGCCCAGAGCCTTGCGGAAGGTGTAGGACATGGCGCCCACCACCAGAACGGTGTCGCACTTTTCCATCAGCAGCTTTTCGATGAGCTTCAGCTTTTCAGAGACCTTGGAACCGCCCAGAATGGCCACGAAGGGATGCTGGGGATTGTTCATGGCGCGACCCATAGCCTTGACCTCGGTGTCGATCAGGAAGCCGCTGACAGAGGGCAGATAGTCGGCAATGCCGGCAGTGGTGGCGTGGGCGCGGTGGGCGGTGCCGAAGGCGTCGTTGACGAAAATATCCGCCATGGAAGCCAGACTCTTGGCAAACTCGGGATCATTGGCTTCTTCCTCGGGGCGGAAACGGATGTTTTCCAGCAGCATGACCTGACCGGGCTTGATGCCGTTGGCCATCATCTGGGCGATGGGGCCGTTGATGTCGGCAGCCATGGGCACCTTGATGTGCAGGAACTCTTCCAGAGCGGCGGCCACGGGCTTGAGGCTCATCTTGGGATTGACCTTGCCCTTGGGGCGGCCCAGATGGGAGCACAGGATGATGGAGGCGTTGTTCTCCAGCAGATAACGGATGGTGGGCAGAGCGCCGCGGATGCGGATATCATCGGTGATTTCGCCGTTCTCATCCAGAGGCACGTTGAAATCGCAGCGCAGGAAGACTTTCTTTCCGGACACGTCGATGTCCTTGACCGTTTTTTTGTTGTACATACCCTTTTTCCTCACATTCTGTTATTTGTCATGTTGTGGTGTTTTCCGGGGATTATCTTTCCATACAGGTTCATTATAGTATAGAAATCATACAGATTCAAGCCAAAAAGACCATCAAAGAGCCGAAAAGCGCGGTGTTTTCCGCACTTTTTCGGTGAAATAAACAAAAACGCCCCGTGTTCACGGGACGTTTTCCGGAAATACAGGTCAGGGTGACGGACAGCCGCCCAGCTTGCCCACCTCCTGCAGGCCGGCAAACTCGCCCTGCCGCAGCACCTCGTAAACGGTGACTGCCACGGCGTTGGACAGATTGAGGCATCGGGCGCCGGGGCGCATGGGGATGCGGATGGTGCGGTCGGGATCGCTTTCCAGCAAATCCTCCGGCAAGCCTTTGGTTTCCTTGCCGAAAAGCAGCCAGGTCTCCTGCTGATCGTACCGCACATCGCAGTAACTGTGTGCCGCCTTGGAGGAGGCCATCCAGGGGCGCACATCGGGGTGCTTTGCCTTGAAATCCTCCCAGCCGTCGTAGGTATACACCGACAGCTGATCCCAGTAGTCCAGCCCCGCCCGCTTGAGCCACCGATCCTCGATGGAAAAACCCATGGGACCGATGAGATGCAGGTGTGCACCCGTCACCGCGCAGGTGCGGGAAATATTGCCGGTATTCTGGGGGATCTCCGGCTCCAGTAAAATGATGTGGATCATGTATGTACCTCGTTATTCACTCTCCGGGCCGAAGCCCTCGGGCTTTTCGTTTTCGCTTTCCGACTGGGCGCGGATGCCCAGATCGTTGCCCAGCAGTCCCGCCGAATGGATGGCACCGTAGCCGTATTTCTGCCGAATGGCATCCATGGCCTGCTCCAATCCGGCCTTTTTCTGCCGTTTTGCGGTGTTTTCCTCGTCAAACAGCATGAGTTGTTCGCCGTCCTCTTCGGGGGTCACCAGATTTTGTGCCGTGACGGTGAGCATCCGGATGGGCCGGTCGGCTCGCCAGTTGTCCCGCCAAAGCTCCATGGCGGCCTGTGTAATGTCCGATGCCAGATCGCTGGCCCGCTCCAAGCCCTTCTGCCGGGTAATGGTATGTAAATTGGGCTCCTTGATGGTCAACTGTACCGTGCGGCACCGCAGACCGCTTTTTCGCAGACGGGTGGCCACTTCGTCGGACAGGGCCCGCAGTCCGATCTGCACATCGTTCTCCCCCGCCAGATCCCGGCGGAAGGTCATGCCGTTGCCCACCGACTTCACCGGGCGTTTGTCATAAACCGAGGCCACCGGGCTGTGCTCCATGCCGTTGGCATATTCCCACAGCTGCCGCCCCAGCTTACCCAGCCGCAGTTCCAGCAGGTCGGGGTCAGCCATAGCCAGCTGTCCGATGGTGCGCACCCCCAGTCCGGCCAGTGTCCGCTGGGTGGAGGCGCCCACATACAGCAGATCGCCCACCGGCTTGGGCCACACCATCCACACCATATCCTCCCGGGAAATCACGGTGGTAGCGTCCGGTTTTTTGTAGTCCGAACCCAGTTTGGCAAAAATCTTGTTGAAGGATACCCCCACCGAAATGGTCAGGCCGGTCTCCTCCCGCACTTCCTTCCGCAGACGGTCGGCAATGGTCCTGCCATCGCCGAACAAGCCGATGCTACCGGTGACATCCAGCCAGCTTTCGTCAATGCCGAAGGACTCCACCTGCTCGGTATAGCGGGCGTAGATGGCGTTGACGATCTTGGACCAGTGGGCATATTCCTTGTGGTGGGGCGGCACCAGCACCAGATCGGGACATTTTTGCTTGGCCTCCCGGATGGTTTCGGCGGTTTTCACCCCAAAGCCTTTTGCCAGCTCATTTTTTGCCAGAATAATGCCGTGTCGGCTCTCCGGGTCGCCGCAGACCGCCATGGGAACAGCCTTCAGCTCGGGGCGCTTGAGCTGCTCCACCGAGGCATAAAAGCCATTGCAGTCACAATGTAAAATGACGGGATCGCTCATCGCACTTCGATCTGTCCCAGCACCTTGCCGATGGGCTCCCGGATGCACAGGGTTGCCCGTCCGTCATAGGGGGTCACATCCCGATTGAGCAGCACGATGCGGCTGCCGCCGAAATACTGGATCAGTCCTGCCGCCGGATAAACCGCCAGCGAGGTGCCGCCGATGATGAGAAGATCGGCGTTGTGCAGGGCGGTAACGGCAGCCTCGATGGTGTCGCCGTCGAGGCTTTCCTCGTACAGCACCACGTCGGGCTTAATGATGCCGCCGCAGTCACAGAGGGGAATGTCGATGGCGGCTTTCATATACTTGGCATCGTAAAATTTTCTGCAGCGGCGGCAATAATTGCGGTGTACCGAGCCGTGGAGCTCCAGCACAGTTTTGCTGCCTGCCGCCTGATGAAGCCCATCAATGTTCTGGGTGATAACAGCGGTCAGCTTGCCTGCCGCCTCCAGTTCTGCCAACTTTTTGTGAGCCGCATTGGGCTCCACCCCGGAAAACAGCATCTTTTCCTTGTAAAACTCGTAAAACTCCCCGGTATGTGCCATAAAAAAGCTATGGCTCAGGATGGTTTCCGGGGGATATTTCCACTTCTGGTTATAAAGGCCGTCCACACTGCGGAAATCGGGCACACCCGATTCGGTGCTGACGCCTGCACCGCCGAAAAAGACGATGGAGCCGGCCTCGTCAATATACTGCTGTAAGGTTTCCAGTTCGGTCATGGTACATCCTCCTTGAAATCGTCATTCCGAGGAGCGCAGCGACGTGGGAATCCGCATCTCCGATTTCATGAGAGGACGGATTGCCACGGGCCTGTAGCCCTCGCAATGACAAGGTTTGGATTTATTTTTCCGGTCGCAGGCTTTCCACCGGCAGGTGGATGGTCAGCGCCCGGTGCAGGTTTTCAATGGTGATCTCCGCGGGGGAGCCGCCGTACTCGCCGTCCAGCGTCCAGGGGATGGGTTCGGGCGAGGTGATGCGCAGCCGTTTGGTCTTGACGCTGAAGATCAACTCGGGATCCAGCTCGCCCAGCAGCAGATTGGAGGCCACCCGGGTCAGCTCGATCATCAGATTGGGCTTGCGCACCAGCGTCACTTCCAGCAGGCCGTCGCTCATGGAGGTGTCGATCCACCGACCCACCGGCAAGCCTGCCACATAGCTGCTGTTGCTGATCAGACCCACCAGAAACTCACCGTCGGTCTCGCCGCCGTCGTATTCCAGATGAAGGGGGTAGGTCTTGAGAGAGGACAGCCGCTGGGCGCCCTCCACCAGATAAGCCAGTCTGCCCAAAGCGTTTTTGGCATGCTGGGGGGTGATATAGGTCACGTCGGTAAAGGCGCCGAAGGCCGCCACATAGGCAAAATACCGTTCGCCGAACTTGCCCACATCCACGCTGACCGGTACACCGTCCACAGCCCCCTGGGCAGCTTTGATCATGGTTTTGGGGATGCCCAGCGAAGAGGCAAAATCGTTGGTGGTACCGGCGGGAATATAGCCCAACGGCGGGCGGCGCTCCAGATGCATCAGGCCGTTGAGGGTCTCATTCAGGGTGCCGTCGCCGCCCGAGCATATCACCAGATCGTAATTGGGCGCTTCCCGCGCCACCAGCGCAGGCAGCTCGCCCGACCGCTGGCTGGTATAGATGGTAGGCATCCAGCCCGCCCGTACAAAGGTTTCCACAATGCGCAGCAGCTGTCCGCGGATGGCGGCCTTGCCCGCATGGGGATTAACAACAAACAATAATTTACGCGTGCGATGCATAAAGGTCATCTCCTCTTGGCTGTATTTTACCCCACAGCACCTCAAAATGCAATGAATTCCCTGTAAATGCGCTCTTGACGGCGGCAGGCGGGAGAGATATAATAACCAAGTCATTTCGCCCGGGCGGGGGCAGTCTATACCCGTCGGTGAGTTCGGAACCATCCTCACCTAAAACAAAACTAAGGAGTCTTTATGAAAAACCAGACCAACACCCGTTTTCTCACCCAAAGCGGTGCCATTGCCGCTGTCTATGTGCTGCTCACCATGCTGGCGGCTGCCCTCGGACTGGATTCCGGCGCTGTTCAGCTGCGGTTGAGCGAAGCGCTGACCATCCTGCCGGTCTTTACGCCGGCTGCCGTTCCCGGCCTGTTCATTGGCTGTCTGCTGTCCAATCTTCTGGCAGGCGGCGTCATCTGGGACGTGATTTTCGGCTCTCTGGCCACTCTGCTGGGCGCCATCGGCACCCGACTGCTGCGGAAAAAACGCTGGCTGGCCTGTCTGCCGCCCATTCTTGCCAATGTGCTCATCATACCCTTCGTGCTGACCTATGCCTATGGCATCCCCGGCGGCATCCCCTGGTTCATGTTCACCGTAGGCATGGGCGAGGTACTTTCCTGCGGCCTGCTGGGGCAGCTGTTGTGGAGCACGCTGGACAAGCATAAGGGACAATTGTTCAAATAAACACGCAAAAGCCTGTCATTCCGCCGAATGACGGGCTTTTTCATATTGCACACAGCCCCAAAAACCGTTATAATAATTTAGATATGAGTTTTCCACCGAAAAAAAGGAGGATTTTTTATGCAGGATCTGATCATTCGCGGCGGCACGGTCATCGACGGTACCGGTGCCCCCCGTTATAAAGCAGATGTTGCCGTCAAGGATGGCATCATCACCCACATCGGCGATCTGAAGGATCTGCAGGCTGCAAAGGAACTGGATGCAACCGGCCTGATCGTTTCTCCCGGCTTCATCGACGCCCATTCCCACTCGGACACCGCTTTCCGCCGGGACAGCAGCAGCGCTTCCAAGCTGTATCAGGGTGTGACCACCGAGGTCAGCGGTCAGTGTGGCTCCAGCCCCTTCCCCGCTCTGCCCGAGCGGATGGCAAAGACCTCTGCCGATCTGGAGGATGCCACCGAGAGCCGCTGGTATTTTGAATCCTTCAACGATTTCGTGAAAAAATTTGAGGAGGGCGGCTACGAGATGGCCGTCAACCAGGCCATTCTGGTGGGTCACGGCAGTCTGCGCGCCGGTACCATCGGCTACGAAGACCGTCAGGTGACCGCCGAAGAGCTGGAGCAGATGAAGGCACTGCTGCGGAGAGATCTGCAGGACGGCGCCTGGGGCCTGTCCCTTGGTCTGGAATATTCCCCCGGCTTCTTTGCCTCTGCCGAAGAGCTGCGGGAGCTGGGCAAGGTGGTCAAGGAGTTTGACGGCCTTGTTCCCTGCCATATGCGCAACGAAGGCCTGCACATCGACGAAGCCATCGAAGAGCTGCTCAGCGTGGGCCGCACCTCGGGCGTTCACGTTCACGTGTCCCACCTGAAGGTGGACAATTACAAGGTTCACGGCCGCGCCCCCGAAGTGTGGGCCATTCTGGAAAAGGCCCGGGCCGAGGGCGTCAACGTCACCGCCGATATGTATCCCTTCATCGCCTCCTGCACCAGCCTGACCATCCGCTGCCCCAAGTGGAGCCAGGAGGGCGGCGGCAAGGCAGTGGTGGACTTTTTGGCAGGCCCCCGCCGTCAGGAGGTCATCGAGGGCATCCGCAGCCATTACTTCAACGCCGAACGTGCCGAAACCTGCCTGTTCAATTCCGACGGCGGCCTGTGGCCCGAGATCGTGGGCAAGACCCTGCGGTATGTTGCCGAAGAGCTGCTGCACACCACCGACTATGCCGAGGCGGCAGCGGTGGTTCTGGAACGCACCCAGGCTCGTGCCGGCTGCATTTTCTTCGTCATGAGCGAGCAGGATATGCTGTACTTCCTGTCTCAGGATGTGGGCATCGGCTCGGACGGCTATTCCTATTCCGGCGATCCCGAAAAGGTTCCCGGCAAGCCCCACCCCCGTTCCTACGCCGCCATTTCCGAGTTTTTCCGCCGTGCCCGGGAGCACAAGCTGTGCTCGCTGGAAGAGGCCGTCCGCCGTGTCACCTCCAAGGGTACCGACATGATCGGCATGACCGACCGGGGCCGTCTGCAGGTGGGCAAGGTTGCTGATATCACCGTCTTTGACCCCGAAACCATCGGCCCTCGCGCCACCTATCTGGATTCCATTCAGCTGAGCCAGGGTGTCCATCATGTGGTCATCGGCGGAGGCGTTGCCATGGAAAACGGCGAACAGACCACACTGCGTGCCGGTAAATTCCTGCGGAAGCGCTATAATTAAGCACACTTTTCGTATTAATATTCGTATAAATTACAAGGAGTAATCATAAATGAACAAGCAACTGCTGGAATGTATCCAGACCGACAACCGTAAGTATCAGCTGACCGTCACCGTCAGCCCCGAGGATTTTTCCGTGGCACTGGAGGCCGCCTATCAGCTGTGCAAGCCCCAGCTGGAGATCGAGGGCGTGGAAAAGGGTCAGGTCACCCGTGAACAGGCCGAGGAAAAGCTGGGCCAGGAGTTCTTCTATCCTCAGGCTGCCCAGCAGTGCTGCGCCCAGGCTCTGGAGGAGATCGCCAAGGAAGAGCAGCTGGACACCGTGGGCTATCCCGAAATCACCGCCTGCTCTACCGGCCCCGAAGGTCTGAAGTTCACCGCTCTGCTGGACCGCTATCCCGAGGTCAAGCTGGGCAACTACAAGAAGATCCGCGTGCACATCCCCGAGCCCCAGGTGGAGGACAGCGAGGTGGATCTGCTGATCGAAGAATACGCCCGCCGCGCCGGTAAGGAGTCGGTGGTGTACCGTCCCGCCCAGAACGGCGACTCCGTCCGTCTGGATCTGGAAGCCACCCTGGAGAGCGGCAAGCCCGTTCCCGGCGGTCACGCCGAGGACTATGTGCTGGTGCTGGGCAGCAAAACCTTCCTGCCTGCTCTGGAAGAGGGCATCGTGGGTATGCGCGCCGGCGAAAAGCGCGACGTGCCCGTCACCTTCCCCAAGGAATATGCCGCCGAACTGGCCGGTCAGAACGCCACCTTCCACGTGACCGCCAAGACGGTTTTCGTCATGGAGGCTCCCCAGGTCAACGAGGCCTTCGCCCAGGAATATTTCGAGTGCGATATGGCCACCCTCCGTGCCGGTGTGAAGGAAAGCATCCTGCAGGACAAGATGGATCGCCATCGTGTGCAGGTGGAGGAGCAGGTTCTGTCTCAGGCCGCCGGTCAGATGGACTGCATGCTGCCCGAAAGCATGATCCAGAAGGAGATGGACACCCTGACCCTGGACTTCTGCGAGCGTCTGGAAAGCCAGGGCAGCACCCTGGAACAGTATCTGGAGCAGATGAAGATGAGCGAGGCCGACTATGACCAGACCGCCCGGGCCAGCGCCGTCCACCGCCTGCGTCTGGACATCCTGCTGAAGGAAGTCGCCAAGGCCGAGAACATCCTTCTGGACGAGGAGACTCTGGCACGTACCGCTGCCTTCCTGGCTGAGCAGTACGGCGCCACCGAGGCGGCCGTCAAGGAGGCTCTCACCCCCGCCATGCTGGAGCGGGAAGCCCTGCGCCAGGCCGTTGTTGACCTGATTTTGGGTAAATAAAACCAAAGATTTCTCAAAAAGCGGCTCTTCCGAGCCGCTTTTTTACATTCCTGCCAGTTCTCTGGCCTCTTTTGCCCATTCGCTGTAAAGCAAAAAAACCTGCCCCACCCCTGCACGGCGAATGTGCTCCAGCTTGGCGTGGGCGGTGTCGGCATCGTCAAACAGGACAAAGTGCACCGCGCCGTCCTCCTGCCGATAGGTGAAATATTTGCAGCACAGATCCCGGGAGAAAAAGCTCTGGGCACCGGTTTTTCCTTGCAGCTCCGTCAGTTCCCGTGCGGTCATGCGCCGCCCATCGGGGTCATAGGCCGGCATGGGAAAATCCTGACAGCAGCGCACCAGATCCAAACACAGCCGCTGGGTGCCGTATTTTTCACACAAGGCATCCACCATCTCGGAAAACGAGCCGCCGCTGACCGCCGCCGGAACGATGACCATGGACTCCCGTCCGCCCAGATGGGCCAACTCTCCGGGCAGATATACCCGCACCTGCAGCCGCTGGAGGGCGGCGCACAGGCTTTCCAGCCGAAAGGCTTCCTCCGTTGGCGGTGCAAAATCCACCACCACTCCCCCAAAGCCCCGGCGAGTGCACTCGGTCTGGATGTCCCGCGCCAGCTTTTCCGGCTGACAGAGGGCAAGCCCGGGGGCTTCATACAAGCCCATCAGCCCACCCCGTGCCGAAAGCTGCAGCTGCGCCCGCTGCAGGCTGCCGGTCTCGCCGATACGATAATACAGACACACGCAGGGCAGCCCCGTGCCCTGTGCCCGGGCTGCATCGGGGGCGGTCACTGCCAAAAACACCTTGGTTTTTTCCAACACTACCACCTCACCTCTTGTAACTTGAGCAGAAATTGTGATACAATACTTTTAATTATATTTTATGATGAGGTAGCTTATGCCCCTTCCGTTTCCCCACGTCTTTCTCCCCGACGTGACCCATATTACCCCCGCCCTGCTGAAACAGCTGGGCGTTTCCGGCCTGCTGCTGGACATTGACGGCACGCTGATGCAGACCCGGGACAGTATGCCCGCCCAGCCGGTACTGGACTGGATGGAGAATATGAAAAACGCCGGGATCATTCTTTATATTCTGTCCAACAACAAGCACCACCATCGGGTGAAGGCCTTTGCCGAGGCGGTGGAACTGCCCTGGCAGCATCTGGCCAAAAAACCCGGTCTTGCGGGTTTCCGTCTGGCCGCCCAGCGGCTGGGCCTGCGCCCCGACCAGCTGGCCATGGTGGGCGACCAGACCTACACCGACGTATTTGGCGCACGGCGGTTCGGCTGCAAGGCCATTCTGGTGGACTCCACCGACACCTATCTGTGGTATTTCTGGCCCCGGAGACTGGCGGAACTTCCCTTCCGCAAAGAAAGGCCGTGATGTATGATGAACAAACCACTTTTTGGTCCTGCCGGCAACAGCGACAGCTTTACCAAGGCCTACAAGGGCAGTGTTCACGCCCCCAAATGGCTGAAGGAGCTGGGGCTGGACTGCTATGAATATCAGTGCGGCCGGGGTGTGAACATCGGCGAGGACACCGCCCGTTCCATCGGCGCACAGGCCGCCGAACAGGGCATCGTCATGTCCCTCCACGCGCCCTACTATATCAACCTTTCGGGCGACAGCGAAGAACGCATCGCAAAAAACTGTGAATATATTGTCAAGTCGGCCCGAGCCTGCCATTGGCTGGGCGGCGACCGCATCGTGGTGCACTGCGGCGGTCTTTCGGGCATGGAGCGGGAGGTGGCCCTGGAGCACACCCTGCTCAACCTGCGGGAAGCTCTCAAGGCGCTGGAGGCCGAGGGGCTGGATCATGTGCGGATGTGCATCGAGACCATGGGCAAGATCAACGTGCTGGGCGACCAGCAGGAGGTCTGTACCATCTGCCGTCTGGATGACCGGCTTCTGCCCTGTATCGACTTCGGTCATCTCAACGCCCGCACCCAGGGCGGCATGAGCCGACCCGAGCACTTTTCCGCTCTGCTGGATCTGTTGGAAAACCGGCTGGGCCGGGAGCGGGCCGCCAACTTCCATGCCCACTTCAGTAAGATCGAATACGGCAAGGGCGGCGAGGTCAAGCATCTGACCTTTGACGACACCGAATACGGCCCGGAATTTACCCCCCTTGCCGCACTGCTGGCAGAGCGAAAGCTCTCCCCCCGCATCATCTGCGAGTCGGCAGGCACCCAGGCCGAAGATGCGGTAAAAATGAAACAAGATTATCTTTCTTTTTTGAAATAACATCCTCAGGAGGTCAACTTTTATGGAACGACTGCATAAACTGGCCGCAATGGCCCGCGCCAACCACTGTGACGGCGTGCTCATCACCGAAGCGGAAAACCTCTGCTATGCCACCGGCTTTGTGGGTCTGGAAGGCATGGTGCTGGTCACTGCCGACGGTAAGGGCTACTGCTTTACCGACTCCCGCTACATCGAGGCCGCCGAAAAGGCCATCGCGCCCTGGGGCTATCAGGTGATCCAGCCCGATGTGAGCTATCCCCAGTGCGTGGCACAGCTGTGTCAGGAGCACAAGCTGGAAAGCCTGCTCTTTGAAGACCAGGACATGACGGTTGCCTCTCACGCCCGTTACACCGCCGCTGTCCCTGCCAAGCTGATCCCTGCCGGTGAAGCCTTCTCCGAGACCCGTGAGGTCAAGGAAGAGATCGAGGTGGAGCGCATCGTCGCCGCCCAGCGCATCGCTGAAAAGGCACTGGAAGAGATCCTGCCCCTCATCAAGCCGGGCGCAGTGGAGCGGGAAGTTGCCGCCGAGCTGGACTATCGCATGGCTCGTCTGGGTTCCACCGGCGTTTCTTTCCAGACCATTTTCGTGTCGGGCGCCAAGAGCAGTCTGCCCCACGGCACTCCCGGCGACAAGAAGATCGAGGCCGGTGACTTTGTCACCATCGACTTCGGCGCCATGGTGGGCGGCTATCACAGCGACATGACCCGTACCTTTGCCGTGGGCTTTGCCACCGACGAGATGAAGAAGGTCTACAACACCGTTCTGGAAGCCCAGCTGGCCGGTATCGAGGCCTTTGCCGTGGGCAAGCCCGGCTCCCAGGTGGACAAGGCCGCCCGCGACATCATCGAGGCCGCCGGCTACGGTCCCTATTTCGGCCACGGTCTGGGCCACAGCCTGGGTCTGAACATCCACGAAAACCCCCGAGCCGCCAAGACCTATCACCGGGAGTTCGTCCAGGGCAACATTGTCACCATCGAGCCCGGCATCTATCTGCCCGGCAAATTCGGCGTCCGCATCGAGGATATGGTCTATCTGGGCGCCGACGGCAAGCGCAATCTGACCAACTTCCCCAAGGAATTGCTGATTCTGTAAGGCTTTTATACAGTTTCACTTGCAATTTATGTCATTATCGTGTAAACTACCCTTGATAAACATATAATATAATTTTAGGAGGCCTATATATGATTTCTGCAGGCGATTTCAGAAACGGTAAAACTTTTGAGATGGACGGTCAGGTGTTCCAGGTCGTGGAATTCCAGCACGTCAAGCCCGGTAAGGGCGCCGCTTTCGTCCGCACCAAGTATAAGAACGTCATCACCGGTGCTGTCGTTGAGCGTTCCTTCAACCCCACCGATAAGTTCGAGGAAGCTGTCATCGAGCGCCGCACCATGCAGTACCTGTACGAGGATTCCGGTCTGTACTATTTCATGGACGTGGATACCTACGAGCAGGAGCCCATCAACGAGGATAAGCTGGGCGACGCCTTCAAGTTCGTGAAGGAAAACATGGAGTGCAAGGTTCTGTCCTTCAAGGGCAGCGTCTTCGGCGTGGAGCCCCCCATGTTCGTTGACCTGGAAGTCACCGAGACCGAGCCCGGTGTCCGCGGCGATACCGCTACCAACGTCACCAAGCCCGCTACCCTGGAGACCGGCGCTGTTGTCCGTGTCCCCCTGTTCATCAACGAGGGCGAGAAGATCCAGGTCGACACCCGTACCGGCGAGTACCTGGGCCGTTCCAAGGAATAAGACGCCTGTCAAACGAACCGCTTCGCTGGGTTCGTTTCGACAATTTGGCCCCGGCTTGCGAGCCGGTTTCACCGATTTTTTGCGAAAAATCGGCGGGTCACGGTGTTTTTCCCCGGCGCATGTCCGTGGAAAAACATCTGATAGAAAAGTCTGCACTGCGTGCTGACTTTTGTAACGCCTAACCACTTTTTCACCTCACATTGAGGAAAGGAGATTTAGATTATGACCATTACCGAGAAAACCGCTTATCTGAAGGGTCTGCTGGAAGGCATGGCCATCGACCAGACCACCAATGAGGGCAAGCTGCTGGCCGCCATCATCGACACCCTGGACGACATCGCCCTGGCTGTAGCCGATCTGGACGACGAAGTGGGCGCCATCAACGACGAGATGGACATGATGGAAGAATCTCTGGATGCCATTGACGAGGCTCTGGACGACGTGGAAGACGCTCTGGACGCCATCGACGAGGATCTGGATGACATGGACGACGAACTGGAAGAACTGTTCGAGGCCCTGGATCTGGAAGAGGACGAGGACGACGATTACGAGGATGAGGAAGATGACGAGCTGGAAGACGAAGATCTGTATCAGCTGGTCTGCCCCACCTGTGAAGAAGAGATCATCGTGGACGAGGACGTGCTGGCTAAGGGCAGCATGAAGTGCCCCGCCTGCGGCGAGGATCTGGAGTTTGATCTGTCCGAGCTGGTGGATGACGTCGAAGAGGAAGACGAAGACTAAGTTTTTGCCTGGATCAGGGGCCACCGTCGGTGGCCCCTGTTTTCGTTACGGAGGAATCACTATGAATGCCTATATCGCAATGTCCGGCGGCGTGGACAGCTCGGTTGCCGCCCTGCTGACCCGGGATGCCGGACACAACATTACCGGTGTGACCCTGCGGCTGCACGACAAGCAGGGCTGCGGCAGCGGCGACGATGCCCAGCAGGCCGCCGATGTCTGTGCCCAGATGGGTGCCGAGCACCGGATCTGGGAGGGCAGCCCCCGGTTCCGTGCCAGTGTCATGGATCATTTTGCCCAGTCCTATCTGCAGGGCCGCACCCCCAACCCCTGCATCAACTGCAATCGCTATCTAAAATTCGGTATGCTGCTGGATAAGGCGCTCAATGAAGGTGCCGATTTCGTGGTCACCGGTCACTATGCCCGCATTGAGCAGCGGGAGGACGGCCGCTGGCTGCTGAAAAAAGGTGTTTCCGAGCAGAAGGATCAGAGCTATGTGCTCTATACCCTGACCCAGCACCAGCTGGCCCATCTGCGTCTGCCCCTGGGCGGTTACACCAAAGAAGAGATCCGGGAAATTGCCCGCAACGCAGGCTTTGCCAACGCCGACAAGCCCGACAGTCAGGATATCTGCTTTGTTCCCGACGGCGCTTACGCCCGCTTCATCTGGGAGCACACCGGTCACAGCCCGGAGCCGGGCGACTTCATCGACATGGACGGCTGTATTCTGGGTCGCCACGGCGGCATTGAGTGTTACACCATCGGTCAGCGCAAAGGCATCGGCATTTCCGGCCGTCATCCTTATTATGTGGTGGCAAAAAACGCCGACCGCAACACCGTCATGCTGGGTGAGGACGAAGATCTGTTCCGTACCGAGCTCTATGCCGACGATGTGAACTGGATCGCCATCGACCAGCTGAAGGAGCCCCTGCGGTGCGCCGCCCGCACCCGTTATCATCAGGCCGAGACCCCCTGCACGGTTTATCCCCAGGGCGACCGGGTACGGGTGGAGTTTGACAGTCCCATCCGTGCCATCACCGCCGGACAGGCCGTGGTGTTCTATGATGGCGACATCGTGGTTGGCGGAGGATGCATCCTGTGAACGTACCGGTAAAAGACAGCCGCACCGCCCTGCTTTTGGGCGAAGAGGGCGTGAACAAGCTGAAAAAGGCCTATGTTGCCGTATTCGGCGTTGGCGGCGTGGGCGGTTTTGCCTGCGAGGCGCTGGCACGAGCCGGCGTAGGCCGCTTGCTGCTGGTGGATGACGACACCGTCAGCGAAAGCAACCTGAACCGGCAGATCGTCGCCCTGCGCTCCACCGTGGGCCGCCCCAAGGTGGAGGTCATGGCAGAGCGCATCCGGGACATCGACCCCACCATCGTGGTGGAGACCCGGCAGTGCTTTTTCAGCGAGGAAACCGCCGATTTCTTTGATTTTTCGGCATTTTCCTATGTGATCGATGCCATCGACACGGTTTCTGCCAAGGTGGAGCTGGTTTGCCGCGCCAAGGCGGTGGACACCCCCATCGTCAGCTGTATGGGCGCTGGCAACAAGCTGGATCCTACCAAATTTGTGGTCACCGATCTGGCCAAAACCGATACCTGCCCTCTGGCTCGTGTGCTGCGGCAGCGGCTGCGGAAAAAGGGCATCGACCACCTGCAGGTGGTCTACTCCACCGAGCCGCCCCTAACGCCGCTGGAAACCATCGCCGACGGCGGCAGAAAGCAGCTGCCTGGCAGTGTCAGCTTTGTCCCCTCGGCTGCCGGCCTTGTGGCGGCAGGTGCGGTCATCCGGGCACTGACAGAAAAATAAGTAAAAAAAAGCGCCTTCGGGCGCTTTTTTTTGCAACCAAATCCACCTTTTTTACGGCTTATAGGTTGAAAAGGCCTTTTGACACCACACAAGGGAGGTGACCGCCGTGGATGACCGGTACATTGTAGAATTATTTGAGCGACGGGATCCTGCGGCGATCCGGGAGACCCAGGATGCTTACGGGCGGCAGCTGACCGCCATCGCCATGGCGGTGCTGAGCGATCCACAGGATGCCGAGGAGTGTGTCAGCGACGGACTGCTGCGGGCATGGAACAGTATCCCGCCCCACAAGCCGACCTTTCTGGGCGCGTTTCTCGGCAAGATCGTCCGGCAGCTTGCCATCGACCGGCTGCGGGCGCGAGAGGCCGACAAACGGGGCGGCGGCGAGTATCTGCTGTCACTGGAGGAGCTGTCCCAGTGTGTGGGCGGCACAGGTGCCGATTTTGAATGGGGGGCACTGACCGAAGCCATCGGGAATTATCTGAAAACCGTCCCGTCCGAGACCCGGTGGATGTTCCTGCGGCGGTATTTTCACTTTGACAGCATCAAAGAGATCGCACGGCAGGGTCGCATCTCTCAAAGCAAGGTAAAAAGCACGCTGTTCCGCACCCGGCAGGGGCTGCGGGATTATCTGAAAAAGGAGGGTTTTGATCTATGAAAGCTGAAAATTTGATGGATGCCATCGGAAAGCTGGACGAAGGCTTGCTGGCAGAGAGCCTGCCCAAAAAGCGCCGCAACTTCCGCCCGTTGGCGGCGGTAGCCGCAGTCGCAGCAGCGCTGACCATCACGGTTGCCGCCGGAGCGGGAATCTTCAGCGATTGGCTGCTGGAAGACAAGGGTAAGGCCGATCCGGAGGAATATCGTGCTGAAGCGGAAGCGCATTGGCCGAATCTGGATGAGCAAACCATGAATGAGCACATCCGGCGAAACACAGAGAAGTTCACCTACAACCTAAGCACCCACACCAATCATTTGGCACTGGAGCCCGAGGTACTGAAAATGCTCCACCAATTCGTGGAGACACATGACGAATATGAAGAGGTATTGACTTACGATTCAGTGGACGATCTGAGCGAGGCGCTGGAGTTACCCCTGCTGCAATCCGATCTGTTGACACCCAAAGAGCCTGTCGAAATGTCTGTGGACAATGTATTCCAAATGGGTGATCGGACCGAAGCCGAGCCCGTGGTCACGGTAGAGGAAGAAGAGCCCTTTACGGTAAACGGTGAAATATTTACCAATGCTGTGCCTTACGGTTTTCAGGTGATGATCGACGGTGCCTACTCCTATGAGGGGAATGACCTGATCAACGTAGGCTTCGACTATGAGTTCTTCACCGCCACCGGCTGCAAGACCCAACGGATCTATCACTTGGAGCAGGAAGCTGCATTCTTTGTGGAAGTCATGGACAATATGGCTGTTCGCTTGGGTCTCGGCGAAGACTGCGCTCTGGCTTTCTTCACCAAAGACGGTGTTGCCTATTCCATTACCATCACCCGCCACCACGATAAGGAGATTACCGGCGCAGAGCTGGAAACCATCCTGCGGGATATCATCGCTTCGCTGTATTAACCTGCAAAACACCTGCCCCTGGGCAGGTGTTTTCTGTTGCACCTTACTTTTATCTGTGTTATACTATTTTTATCTATTCGCCTTTTTCGTTTGCACAGGAGGTGCCAACTTGAAATACCGCAGAATCATCGCCGCCGCGCTGGCGGCCTTTACCCTGTTCACCGGCGCTACCGCTTTTGCCGCTGGCACGGCAACTGACCCGCTGGTGACCAAATCCCATCTGGAGGACGTGTTCAACAGGCCTCTGGAAGCCTATATCGAAACGGTTTTTGACACCCTGCAGGCCTCCTTCGAGGCCAAAACCCAGGGTCTGCAGGCCGCCGCTGATGCTTACGCCCGCAAGCAGGTTGCCGCCGCCTACGGTGAAAACGCCGATCTGGTGGCCGCTATTCAAGCCCGTGTAGCCGAGTTGACCGCCGCGGATCAGACCACCCTCACCCAGGGCATGACCCAACGCACCCTGAAAAAGGGCGATGTGGTCACCGGCCCCGCCGGCGCATCGGTGATGTTCGTCACCGGCACGGGCAAGGTGGTGGGTCCCGCCGGGTCTGAGATCATCAATATCACCGCAGGCTCCACCCGCCAGCCCGGCCCGGCCATCCGGGAGGGCATCCTCTATATGATGGTGGCCGACAACGGCAGCGGCATTGAGGTCACCTCGGACACCGCCACCGTGCTTCTGAAGGACGGCGCCCGGGGCGGCTATGAGCTGCAGTATGAACCTTATGCCCGTGCCCTCAACCATCTGGGACTGTTCCGGGGCTCGGACAAGGGCTATGAGCTGGAGCGCACCCCCAACCGGCAGGAGGCGCTGGTCATGCTGATCCGCCTGCTGGGTGAAGAGCAGGCTGCCCTAGCTTTTGACCCGGTATCTCCCTTCAACGACCTGACCAACTGGGTGGACGGGCAGCGGTATATCGCCTATGCCTATCGGATGCGCTACACCAACGGCATGAGCAGCACCACCTTTGGCCCCACACTGGAGGGCACACTGGAGCAGTATCTGACCTTTGTGCTGCGGTCGCTGGGCTATCAGGACGGTGTGGATTTCGTCTGGGATACCACCAGCCGGGATCTGGCCTGTGAGATCGGTCTGCTCAGCCGGGAAGAGCTTGCCGCCATCGCCCGGGACGGCTTCAAGCGGGATCACGTGGTTGCCATCTCCTACCGCGCACTGGCCTGCCAGCTGCAGGATGGCTCGGGTAGGCTTTCCGACCGGCTGATCTCCGCCGGCATCGTTTCGGAGACTCTGCTGGAAGAAGCCGCCGCATACATTCAACAATAAGACTTCCCCACTGCCGCCCATCCGGGCGGCAGTGAGACTGTCAAAGAACCGCTTCGCTGGGTTCTTTTCGACAATTTGATGCCGCGCTTCGGCGCGGTTTCGCCGCTTTTTCTGCGGAAAAAGTCGGCGGGTCAGGGTGTTTTTGACCATAATCACATAGATTACGGCCAAAAACCATCCTGTAGGGGCCGCTGTCCTCAGCGGCCCGTGTCCTTTGGTAAGCACAAATCTAACTTTTTTGACACGCTGACTGCCGCCCACCCGGGCGGCAGTTTCATTTCCTCCTGCTGTCACACTTCCTCCGTGCCGGAATAGTATGGGGTGAGAAATCTATCAAGGAGGGAATCTCTTCTATGTACGCCAACTGTAACAACAACTGCAACTGCATGCCCTGTAACCGCGGCAACGGCTTCTTTGCCAACTATCAGGCCTTCTGGATCATCGTTGTCATCGCCATCGTCGTCATCTGGGTACATTACGGCGCCAACGGCTGGGGCGGCAATTGCTGCGGCTCCATGAACTGCGGCTGCGACCACGACTGCAATCCCTGCAACCCCTGCTGCTAAGGCAGGCACATAATCCACGACCCGCCGAAAGGCGGGTCTTTTTCTGTTTATTTTACAAGAATTTAACGTAACGCTACATTGTTCACGTCTTTTTAACATTTTTCCGCAACGGGGGTTTACAAATAACGGGAAATTTGCTATTCTTAAAGTAATCTAATCAACCGGCGAACTGCACGCCGGTATCTTTCTGTGTGAGGTGTTTTTATGAGCAACAAGTTCATGAAGCGCAACGAGCACTTCTTCCAGAAGAAGATGTCGTTGCCCAAGCAGATCGTGGTCGCCCTGATTCTGGGTATCATCGTCGGCTTCTTCTTTGACCAGATCGGCATCCCCGAGTTCACCACCAACTATCTGAAGCCCTTCGGCACCATCTTCATCAACCTGCTGAAGTTCATCGTGGTTCCCGTGGTTCTGCTGTCCATGATCGAGGGCATCCTGTCCATGGGCGACATGAAGAAGGTCGGTTCCATCGGCTGGAAGACCGTGGCCTTCTTCCTGTGCACCACCGCCATTGCCTGCGTCATCGGTCTGGTGATGGGTAACATTTTCAACGGCGCCGGCCTGTTCCCCATGCTGGAGCTGGCTGAGGGTGCCACTTGGACCGGCACCACTTCCTCCAACTTCATGGATACCCTGGTGGGTATGTTCCCCTCCAATATGTGGGACGCCTTTACTAAGGCCAACATGCTGCAGGTCATCGTCATCGCCCTGTTCCTGGGCGGTTCCATGCTGGCTGCCGGCGAGAAGTCCCAGCTGTGCCGTGACTTTGTCTCCTCTGCCTACTCCGTCATTGAAAAGCTGATGGGCTTTATCATCAGCCTGGCTCCCATCGGTGTCTTCACCATGATGGCTTGGGTGGTCGCCACCCAGGGTGCTGAGATCCTGGGCTCCCTGTTCCTGGTCCTGCTGTGCGCCTACATCGCTTACGCTATTCACGCCGTGCTGGTGTACTCCGTGGCTGCCCATACCTTTGCCAAAGTCAGCCCCCTGAAGTTCTTCAAGGGCGCTTTCTCCGCCATGATCTTCGCCTTCACCTCCACCTCCTCTGCCGCCACTCTGCCTGTCTCCAAGGACTGCGCTCGTGAACTGGGCGCTGAGGACGAGGTCGCTGCCTTCGTTCTGCCCCTGGGCGCCACCATCAACATGGACGGTACCGCCATTTATCAGTGCGTTGCCACCATCTTCCTGGCTTCCTGCTGCGGCATGACCCTGACCCTGGGTCAGATGATCACCGTTGTTGTCACCGCTACTCTGGCCTCTATCGGTACTGCCGGTGTTTCCGGCGCCGGTATGATCATGCTGGCCATGGTGCTGCAGGCTATGGGCATCCCCGTGGATATGATCATGATCATCTACGGTGTGGACCGTCTGTTCGATATGGGCCGTACCTGCCTGAACGTCACCGGCGACATCTCTGCCACCCTGTGCGTTTCTTCCTGGCAGCGCAAGCTGGCTTCCAAGAAGTAAACCTTCCCATTTTGCTCAAAAGAGCGGTCTTCGGACCGCTCTTTTTTCATGCAAACTTCCCGATTTATCTTGACATCTTTGTATAGAAACGATAAAATATAGGGTAACATGGCATATTGTGTACCTATCGACGCCATGGATTTGTTCAAGGAGGATTACGACTATGCAGTTACCCATCTGGCTGGCACTGCTGTTGGTCGTTGTTGCTTTAGCTGCAGGCATTTTCGCAGGTTATCTTTATCGGAAAAAAGTCGCTGAAAAAGAGATCGGCACCGCCGAAGACGAAGCAAAACGTATCATCAACGAAGCCATCAAGTCCGCAGAAGCCAAAAAACGTGAGTCTGTCGTGGAAGCCCGCGAAGAAATTTTCCGCGCCAGAGCCGAGAACGAGCGGGAATGCAAGGAGCGCCGCGCCGAAGTCCAGAAGCAGGAGCGCCGCATCCAGCAGAAGGAAGAGACCCTGGAGCGTAAGCTGGAAGCCGTCGAGCAGAAGGACGAAAAGCTCAATCAGAAGATGAAGGCCCTGGAAACCCAGAAGACCGAACTGGAGGAACTGAAGGCCAGTCAGCTGGCTATGCTGGAGAAGATCTCCGGCCTGACCGTGGACGAGGCCAAGGCTCAGCTGATTTCCCAGGTAGAGGAAGAAGCCAAGCACGACGCCGCTGTCAAGCTGAAGGAAATCGAGCGTCAGCTGAAGGATGAGGCCGATGCCCGCGCCCGCGAGGTCATCTCCACCGCCATCCAGCGCTGCGCCGCCGACCACGCCAGCGAAGCTACCGTTTCGGTGGTACCTCTGCCCAACGACGAAATGAAGGGCCGCATCATCGGTCGTGAAGGCCGCAACATCCGTACGCTGGAGACCCTGACCGGCGTGGATCTGATCATCGACGATACCCCCGAAGCCATCACCCTGTCCAGCTTTGACCCTGTCCGACGGGAGATCGCCCGGATGTCTCTGGAAAAGCTGATTACCGACGGCCGTATCCATCCTGCCCGCATCGAGGAGACGGTAGAAAAAGCCCAGCGTGAAGTGGAAGCTACCATCAAGCAGGAGGGCGAACGCGCCATCTTCGAGACCGGTGTCCACGGCGTCCATCAGGAGCTGATCAAGCTGCTGGGCCGTATGCGCTATCGCACCAGCTATGGTCAGAATGTTCTGGCTCACTCCATCGAAGTTTCCCACATCGCCGGTCTGCTGGCCTCCGAGCTGGGTCTGCCTTCTCAGCAGATCACCCAGGCCAAGCGCGCCGGTCTACTCCATGACATCGGCAAGGCCGTCACCCACGAGGTAGAGGGCAGCCACGTTGTCATCGGTGTGGATCTGTGCCGCAAGTATCGCGAGAAGGAAGAAATCATTCACGCCATCGAGGCTCACCACGGCGACGTGGAAGCCAAGACCATCATCGCCTATCTGGTACAGGCTGCCGACGCCATCTCTGCTGCCCGCCCCGGTGCCCGTCGCGAGAATCTGGAAGCTTATATCAAGCGTCTGGAGCGTCTGGAGGAGCTGGCCAGCTCCATGCCCGGTGTGGAAAAGTGCTTTGCCTTCCAGGCTGGCCGCGAGATCCGCATTCTGGTCAATCCCGAAAAGATCCGGGACGACGATATGGTGCTGCTGGCCCGCGACCTGTCCAAGAAGATCGAGACCGAGCTCAATTACCCCGGTCAGATCAAGGTTCATGTGGTTCGCGAGACCCGCGCTGTGGAATACGCCAAGTAAAAAATACCCTTTCAATGCCCGGAACAGACCGTTCCGGGCATTGTTTCGTCCTTGACTTTCCTTCGTTTGTCCTTTATCATAAAAGTGTATGTGCATAAAATAAATTTTGAAATATATAGGAGGCCAAAGCATGATCATCGTTTCCGATCTGAGCATGACCTTTGACAAGCAGACCCTGTTCAAGCACGTTGACCTGAAGTTCACTCCCGGCAACTGCTACGGCATCATCGGCGCCAACGGTGCCGGCAAATCCACCTTCCTGCGCATTCTGGAAGGCCAGCTGGAGCCCTCTACCGGCACCATTTCCATGGCCAAGAATATGCGGATGTCGGTGCTCAAGCAGGACCACTTCGCCTTTGACGAGTATTCCGTTCTGGACACCGTCATCATGGGCAACAAGCGGCTGTATGAGGTGTGGAAGGAAAAGGATGCCCTGTACGCCAAGGAAGATTTTACCGACGAGGACGGCCTCCGAGCCGCAGAACTGGAGGGTGAATACGCCGAAATGGGCGGCTGGGAGAGCGAATCTGACGCTTCCCGCCTGCTGCAGGGTCTGGGCTTGCCCGAGTCCATTCTCTATGAGCAGATGAGCGCCATCACCGACAGTGAAAAGGTCAAGGTGCTGCTGGCACAGGCTCTGTTCGGCACCCCCGACATCATCCTGCTGGACGAGCCCACCAACCAGCTGGATCTGGAGGCCATCGAGTGGCTGGAAGAGTTCATCATCGAATATCCCGGCACCGTTCTGGTGGTCAGCCACGACCGTCACTTCCTCAACAACGTCTGTACCCACATCGTGGACATCGACTTCGGTCAGATCAAGATGTACGTGGGTAACTACGAGTTCTGGTATGAATCTTCCCAGCTGATCCAGAAGCTCATCAAGCAGCAGAATAAGCGGGTGGAGGAGAAGATCGCCGATCTGCAGAACTTCATCGCCCGATTCTCTGCCAACAAATCCAAGTCCCGTCAGGCAACCTCCCGTAAAAAGCTGCTGGATAAGCTGACCGTGGAGGAGCTGCCCGCCTCCTCCCGCCGCTATCCCTTCGTCGGCTTCTCCCCCGACCGGGAACCCGGCAAGGAGATTCTGGAATTCCACGACCTCAGCAAGACCGAAAACGGCGAAAAGCTGTTCCAGTTCGGTGATCTGCGTCTGGAGCGTGGCGACAAGGTGGCTTTCCTGGCCGAAAACGAGCTGGCTGTCACTGCCCTGTTCAAGATCATTGCCGGTGAGGACGAGGCCACCACGGGCACCTACAAGTGGGGCGGCACCACCTCCATGAGCTACTTTCCCAAGGACAACGGCGCCTTCTTTGATGATTGCGATCTGAACCTGATCGAGTGGCTGCGCCAGTACTCCCCCACCGAGGACACCGAGACCTTCCTGCGGGGATTCCTGGGCCGTATGCTGTTCTCCGGCGATGAAGTCTTCAAGCCCGCCAAGGTGCTGTCGGGCGGTGAGCGGGTTAGATGTATGCTGTCCCGCATGATGCTGTTCGGCTCCAATGTGCTGGTGCTGGACCAGCCCACCAACCATCTGGATCTGGAGTCCATCACCGCCCTGAACGACGGTCTGCGGGACTTCAAGGGCGTGGTCATCTTCACTTCTCACGACCACGAGTTCATCCAGACCATCGCCAACCGCATCATCCGTCTGGAAGAAAACGGCGTCACCGACTACCGCGGCACCTACGATGAGTTCATCGAGAGCCGCAGAGCCAAGGGCGAACATCTGTAAAAACAATGAAACCGACCTGCTATACCACAGGTCGGTTTTCTTTTGGCTCCCTCTGACGAGGGAGCTGTCAGCGCAGCTGACTGAGGGAGAGATTTTGTACGGCCAGGTCTATGGCTTCGCAGACACCGCTGAAATTGCGGTCGATCTCCAGATTGCTGATCCGCAGCACGGTTAGATCCATGGCTTCCAGCGCGTTTGTGCGAGCCGCGTCGGCATCACGCTGCTCCGGGGCAAAATGCCCGCCGCCGTCCAATTCGACGACCAGCCGTGCCTTTGCACAATAAAAATCCGCGATATAATTACCGATGGCTTTCTGCCGCTGAAAGCGCACCGGATAATTCCGCAAATAGTCATACCACAGCTTCCGCTCCCAGGGTGTCATGTTTTTTCGGAGTGTTTTTGCAAGAGGGATATTGGCTTTATTATAAGCTTTCACGTTCTCTCCCTCCGTCAAAAATCAAAGATTTTTGCCACCTCCCTCGTCAGAGGGAGGCTTCTTTGCGGTGCAAAACGCCATCAATGATCTGATATTCACGCTCTTGATTGATCTTCATCTTTTTTTCGATCTCTGAAGCAAGATCAACACCTAATATTTCAGATAATCCAAGCAGATAAATTGCTATATCGGCCAACTCTTCGCCAACCGTGTCTTGCTTCTTTTTCCACGCTTCATAGGCTTCTGCAACTTCACCGTACAGCAGGCAGAATTCCACATTGACGTCGGTTACATTAAAGCCTTTGTCCACCTTATTCTGATACACGGCCTTTTGTGCTGCGCTTAATTCCATAGTTTCCTCCACAGTGGTATGAGAACAGGCACAACGAAAACCGCTGTGCCTGTTCTATTTTCGTTTACTTTTCGGCGTGTTCCTTCACCAGGTTGACGAAGTGCTCGAACCAGGGCTTGTAGTCGGGGGTACGGTCATCCCACAGGATGCCGGTGAGGCGCTCGGGATGGAACTGGGTGGCGTAGATGGGCAGGGTGTCGTGCTCATAGGCCTCGATGATGCCCTCGATGGAGCGTGCGGTCACGTGGAAGCCGGGAGCCAGATCCTTAACGGCCTGGTGGTGGGTGGAGTTGGTCTTGAACTGCTTGCCGAAGATATTGCAGAGGATGGAGCCTTCCTCGGCGTACACATCATGACGGATCTGACCGTTCATGTGGACCCAGCCCTTCTGGGCCAGCAAATCCTGCCACAGGGTGCCGCCCATGCAGACATTGATCAGCTGACTGCCGCGGCAGATGCCCAGAATGGGCTTGCCGCGCTTCAAAAAGGCCTCGAACAGGGGCTTTTCAAAGGCGGTGCGCTCGGGCAGAGGCTTAACGGAATCATTCAAGGGCTCTTCGCCGTACAGCTCGGTGTCCATATCGGCGCCGCCGGTGAGCAGCAGACCGTCACACAGATCAGCCATGTCCTCGGCGCAGACGCCGCAGGTGATCATGGGGATGCCGCCGGCATTGAACACGGCGTTGGAATAAGTATCGTGCAGCTCGTGAATCATCCGACGATTGTCGGCATCAAAGCGGCGAATGTCGGAAGAAACACAGATCA
>JAGAVA010000030.1 GCA_017620505.1 Clostridia bacterium
GCCATCAAGCAGCATCTGCATCGGATCTAAGCCTGCGGGGCGGTTTCGCCCCGCTATTTTCGTCTATAAAGGAAGCGAACCCCATGGGAAACAATCCAAACGCAAAAAACAAAGCCATGCTGATGATGGCCGTCTGCGCTATTTTGTGGAGCATCGGCGGCATTTTTATCAAGCTGATCTCCTGGCATCCCCTGCTGATCGCCGGAGGCCGCAGCCTGTTGGCTGCCATCGTGGTGGGCGGCTATATGGCGGTGAAAAAGATCCCCGTCAAGGTGTGCAAATACTCGGTGGGAGCAGGGGTCAGTCTGGCCCTGTGCCTGCTGTTGTTCGTGGCGGCAAACAAAATGACCACGGCGGCCAACGCCATCGTACTGCAGTACACCGCCCCCATTTTCATCCTCATCGTCAGTGCTCTGTTTTTCAAGCAGAAGCTGCGGAAAAAGGAGATTCTGGCGGTGCTGGGCACCATGGCCGGTGTGGTGCTGTTTTTCTTTGACCAGCTGTCCCCCGGCAATCTGGTGGGCAATGTGCTGGCCATTCTGGCCGGCGCCTTTCTGGGCACCATGTTCACCCTGGTGGGACAGGGCGGCGGCGATGACTCCATCCGCCTCAGCGGCATTTTCTTCGCCCATGTGCTGACCGCTCTCATGGGCATCCCTGCCGGATTGCCGGGAACAACGTCCTGCACGGGTGCCGAGCTGGTGTATATCGTCATTTTGGGCGTGCTGCAGCTGGGTATTCCCTATGTGCTGTACGCACTGGCCTCCCGGGACTGCCCGCCCCTTGCCTGCTCGCTGATCGGTATGCTGGAGCCCCTGCTCAGCCCGGTGTGGGTGCTGATCTTTGACGGCGAGACCCCCGGAATGTTCGCCCTCATGGGCGCTGCCGTCATCATCGGCGTGGTTACCTGGTGGTGCGTTGCCGACGGAAAGGCACAAACGGCAGAAAGCTAAAACAGGACCACCCGTATAACGAGTAACCTTTTTTATCGGCCCCCTCTGACGAGGGGGCTGTCGCGCGCTTGCGCGAGACTGGGGGAGAGACCCAACCCCACCGCTTCTCTCCCTCCGTCTTCGCCTTCGGCGAATCCACCTCCCTCGTCAGAGGGAGGCTTTTTCTATCCTTGTATCCCCATCAGCGGGGTTGTCCAGCAGCCGTCCCCGACGGTCAAAGCGGGAGCCGTGACAGGGACAATCCCAGCTGCGTTCCTGCTCGTTCCACTTGAGGGCGCAGCCCATGTGGGGGCATCTGGGCCCCACCGGTGTCAGCATGTTCACCGTTGCCTCCAGGGCATTGACCGCCAGCTGGGGATGGAGCACCGACCGCTGGGGCGAAAAGACCTGCGCCCAGGGATTTTCCATGCTCTGCACCCCGTCCCGCAGCAGCTTCGCCGCCACCATGGACGAGGTCATACCCCATTTATTGAAGCCGGTAGCCACCCACAGCCCTTTTGTATTTTTCCCGTAGGGGCCCATATAGGGGACGCCGTCCAGCGTCATGCAATCCTGAGTGGCCCAGCGGGAAACCACCTGGGCCTCCGGCCAGTGCTTTTCCGCAAAGCTTTCCAGCGGCTTCCAGCCGCCTCCCTGTTTTCCCGTTCGGTGACCGCCACCGCCCAGCAGTAAAAGCTCCCCCCACCGGCGAAAGGACAGGCCGTTGCCGCTGCCGTCCACATACATTCCCTCAAAATGCGGCGCATTTTTCAGCGCCAGTACATAGGAGCGGTGCTGGTACAGCTTGAGAAAATACCCGCCGTGCTTGTTGAGCATGGGAAAATGGGTGGCGATGATGATGTGCTCAGCGTGAATATCTCCCCGGTCGGTGACCGCCTTACCGGGCATCAGCTGCAAAACCCGGGTGTTGGCGCAGATCTTCAGCCCCTTTGTGATACCTGCCAGGAATTTCAGCGGGTGAAACTGCCCCTGTCCGGGCAGACACACCGCCCCCGCCGTTTGCAGGGGCAAGGGAAGGTCTTTTTTCAGTTCCGCCTGCACACCCAACCGACGCAGCGCCTGCACCTCCCGGTTGAGCGCCCCTTCTCCCCGCCGAAGATACACCAGACTGTCCTGCTCCTCATAATCGCAGTCGATCTCCCGGCACAGGCTGCGATACCGTGCCGCCGCCCACTGGTTGGCCTGCAGATACAGCCGGGCGCTTTCCTCGCCCCGGGTGCGAACAAGCTTGTCGTAGATCAGCCCGTGCTGAACGGTGATTTTTGCGGTGGTGCTCCGGGTGACGCCCCCACCCGGCTCTTCGGCCTCCACCAGCAGATAGTCCTCCCCCATGCCCTCCAGCATATGGGCGCACAGCAGCCCTGCCATTCCACCGCCGATGATGAGCACACGGGTGCGTTTGTTGCCCTCCAGCGTCGGAAACCGGGGCATTTTTACCGTTTTCTCCCAAACAGATGCCATCGTTTCCCTCCTTTTTGCCCTTAGTGTGCGCCTTTTTCCCAAAAGATTGCATTTTTATGGGAAAAGGGATATGATAAATGCAACCAATCCTGCACCGGAGGTGTCTTATGAACTATCGTCTGGATAAATATGGAAATGCGATCTCGGCGCTGGGCTTTGGCTGTATGCGCTTTCAGCGCAATCTGGGGTCCATCGACCTTGCGGAAGCCGAACGGGAGATCCTGGCCGCCATCGACGGCGGCGTGAATTATTTTGACACGGCCTACATCTATCTCGGCAGCGAAAGCGCTCTGGGCGAGATTCTGGAGAAAAACGGCCTGCGGCACAAGGTGTATATCGCCACCAAGCTGCCCCATTATCTGATCCGCAGCGCCGAGGGTATGGAAAAGCTCTTTCAGGAGCAGCTTTCCCGGCTGAAAACCGACCACATCGACTATTACCTCATGCATATGCTCACCGATGTGGACGCCTGGAACCGGATGCACGAGCTGGGCATCGCCCAATGGCTGGAAAGCAAAAAGCAGTCGGGCGAGATCGGACAGGTGGGATTTTCCTACCACGGCAACACCCAGATGTTCTGCAAACTGGTGGATGCCTATGACTGGGATTTTTGCCAGATCCAGTACAATTACATGGACGAAAACGCCCAGGCAGGCCGGAAAGGCCTGCATCATGCCCATAAAAAAGGACTGCCGGTGGTCATTATGGAGCCTCTGCGTGGCGGCAAGCTGGTGAACAACCTGCCCCGGCAGGCAAAGGAGATTTTCGCCGCTCATCCGGCAGGCTACTCCCCCGCCCAGTGGGCGCTGCGGTGGCTGTGGGATCAGCCGGAGGTGACCTGCGTGCTGTCGGGCATGAACAGCATGGAGATGGTGGAGGACAACATCCAAACCGCCTCCTCTGCTCAGGTGGGCGATCTGGGGGATGCCGAGCAGCAGATGCTGCGGCAGGTGGTGGCTGCCATCAACGCCAACATGAAGGTGGGCTGTACCGGCTGCGGCTATTGTATGCCCTGCCCCAAAGGGGTGGACATCCCCGGTACCTTTGCCGACTACAACCGCATCGGCAGCGAAGGCAAGGGCTCGGCCTTCCGGGAGCACATGATGGGCACCGCCTTCCGCCAAAATCAGTCGGGCGCCTGCAACTGCATCGGATGCGGCAAGTGCGAACAGCACTGCCCCCAGGGCATCCCCATCCGGCAGGAGCTGAAAAAGGCCTCAAAGGAGCTGGAAGGCCCCCTGTACCGGCTGATCGCAAAAATCGTCAAAACCTTCCGTTTTTTTGGATAAAAAAGTGCCGTGAACCACAAAAATCTGTGTGTTCACGGCATTTTTCTATTTCGTTTCCTTAGGGAATCAGGATCATCTTGCCCGGAGCGCCCTTTTTCATGTCCTCCAGAGCCTTCTCAAAGGCACAGAGGGGGTAGATGCCGCCAATCACCGGCTCCAGCGAAAAGCCGGGGGTCTGCAGGATGCGCATACAATCTTCCCAGGTCTCAAACATCAGACGACCGCTGACGCCGGTGTATGTCACTTCCCGATAGATGATGTCTTCGGTGAGATTGAGGCCCACTTCCCCGTTGGGCAGGCCTACCGAAACGAAAATGCCGCCCTTGCGCACCGCCTTCAGTCCGGCCACGATGGCCTGCTTGCTGCCGGTGATGTCGATGACGGCATCGACGCCAACGCCGTCGGTCCGGCTGCGGACAAAGTCGGGCAGATGAACGGTTTTGCTGTTAACGACGATGTCCGCCCCCATGGTTTTGGCGATCTCCAGCTTTTGGTCGATGAGATCGCAGGCGATAATCTGCTTTGCGCCGTGAGCCTTGCAGGCACCGATGGTCATCAGGCCGATGGGACCGCAGCCGCTCACCAGCACCCGCTTTCCCTGTACCTTTGCCACCTCAACGCCGTGGACGCCGGCCCCCATGGCCTCCAGCATGGCGCCCATTTCATAGGTGATGCCCTCATCCAGCCGCACAATGCAGTCCTTGTGCACAGGGGCGTATTCGGCAAAGGCGCCGGGATCGGTCACGCCGAAAATCCGCTGATTTTCACAGATATGGGGGTTACCGTTCTGACACTGCCAGCACCGGTTGCAGGGCACGTGGGTCTCCACCGAGATCCGGTCACCCAGCTGATAGCCGGTGACGTTTTTGCCCATCTCCACGATCTCGCCTGCCGTTTCGTGACCAAACACCATGGGCAGATCGGTCATCCGTTTTTGAGCATAGTCATTCCAGTGATAAAGATGGATATCGGTTCCGCAGATGGCGGTGGCGTGCACCTTGATCAGCACCTCATCCTCGGTGATCTGCGGGATGGGCAGATCCTCCCGATATTCCGCGCCAACGCCGGGCTTGCTTTTGCAAATGCCGCGCATGGTTCCCTTCAAGGAAAACCCCTCCTGTTCTGATCATTCTGTTTTCTTGCACAACTATAGCACATTTTTGCCGGAACCACAAGCCAAAGGGGCGGTTTGATGCCCAAGGCATACGTTTTTTCGCCCCGATTCTTGTCCTGACGGAAAAGTCATATTATAATAGCCTTAGAATCATAGAGAGGAAACTTCATATGCCTCTTAAAATTGTACGAAACGACATCACAACCATGGCGGTGGATGCCATCGTCAATGCTGCCAGGGAATCGCTGCTGGGCGGCGGCGGTGTGGACGGCTGTATCCATCGTGCGGCAGGGCCGGAGCTGCTGGCCGAATGCAGGACGCTGGGCGGCTGCAGAACCGGCGATGCCAAAATCACCAAGGCCTACCGCCTGCCCTGCAAGTATGTGATCCACACCGTCGGCCCTGTCTGGAATGGTGGCAGCTACGGTGAGCGGGAGCAGCTGGTTTCCTGCTATCAAAGAAGCCTTGCGCTGGCCAAGAAACACAAATGTGAAACGGTGGCCTTTCCGCTGATCTCCTCCGGCATTTTTGGCTATCCCAAAGATCAGGCGCTGCGCGTGGCGGTAGACACCATCGGTGAATTTCTCATGGAGAACGACATGACGGTCTATATCGTCATCTTCGACCGGGCGGCCTATCAGATCGGCGGCAAGCTGTTCGCCGACATCGCCGAGTACATCGACGATCACTATGTGGATGCCCACACCGACTCCCGCCGGGAGCGCCTGCGCAGGCTGAGCCGTTTGGAAAGCAAGGCCAGCATGGTCTGGGAGGATGCGGCGCCCGACTTTATGGCTGCGCCCTGCGCGCCTGTGGTCATGAGCAAAGCACCGGACAAGCTGGAGGATCTGCTGGTGGAACTGGATGCCGGTTTCTCCGAAACCCTGCTCAAGCTCATCGACCGCACCGGCAAAAAGGATTCCGAGATCTACAAGAAGGCCAACGTGGATCGCAAGCTATTTTCCAAAATCCGCAACAACCCGGACTACAAGCCCTCCAAGGCCACAGCACTTGCCTTCGCCATCGCACTGGAGCTGAATCTGGAGGAAACAAAGGACTTCATCGGCCGCGCCGGTTTTGCCCTGAGCCACAGCAGTAAGTTCGACGTCATCATCGAGTATTTTATCAAGCAGAAAAACTACGATGTTTTCGCCATCAACGAGGCGCTGTTCGCCTTTGACCAGAGTTTGTTGGGTGCGTGATTTATGGTCATTAGAACAGTTGAAGAAATTGAGAACCTCAGGGAAACGATTCTTATCAATGCCCAAAAGACAGTTGGACAACTAAGCATGAAAATTGCGTCTTTACCAGTAATGAGCTTTTTGGCAGAGGTCAAGTTTGATGGCGTAGGAATTGATCCGCTCAAAGGAACGGAACTCAATTTTATAGAACAGCTAAATCAAATGTTTTCTGATTTGGTTGTGCTTAAGGGTTCAAATCACCTTTTAAGCATATATCCCGATAAGAGTCTGAATCTTAGCTTTGGGCCTGCATCTGGATTTGATATTGAGTCTGTTGATGGCGAAATCGTCGCGGAATGTTTTGCTGTAACGACTGCAACGAGTAACAGAAAACTCGAGAAAGACTGTTCCAAGCTTATGAGCAAAGCCTACGACAAGCAAAAATATATCTATTTCTATTCGCGAAATGATTCTGATGAAAAGCTGCGGTGGATATTTGACAAGTATCCGGAAATCATTTTTACCAGAATCGAGGAACTCGCACCCTGAAAATGTCGCCCGTCATGCGACCAAACCCTCCTTTGAACGTGCGATAATCAAAGCACAAAACAAAGGAGGGTTTTCATTATGACAGAATTGGTTTTTATTTTGGATCGCAGCGGCTCCATGAGTGGATTGGAGAGCGACACCATTGGTGGTTTCAACTCCATGATCGAAAAGCAGAAGAAGGAAGAGGGCGAGGCTGTGGTGTCCACCGTACTTTTCGACAACGAGAGCGTGGTCATTCATGACCGCCTGCCGCTGGACAGAGTTCCCCGCATGACCGAGAAGGAGTACTTCACCCGCGGCTGTACTGCTCTGCTGGATGCGGTGGGCGGCGCCATTCATCACATCGGCAACGTCCACAAGTACGCCCGCAAGGAGGATGTTCCCACCAAGACCATGTTCATCATCACCACTGACGGCTATGAGAATGCCAGCAAGCACTATAACTACGATAAGGTGCGCAAGATGATTGAGCGGCAGAAGGAAAAGTACGGCTGGGAATTTCTCTTCCTGGGTGCCAACATCGACGCCGCGGCTGAGGCCAAGCGTTTCGGCATCAGCGCCGACCGCGCGGTGAACTACAAGTGCGACCAGGAAGGTACGGCACTGAACTATGAGGTCATCAGCGAGGCGGTGTGCTCCGTCCGCGCTTGCAGACCCCTCAGTGCTGACTGGAAAAAGCGCATTGATGAGGACGTAAAGAAGCGCGGAAAGTAAAGCCGATCCTGCAAAAAGCCTTTATAATGGAAGTAAACAGGCTCAGCACAACCCAAAATGGACAAAATCCCCACCTGATGTCCAATGCTGTTTGATGAACAGGACACTGCCCTTGCGAGCCAGTCGAAGACTGCTGTATCCATCTGTTTCTCGATTATGGACACAAAAATGCCGCCTAACAGGCGGCATTTTTGCTGGGAATGACCCAGTCTATGCAATGGGTATTCTTAACCGAACAACGACTCAAAGATTTGCACCGTACCCGGCTTCCGAAAATCCATCCATTTTCGCACAAATTTTGAAATTTTAGTATAGACCAATTTTAGTACGTGTGCTAAAATAAGCTTGTATTATAAAATCATTACAGGAGAAGGTGTGACGATGGCACGCATCAACAAATCCGCACTGACCAGGCTGGAGATCATTCGGGTGGCATCCCGGATGTTTCTGGAAAAGGGCTACTCCGCCACCACCATCAAGGCCATCAGCAGCGAGCTGGAGATGAGCACGGGAAATCTGACCTTCTACTTCCCCTCCAAGGAGCATCTGCTGGCAGAACTGGTAGAAATGCTGGGGGCTTTCCAGTGGGAGCTGATGTCCCGGGAGGCCGACGAGGGACTGAGCTCCCTGATGGCCATCTGTCTGGAGCTGGCGGCCATGGCGGCCATGTGCGAGAAGAATCCGGTGGCAAAGGATTTTTACCTTTCTTCCTACACCAGTCCCATGGCGCTGAACATCATCCGCAAAAATGATGTCCACCGGGCGCAGCAAGTATTTGGCAACCATCTGCCCCGCTGGACGGAGGAACACTTCCGGGAGGCCGAGGTTCTGGTGTCCGGCATGGAATACGCCACCCTGATGACCACCGAAACCGCTCCTTCGCTGGAAATCCGCATCGCCGGGGCGCTGAACCACATCCTGCAGATCTATGAAATACCGGAGGAGACACGAAAACGAAAGATCGACCGGGTGCTTTCCATGGATTACCACGGCATCAGCAGCCGGGTGTTCCGGGATTTTCTTACATTTGTAGAGCAAACCAACGAGCAGGCCATGGAGGCACTGCTTTCACACCATAAGTAATTCTCAGAGGAGGAGAACCAATATGAAAAAGAGAGTTTTCAGTGCGCTGTTGGCGCTGACGCTGGTGTTGGGCCTGCTGCCCGCCGCGGCACCCCATGTCCATGCGGAGGAGCACATCTGTGTCGACAATGACTTCAACCATCACTGTGACGATGTTGGCTGCAGGCAATACATTGACTGCTACGATTCGGAAGTTGACGATGATGACTACTGCGACCTCTGCAGCGCATGTCTGACCCCCGTGGACGAAAACGAGGATAACGTGTGCGACTTCTGTAGTTGCTGCATGGCGCACACCTTTGAGAATGGATACTGGCACAGCGAAGGCGGAGTCCACTATCCCGAGTGTGACCGCTGCAGCTACTACAACTACGCAGATGGCGCACGCTGCGCCGACGGAGGCGACGATGGCATCTGCGACGTCTGCGGCAATTGTGTTGACGGCGAGCACAGCTTCGAATGGGACGGCGAAACCCGGGAGTTCTATAGCCATATGATGTTGCCGCATCTGCGGCACGGAGACCTGGGAGGATCATTCTGACGGTGATGATGAAGATTCCTTCTGCGACACCTGCGGCAGTTGTGTAGACGGCTACCACGGCGAGCTGGTTTGGGACGGTACAGACCGGGACGACGTGACCCACCGGATCGTGTGCGAGATCTGCGGTGCGACTTACGATTGGATGGATCATACTGACACGGACAGCGATGGCAGCTGCGACGTTTGCCGCACCTGTATGAACGACAGCCACAGCTACCACGTCTGGGAGGAGGAAAACCGGGATGCCGATATGCACCGGCTGGTGTGCAATGACTGCGGGCTGGATTCCGGCTGGGAGAGCCATTTGGACGAGGATAACGATGGCAGCTGCGACACCTGCGGTTATGAGGCTCATGTGCACACCTATGAGAATGGTGTGTATCATATGGATTCGGATTATCACTATGCCATGTGTGATACGTGCGAATACTGGGACATCCTGAATTGCGACTCCCACACAGACGAAGATTCCAACTGCCTTTGCGACGTATGTGAGTATTCCCTGCACCAGTTTGATGAGTTGGAGGATCTTGAGGACGGGACCCATCAGGGTGTCTGCACCGCGTGCGGGGAGACCGTGACACAGGATCACGTGTTTGATCAGACAGACTGGGATGCGAAGGGACACTGGGATGCCTGTGTCTGCGGCACGGCAGAAGCGGGTGGTGAGAAAACTGCCCATGTTTATGAGGCCAACAACTGGTATGGCCACAACGGGATGCACTACCCGGAATGTGACGGCTGCGGCTACCATCAGCCGGAGGGCGAAGCCCACGTTGATGAAGATGACAACGGAGAATGTGACGTCTGCCAATCTTGGATAAACGCCGGCGTTCTTCCGCCTTTGCCCGACGACAACGCCGGCAAGATCATTGTCCTGATGGCAGACAGTTTCGGCGACGGCTGGAACGGCGCGGCAATTAACATTTATGAAAATGATGTATTGGCCGGTACGGCTACTGTTATTTTCGATGAAGATGATAGAGCCGCCGGATACGCCTGCGTCTTCGAGATGCCTTACGACAGCGCGGCGGAATACCGCTTTGTCTGGGTCGAAGGCTCGTATGACGATGAATGTACCTACAAAATCTATGTAAACGGCAAAGAATACACCGACGACCTGGACACAGAGGAAGGCACCTCCGGCGGCGGTGGTGTGGAAGGCGGCGAGACACCTGCATCCGGTTCTGTCACCATTACAGGTGATCCCGTCGTCGGCCAGACTCTGACCGCCGTGGCATCCGGCTTTGATTCCGGGGAAGCGCTGACCTATCAGTGGTACAGAGTTGTGGAAATCCGTGTTCCGATCGATGGCGCCACAGCGCCCACCTATACCCTGACCGAAGCCGATCTGCACTGGGACATCTACTGCGTGGTCAACGGTGTGGAAAGTAATCATGTCGGCTCTGTCACAGCCCCCACCTACGACCTCTGGATCGGCGGCGTGCAGGTGACAAGCGATAATCTTGTGATTGACAGTGCTGACAATGCTGTTATCACCGGCACAGCGACCTACGACCCCGATACCAACACCCTAACCCTCAACGACTACACCTACGAGGGCGAGGGGTATACGGATGATAGGTGTGCCTACGCCATCTATTACAAAGAAGGGGATACGCTCAGGCTGGTGCTGGAAGGCACAAACAGCGTTACCCAGCAGAGCGCATCCGCGCCTATCACTTCCTACGGTATTTTCAGCGACGGCAGCATCACCGTTTTGGGCGACGGCAGTCTGACAGCTACCGGCGGTGAGGCCGCTCTCAGCAGCTACGGTGTATATGCCAATGGCGGCACGATCACCCTCTCGGGCACCGGCAATCTGGAAGCGATCGGCGGCGAGGCCGCTCTCAGCAGCTACGGCGTGAATTTGGGAGCTAATGGCAGCATTATTGTCTCCGATACCGGCAGTCTGACGGCCACCGGCGACACGGTCACCGGCTCGAATGGCAGCAGCTGCGGTGTGTATGCCAATGGCGGCAGCATCACCCTCTCGGGCACCGGCAGTCTGACGGCTACCGGCGACACGGTCACCGGCGAGTATGGCAGCAGCTACGGCGTGATGGCCAATTACGGCA
>JAGAVA010000031.1 GCA_017620505.1 Clostridia bacterium
AGGGTCTGATGGCCGTGCTTCATGATGTTACCGAGCAGCGCAAGCTGGACGACAGCCGACGGGAGTTCGTGGCCAACGTGTCCCACGAGCTTCGCACCCCCCTGACCAACGTTCGGGGCTATGCCGAAACGCTGATGAGCGCAGACGACATCGACCGGGACATCCAGATGCGTTTTTTGGGGGTTATCAGCAGTGAGGCCGACCGCATGACCCGTATCGTCAAGGATCTGCTGACTCTGACCCGTCTGGACTACAACCGGATGGAGATGCATATGCAGCGGATGGATCTGCGGGAGCTGGGACAGAAGGCGGCCGCCGCCATGGAGGGCCAGGCCAAGAGCCAGGGCCTGACTTTGACCTGCGATCTGCCGGAGGAAATGCCTGCTGTCACCGGCGATCCCGAGCGTATCCAGCAGGTTATCATCAACATCATCACCAACGCCATCAAATACAACCAGCCCCAGGGCAGCATCGCCATCACCGGCGGTGTGGAAGAAGAGCAGGTGTTCCTCCGGGTGAAGGACACCGGTATCGGTGTGCCCAAGGCCGACCTGGAGCGGCTGTTTGAGCGTTTTTACCGTGTGGACAAGGCCCGCAGCCGGGAAAGCGGCGGTACCGGCCTGGGTCTGGCCATCGCCAAGCAGATCGTGGAAACCCACGGCGGCCGCATCGGCTTTGACAGTGAATACGGCAAGGGCAGTATCGTGACCCTCTATCTGCCCCGAACAAAGGAAGACGAGGCTGCCCATGGCTGAGCGATTGAAAAATCTGCTGCTGGCTTTTTTGCTGCTGGTGATGGCTGTGCTGCTGGTGCTTACCTTCATGCTGGGCATTCAGGGCAGTCACGGCGGTCGTCGGCTGCTGCAATCTTTGGAGGAAAATGACGAGTTTGTTTCCTCCGGCGCTGCCTATATGGTGGCATATCCTGAAAAAATGACCTTTTTCGGAGAAAACGGCCTGTTTTTGGCGCAAAGTACCGAGCAATACGGTCTGATGTATCAGCAAGCTGAGCCCCTGTGGCAGGAAGCACTGGGCTCTGCCGGCGTTCTGCAGCCTTTAGCAGAACAGGACTATCTGGCTTTGCTGCAGCCGCCTGCCGTGCTGCTGCAGTATCATGCTGCCCAGCCCCTGTATTTGCTGCGAGCCTGGGGCGGCAGCCATAACCTGCAAAAGGATGTGGAAGTGACCGGTCTGGCACTGACGATAGAAGCGGAGCAGGTGATTTTGCTGGCAACCGATCGGAACGGCGGACGCTGGCGCGGGGAGACGGCTGCATCCTTTGCCGATCTGGAGAGCCTGTGCAGCGACCTGCCGCAGAGCAACAGCCTGTTTGCCGGAGAACACGCCGTGCTTCCGGGAGACGAAGTGCTCACCCGCCAGGTGAGCGAGTTCGCCGTGATGGACTGTACTGCCCCCGAATCGGCGCGGCGCGGCGAACTTTCGGAAGCCATTCAGTCGCTGTTCGGCATGAATCCCTATCTGACCAAAGTGTACCCCAACGCTGACGGCAGTCTGGTGTATGTGGAAAGCCACAGCACCATCAGTCTGTCCCCCGAGGGAGATTTTGCCTATTCCGGGGAGGGAATCCCACTGGAAATCACCGCTGCCGGCGAGATGGATCGGCAGGCGGAGATCTGTATGCAGGTTTATGAATTGCTGAGCCGTCTTTGGGAGCAGGCCGGTGCCTCCGGTCGGCTCAGTCTGGAGCAGCTGCAGTTTGAGGGAACCCGCGGTACACTGTGCTTTGATCTGCATTTGAACGGACGCTATGTGGAACGCACCGGCGGCTATTGGGCCACCGTTACGGTGGAGGACGGCGTGATCACCGGTGTGTCGGCGGCTCTGCGGCAGATGGACGAAACCGGCAGTACCCCTCTGCTGCCGCTGTATCAGGCGGCGGCGACCATCAGACAGGGGACGGGAAGCCTGCGGGTGCGTCTGCTGGAGCAGCAGGACGGTACGCTGCAGCCTCAGGTCTGTTTTGTGACGGAGGAATAAGCCATGGAATGGAAACGAGTGCGCAACTGGCTGATCCTGCTGGTGCTGGCGGTGGATCTGTTTTTGGCAGGAAATCTGGCGAAACAGTGGCTGCAGGCCGAGCAGACCCTGCGGCAGTCGGCGGAGGATGCCGTGACCATTGCCAACCAGCGGGGAATGGCTGTTTCACTGGAGAATATTCTGGCGCTGCCCGAAGAAATGTATCTGTACGAGACCCGGCGAAGTGACGAGCTGGAGCAGAATGCCGCGCTGGCGCTGTTGGGGGAAGATGTGCTGCAGGAATCCCGCGGCGGCGGTGTTTCGGTTTACCAGACCGCCGACGGGGAGCTGGCCTTCCGACGGGGCGGTGCGCTGGAACTGCACAAACCCTGGGCGGGGGAAGAGTTTGGCAGCCTGAAATGCACCGAAACATTGGCGCTGGCAGGCATGGATACCGAAACTGCACTTTTGCGGGAGTACAACGGCGCGGTGGAACTGACCCAGCAATTTGAAGAACTGCCGGTGTTCAACAGCCGTCTGATGTGTACCTGCGAGGGCAATGTGCTGCAGGTACGGGGGCGGTGGATGCTGGCGGAAGAGCCCACTGCCGGCAGTCTGGGCATGACCCGGGCGCAGCTGGTGCTGGCGCTGTGTGATTTGCTGGAGGCAAAGCAGGTCACTGCACCGGAAACCGTGCAGGCAGGCTATTACCTGCTGGGCGAAGACGCCCAAAGCCTGACACTGGAGCCGGTCTGGGCGGTGGAAACCGAGCAGGGGCAGCTGATCATGAGCTGCATCACCGGAGAGCAGGTCAATTTCTGATCCATTTGAAAAAATCTTAAAAAATTCTTCCAGCATCTTTCTATTTGCGGAAGAATGTGATACACTAATACTGAAATAGTGTGGAAGTCTGCGGATTTCTGCCACCATCATCAAAATGAGGGGGAACCTCTTTGGATAAATTTGTGATTCACGGCGGAAAACCGCTGTTTGGCGAAGTGGTGATCAGCGGCGCAAAGAATGCTGCCGTTGCCATCATTCCCGCTGCCGTTATGGTAGACGGGGTCTGCCGCATTGAGAATATTCCCATGGTCAGTGACGTGCTGATCCAGCTGGAGATCCTGCGGGAGCTGGGCTGCGGTGTTCGCGTGCTCAGCGCCGATACCATCGAGATCGACAGCCGGGGACTGAACACCAGCGTGGCCACCAGTGACCTGAACCGCAAGATGCGCGCATCTTATTATCTGATCGGCGCCTTTTTGGGTCGGTTTGGCCGTGCCGAGGTGGCAATGCCCGGCGGCTGCAACTTTGGCGGCGTGCGCCCCATCGATCAGCACATGAAGGGCTTTGAGGCGCTGGGCGCCAAGGTGGATATCCGCAACGGCATCGTTTATGCCGATGGCAGCGCCGGTCTGCGCGGCTCCACCATCTATCTGGACGTGGCAAGCGTGGGCGCAACGGTCAACATCATGCTGGCTGCCTGCCTGTCTGAAGGACAGACCATCATCGAAAACTCCGCAAAGGAGCCTCATATCGTGGATCTGGCCAACTTCCTCAACTCCATGGGCGCCGACATCATGGGCGCCGGTACCGACGTGATCAAGATCCGCGGCGTGGAACGGCTGGTGGGCGGTTTCTATTCCATCATCCCCGACCAGATCGAGGCCGGCACCTATATGGCTGCGGTGGCTGCCGCAGGCGGCAGCGTTCTGGTGAAGAACGTCATCCCCAAGCACATGGACTGCATCACCGCCAAGCTGGAGGAGATGGGCTGTGAGATCTCCGAGGAGGATGACAACATCCGTGTCACCCGTAGCGGTGCCATGCGCAAGATCCAGGTGAAGACCATGTATTATCCCGGCTTCCCCACCGATATGCAGCCCCAGCTGGCGGCTGCCCTGTGTCTGGCAGAGGGTACCTCTGTGGTCACCGAGGGCGTGTGGGAGAACCGCTTCCGCTATTCCGACGAGCTGCGCCGTATGGGCTCAAAGATTCAGGTGGATGGCAAGGTTGCTGTGATTGAAGGCGTGAAAAAACTGACGGGCGCACCTGTGCGGGCTTCCGACCTGCGTGCCGGTGCGGCACTGGTGATCGCCGGTCTGGCTGCCGAGGGTACCACCGAGATCGAAGAGATCGGTTATATCGAGCGGGGCTACGAGGACATTGTTGAAAAGCTGCGCAAGCTGGGAGCAGACATCTCCCGGGTAAACTTTGACGATGTGCCTCCCATTGCAAAGGCAAACTAAACCGTTAGAACACACGGCGGGCGGCAACTGCCGCCCGCCTTTTGCTTACATAAGAGGGGAATCATGACCTATTTCTGTACCCTTGCCAGTGGCAGCGAGGGCAACTGCTATATCTATGTGAACGGGCGGCAGCGCATTCTGATCGATGCGGGCAAGAATACCCGGTACATCAACGATTGCCTGCGGCAGCTGGCGCTGTCGGTGTCTGATCTGACCCATATTCTCATCACCCACAGTCATGCCGATCATGTTTCGGCTCTGCCGGTGTTGCTTAAGCACACCCGAGCTACACTGGTGTGCTCGGGCGAGACCTTTTCTGCCATTGGACGAAAACTGCCTTTCGGCGTGCCGGTGCAGCTGTTTGAGCCAGGAGAGGGCTTCTGGCTGGGACAGGTGACGGTAAAGACCTTTGCTACCTCTCACGATGCGCCGGGAAGCTGCGGCTTTGTGCTGGGGCAGGGGAGTGAACAGGCGGCGGTGTGCACCGATCTGGGCACCATGAGCGGCGAGATCTTCGAGACCATCCGGGGCAGCCGGGTGGTGCTGCTGGAGAGCAATCATGACGCCGAAATGGTGAAAAACGGCACCTACCCTTATCCGCTGAAAATGCGAATCTTGTCCGATGAAGGACATTTATCCAATAAATTTGCTGCCAAGGTGGCGGTGCGTCTGGGACAGAGCGGCACCAAAAGCCTGCTGCTGGCTCATCTGAGCGCCGAAAACAATGAACCCCGGCTGGCGTTGGACACCGTCTGCAACGCGCTGGCAGAGGCCGGGGTGGAGATGGACGTGGCGCTGGCACCCAGAAATATGCCGGGCGAGCCTGTATTATTATGACGATCAGATGTCATTCTGAGGCCGTAGGCCGAAGAATCTCCTTCGGCGACGGGAGATCCTTCGCTTTGCTCAGGATGACACCGTAGAGGTGCGTATGCTGAACATCAAATTGATCTGCGTGGGCAAGCTGAAGGAAAAATTTTATCTGGAAGCCTGCAAGGAATATGAAAAGCGCCTGTCCACCCTCTGCAAAATGGAGATTTTGCAGCTGGAGGAGGAGCCAGACCGCCCCGGCGCTCTGGCAAAAGAGGCCGAAAAGATCCGTGCCGCCATTCCGGCAGGCAGCTATGTGATCGCCATGTGCATTGAGGGCAAGACCATGTCCTCGGAGGATCTGGCCGACAAGCTGCAGCAGCTGCAGAACAGCGGCGTGTCCCGCCTGTGCATCCTCATCGGCTCCTCCCGGGGCATGGATGAGGGCATCAAAAAGGAGGCCGGACTGCGGCTGTCCATGTCGCCCATGACCTTCCCCCATCACCTTGCTCGGGTGATGGTGCTGGAGCAGGTTTACCGGGGACTGTCTATTTTATCGGGAAGCAAGTATCATAAATAGGAGGAATCGCCATGTCTTACATCCCCACCCCCGCACAAGCGCTGGAAATTTTGAAGAAGTATAATCAGGATGCCTTTCATCTGCGCCACGGACAGATCGTTTCCGGCGTGATGGGCTGGTATGCCGCCCAGTACGATCCTGAACAGGTGGATTACTGGAAAACAGTGGGTATGCTCCACGACATCGACTTTGAGCTGTATCCCGAGGAGCACTGCGTCAAGGGCGTGGAGCTGTTCGCAGCCGAAGACATTGACGAGGGCGTTATGCGCTCCGCTATGAGTCACGGATGGGGTTTGACCGGCACGGCCTATCAGCCCGAACACATTATGGAAAAGATCCTGTTTGCCGCCGACGAACTGACCGGCCTGATCGGCGCTGCCGCCATGATGCGCCCCAGCAAGAGCGTCTGTGACATGGAGGTTTCCAGTCTGAAGAAAAAGTTCAAGGACAAAAAGTTTGCTGCCGGCTGCAGCCGCGATGTGATCCGTCAGGGCGCTGAAAATCTGGGCTGGGAGCTGGACGAGTTGTTTGAAAAGACCATTCAGGCCATGCGATCCCTGTCGGGCGAAATGGAAATCTGATACATTTTTGAATCGTAAAAGGGAACGACATTTTTGCCGTTCCCTTTCTTCTTGAAAAAGCTGAAAAGCCTTGCAATGACAGGAAAAATCCGAAGTTTGACAAAGAAAAGGCACTAATTTGACAAAGGTTTAACGAGATTCACGATTTTGACAGTTTTCTCCGAAAATTATACAGAAAAACCATCAAATTAGGTGTTGAAAAGGTTTCAAATTCCTAATATAATGGAAGATGGTTAATTGGGTATACAAACGAATAATAAATAGAAGGAGTGTTTTATCATGAAAGAAGTTTATCTGGTAAGCATGGCCCGTACCGCTGTCGGCAGCTTTGGCGGCAGCCTGAAGGGCATCCCCGCTGTGGAACTGGGCGCTATCGTCATCAAGGAGGCTCTGAAGCGCGCCGGTGTTGAGGCCACTCAGGTCAATGAAGTCCTGTTCGGTAACGTCCTGCAGGCTGGTCTGGGCCAGAACCCCGCTCGTCAGGCTGCTCTGAAGGCCGGCCTGCCCATCGAGACTCCCGCCACCACCCTGAATAAGGTCTGCGGTTCCGGTCTGCACAGCGTGGCCATGGCTTACCGTACCATCATGGCCGGCGATGCCGAGTGCGTCGTTGCTGGCGGTATGGAGAACATGAGCGCTGCTCCCTACGTCATGAACGCTGCTCGCTGGGGTGCTCGTATGAACAACACCCAGATGGTCGACGCCATGGTCAACGATGGTCTGTGGGATGCCTTCAACGGCTATCACATGGGTATCACCGCTGAGAACGTTGCCGAGAAGTACGGCATCACCCGCGAGATGCAGGATGAGCTGGCTCTGCGCAGCCAGACCCGCGCCGCTGCTGCCATCGCTGAGGGCAAGTTCAAGGACGAGATCGTTCCCGTCGTCATCCCCCAGAAGAAGGGCGATCCCATCGTCTTCGACACCGACGAGTATGTCAAGGCTTCCACCACCATGGAGAAGCTGGCCAAGCTGAAGCCCGCCTTCAAGAAGGACGGCACCGTTACCGCTGGTAACGCTTCCGGTATCAACGACGGCGCTGCTGCCATCGTTGTCGCTTCCGGCGAGTTCGTCAAGGCCAACAACCTGAAGCCCATGATGAAGATCGTCGCCACTGGTTCCGTGGGCGTCGATCCCGCTCTGATGGGCACCGGCCCCATCCCCTCCGTCCGTCAGGTCCTGAAGAAGGCCGGCATGGAGGCCAAGGACATTGACCTGTTCGAGCTGAACGAGGCTTTCGCTGCTCAGGCTGCTGCTGTCAACGCTGAGCTGGGTCTGACTCCCGACAACGTCAACGTCAACGGCGGCGCTATCGCCATCGGCCATCCCATCGGCGCTTCCGGCGCTCGTATCCTGGTCACCCTGTGCTACGAGATGCTGCGCCGCGAGGCTAAGTACGGCGTTGCTTCTCTGTGCATCGGCGGCGGTATCGGCGAAGCTCTGCTGGTTGAGCGCGTCTAATCCGCAAAAATTACACAAAAAACTACAAAAACAATAAAAAAACCTTCATAACCCATCGTTTATAATTTGACAAACTTGCGACGGGCCGATATAATGAAGATAGGTTATTGGGCGCAAGGGATACTTGCGCCCGATAGCTACCTGTTTTTCAGATAAGGAGGTCTTCAATATGGAGTATATCAAACTCACCGCGGAAGGCAATGTGGGCGTGCTCACCATCAACCGTCCTGCTGCGCTGAATGCGTTGAACGATCAGGTCATTCGTGAACTGGACGAGGCGCTGGACAGCATCGATCTGGATACCGTTCGCTGCCTGGTAGTCACCGGCGAGGGTCAGAAAGCCTTCGTTGCCGGCGCTGACATCGGCCAGATGCGCGGTCTGACCAAGGAAGATGGCGTGGCTTTCGGCAAACTGGGTAACGATGTGTTCCGCAAGCTGGAGACTCTGCCCATCCCCACCATCGCCGCCGTGTGCGGTTTTGCTCTGGGCGGCGGCTGCGAACTGGCTATGAGCTGTGACATCCGTCTGTGCTCCGACACTGCCGTGTTCGGTCAGCCCGAAGTCGGCCTGGGCATCACCCCCGGCTTTGGCGGCACCCAGCGTATGGCCCGCCTGATCGGCATGGGCCGCGCAAAGGAGCTGCTGTATACCGCAAGAAAGGTCAAAGCCCCCGAGGCGCTGGCCATCGGTCTGGTTCAGGGTGTTTATCCCGTGGAGCAGCTGATGGAGGAAGCCCTCAAGATGGCTGGCCGCATCGCTGGCAACGCACCCATCGCTGTGCGTGCCACCAAGAAGGCCGTGAACGATGGCCTCCAGGTGGATATGGATCGTGCCATTGAGATCGAGGAAGCACTGTTCGGCTCCTGCTTTGAAACTGAGGACCAGCAGAACGCTATGGGTGCCTTTGTGGAAAAGCGCAAGCCCGAACCCTTTGTCAATCGCTGAAACACGACTGTTTCACATAAATTAAATACGATTTAGGAGGAAAAAACCATGAAGGTAGCAGTATTTGGAGCAGGCACCATGGGCAGCGGTATCGCCCAGGTTTTTGCACAGGCCGGCAACGAGACTTATTTGTACGCCAGTTCTCCCGCCAGCGCCCAGCGCCACAAGGATAAGCTGGCCGCAGGTCTGCAGAAGCGCGTGGAAAAGGGCAAGATGACCCAGGAAGCCGTTGACGCCATCCTGAACAACATCAAGATCGAAGAGAAGGCCGCTTGCGCTGACTGTGATCTGATTCTGGAGACCGTCAAGGAAAATATGGCTGTCAAGAAGGAACTGCTGAAGGAGCTGGACGAGATCGTCAAGCCCGAGGCCGTTTTCGCATCCAACACCTCCTCTCTGTCCATCACCGAGATCGGTTTTGGCCTGAAGCACGAGATGGTGAGTATGCACTTCTTTAACCCCGCTCCCAGCATGAAGCTGGTGGAAGTCATTGCCGGTGCCAACACCTCTGCCGAGCTGGTGCAGAAGATCAAGGATCTGTCTGTTGAGCTGGGCAAGACCCCCGTTGAAGTCAGCGAAGCTCCCGGATTCGTTGTCAACCGCATCCTGATCCCCATGATCAACGAAGGCGTTGGTCTGGTGGAAGCTGGTGTTGCCTCTGTGGCTGATGTTGACACCGCTATGAAGCTGGGCGCCAACCATCCCATGGGTCCCCTGGAGCTGGGCGATCTGATCGGTCTGGACGTCTGCCTGAGCATCATGGATGTTCTGTATGAAGAGACCCACGACAGCAAGTATCGTGCTTACGGTATGCTGCGCAAGATGGTTCGCAGCGGCAAGCTGGGCCGCAAGACCAAGGTCGGCTTCTACGACTACAACAAATAATTTAGTTCGCAAAATTTTTTAAATATTGCGTGAAAACGCAAGGAGGGTAATTTATGGATTTCGTTTTGAGCAAAGAGCATGAGATGCTCCGCAAAATGTACCGTGAGTTTGCGGAGACCGAAGTCAAGCCCCTGGCCGAGGAGATCGATGAGGAAGAGCGCTTCCCCATGGAGACCGTCGAGAAGATGGCTAAGCTGGGCATGATGGGCATCTACTTCCCCCAGCAGTACGGCGGCGCTGGCGCTGACGTTCTGGCTTACGCCATGGCTGTGGAAGAGCTGGCTAAGGTCTGCGGCACTACTGCCGTTATCGTCTCTGCTCACACCTCTCTGTGCTGCGCTCCCATCTTTGAGCATGGTACCGAGGAACAGAAGATGAAGTATCTGCCCAAGCTGTGCAAGGGCGAGTGGATCGGTGCTTTCGGTCTGACCGAGCCCGGCGCTGGTACTGATGCTCAGGGCCAGCAGACCACCGCTGTCCTGGACGAGGCTGGCGAGAACTGGATCCTGAACGGTTCCAAGTGCTTCATCACCAACGGTAACGTTGCCAACGTCTTCGTTGTCATCGCTGTTACCGGCAAGACCACCGACAAGAAGGGCCGTCCCATGAAGGAGATTTCTGCCTTCATCGTCGAGGGCACCGACCCCGGCTTCTCTCAGGGCAAGCATGAGAAGAAGATGGGTATCCGCGGTTCTTCCACCTGCGACCTGATCTTCGAGGATTGCGTCATCCCCAAGGATCGTCTGCTGGGCAAGAAGGGCGAAGGCTTTAAGATCGCTATGAAGACTCTGGACGGCGGCCGTATCGGTATCGCTTCTCAGGCTCTGGGTCTGGGCGAAGGCGCCGTTGAAGAAGCCATCAAGTACACCAAGGAGCGCGTCCAGTTCGGTAAGCGCATCAGCCAGTTCCAGAACACCCAGTTCCAGCTGGCCGATATGCACACCCGTATGCAGGCTGCTCAGTTCCTGGTCTATTCCGCTGCTCTGAAGAAGATGGAGCATGCCAAGAACCCCAAGGTTTCCTACAGCATGGATGCTGCTATGGCTAAGCTGTTTGCTGCTGAGGCCGCTTCCGACGTTACCCGTCGTGCTGTCCAGCTGTTCGGCGGCTACGGCTACACCCGTGAGTATCCCGTTGAGCGCATGATGCGTGACGCTAAGATCACCGAGATCTACGAGGGTACTTCTGAGGTTCAGAGAATGGTCATCGCCAGCAATCTGGGCGTGAAATAAGTAGGAGGTAAGCAAGTTATGAAAATCATTGTTTGTGTCAAGCAGGTTCCGGATACCTCCGGTAAGGTTGCTGTCAATCCCGATGGTACCCTGGACCGTGCTTCTATGCTGACCATCATCAACCCCGATGATAAGAACGCCATTGAGGCTGCTCTGCAGCTGAAGGACCAGACCGGCTGCCGCGTTACCGCCGTCACCATGGGCCCCCCTCCCGCCGAGGGCATGCTGCGTGAGCTGATCGCTATGGGCTGCGATGACGCCGTTCTGATCTCCGGTCGTGAGTTCGGTGGTTCCGATACCTTCGCTACCTCCCAGATCATCGCCGCCGGCATCAACGCCATCGGTCTGGAAGAGGACGACATCGTCTTCTGCGGCCGTCAGGCTATCGACGGTGATACCGCTCAGGTCGGTCCCCAGATCGCTGAGAAGCTGAACATCCCCCAGATCTCCTATGCCGCCGACATCAAGGTCGAGGGCAAGAAGGTCACCGTTAAGCGTATGCTGGAAGACGGCTACATGACCGTCGAGACCCAGACTCCCTGCCTGATCACCTGCATCAAGGAGCTGAACGAGCCCCGTTACATGAGCGTTGCCGGTATCGTCGGCGCTTACAGCAAGCCCATGGATGTCATGGATTATCCCCGTCTGAAGGATGATCCCCTGATCGAGGTCGACACCATCGGTCTGGCTGGTTCTCCCACCAACATTCTGACCTCCTTCACGCCTCCCCAGAAGGGTGCCGGCATGATGCTGGAAGGCGCAGATAAGGCCACTTGCGAGCAGCTGGCTAGCATTCTGGTCAAGAAGCACATTATCTGATTGAAAGGAGTTTGGACAAAATGAGCGAGTTTAAGAATACTGTACTGGAAGACTTCAAGAATGTTTGGGTCTTCTGTGAGCAGCGTCAGGGCGTTCTGATGCCCACCGACTTCGAACTGATCTCTGAGGGCCGTAAGCTGGCCGACGAGCTGGGCGTTAAGCTGTGCGGCCTGCTGCTGGGCGACAAGGTCGAGCATCTGGCTAAGGAGCTGGCTGGTTATGGCGCTGACGAGATCATCGTCTGCGAGCATCCCCTGCTGAAGGACTACACCACCGATGCTTATGCCAAGGTCATCTGCGACTGCGTCGTCGAGATGAAGCCCGAGGCTCTGCTGGTTGGTGCTACCAACATCGGCCGTGACCTGGCCCCCCGCTGCGCTGCCCGCCTGCACACCGGTCTGTGCGCTGACTGCACTCACCTGGACGTCGAGATGAGCACTTACAAGGATTTCCTGCGTGAGAACTCCACTCTGCCCGCTGAGCGCATCGAGAAGGTCGGCACCGCTCTGGTGCTGGGCAAGCCCCACGATGTTTCCAAGGACCTGAAGATGACCCGTCCCGCTTTCGGCGGTCACCTGATGGCCTCCATCATCTGCCCCCGTTTCCGTCCCACCATGGCTACCGTCCGTCCCGGCGTTCTGAAGAAGAATGCTTTCGACCAGGCTCGTGCTGACGCTGTCGTCATCACTAAGCCCGAGGTTCAGCTGTGCGAGTGCGAGCTGAAGACCAAGGTTCTGGAAGTCGTTAAGGAGTCCCGTAAGCTGGTTGACCTGACCGGTGCTGAAGTCATCGTCTCTGTCGGCCGTGGTATCTCCAAGGACGTCGAAGGCGGCATCAAGCTGGCTGAAGAGCTGGCCGATGTCCTGGGCGGCGTTGTCGGTTCTTCCCGTGCCTGCGTCGACTCCGGCTGGATCACCGCTGACCACCAGGTTGGTCAGACCGGTAAGACCGTCCGTCCTCGCATCTACATCGCCCTGGGTATCTCCGGCGCCATCCAGCACAAGGCTGGTATGTCTGACTCCGAGTGCATCATCGCTGTCAACAAGAACGACTCTGCCCCCATCTTCGAAGTTGCCGACTACGGCATCGTCGGCGATCTGTTCAAGGTCGTTCCCATGATGATCGAAGAATTCAAGGCTGCTATCGCCAACAAGTAAGAACTTTACCCCAAAAGGGAGCCCCTCGGGGCTCCCTTTTTTGAATATCTGATTGGAGGAATCTCAAATGATCCGTCCCAAATCTCTGCAGCCCGGCGATCGTCTGGCTGTTCTGTGCGGTTCCAGCCCCACGTCCAAGTCCGCTGAAGAACTGATGCAGGCTGTCCGCGACATGGGTCTGGAGCCCGTGCTCTATCCCAGCGCCACCGCACGCCATGGATTCTTGTCCGGTGTGGATGCCATCCGTGCTGCCGACATTAACGCTGCTTTTGCCGATGAGAGCATTAAGGGCATCGTCTGCACCCGCGGCGGCTACGGCTTCCACCGCATCCTGCCTCTGCTGGATTGGAAGACCATCAAGAAAAATCCCAAGATCTTTGGCGGTTACAGTGACGTGACCGCTATGCTCAACGCTCTCAACCAGATCGCCGGTATGGAATCCTACCATATGCCCATGGTTGGCGCCTGGAGCGACGGTCTGGAAGAGTACAGCGCACCCTTCGTAAAGGCGATGCTGTTCGGTGAGCCGGTGGAATATGTCAATCCCGAAGGCTGTCCTATCACCACTATCGTGCCCGGTAAGGCCAAGGGCCGCCTGTGCGGCGGCAACCTGTCTCTGCTGGCTGCCTCTCTGGGTACGCCTTACGAAATCGACACTAAGGGCAAGATCCTGTTCATCGAAGAGATCGGCGAGCGTCCCTATAAGGTAGACGGCATGCTGACCCACCTGCGCAACGCCGGTAAGTTCAACGATGCTGCCGGTATCATTCTGGGCGGCTTCACCGACTGCGCTGATAAAGAAGGCGTGATCGGCGGCCTGACGCTGGAGGATATTTACCAGGAGCTGATCGCCCCCGCCGGCAAGCCCACCATCTCCGGTGTGGTCTGCGGCCATTGCCATCCCAGTATGTCTCTGCCCATGGGCCGTCTGTTCAAGATGGACGCTGCGGCAGGTACCTTTGGCCCGGCGAAAAAGTAAAGAAAACAGCGAAAAGGGCGCGTTGCAAAATGCACCGAACGGTGTCATTCTGAGGCTGCAAGCCGAAGAATCTCCTGCTTTTGGCAGAAATCTGCCTGAATTGGGAGATCCTTCGCTTTGCTCAGGATGACAACCGTGCATTTTGCAACGCGCC
>JAGAVA010000004.1 GCA_017620505.1 Clostridia bacterium
GATCGTCAACCCCGAGGTGCGCGACACCTTTATCAAGCGCTCCAAGGCCATTACCGCCATCCGCGGCTATTTTGACAATCTGGGCTATCTGGAAGTGGATACCCCCGTTCTGAATGCCGTTCAGGGCGGCGCTACCGCCCGTCCCTTCGTCACCCACCACAATGCGCTGGACATCGATCTGTATCTGCGCATCGCCACCGAGCTGTATCTGAAGCGCTGCATTATCGGCGGCTTCGACCGGGTGTATGAGATCGGCCGTCTGTTCCGCAACGAGGGCATGGACACCACCCATAACCCCGAGTTCACCACCATCGAGTTCTACGAGGCCTATACCGACGTAAACGGCATGATGGAGCGCACCGAAGGCCTGATGAAGTATGTCTGCGAGAAGGTCAACGGCAACATGGAACTGCCCTTCGGCGATGTGGTCATCGACATGGGTAAGCCTTTCCGCCGCGCCACCATGGTGGAGCTGGTAAAAGAATATGCCGGTGTGGACTTTGAGCAGATCACCGATCTGGAAGGCGCCATTGCCGTTGCCAAGGAGCATAACATCAAGGTGGAGAAGAAGCACAAGTGGGGCGACATCGTCTCCCTGTTCTTTGAAGAATACTGCGAGGACAAGCTGATCCAGCCCACCTTCGTGCTGGAGCATCCCGTGGATATTTCTCCTCTGGCCAAGCGCGATCCCGTCAAGACCCATATGACCCAGCGCTTCGAGCTGTTCATCAACGGCAAGGAGTATGCCAATGCCTTCTCCGAGCTAAACGATCCCATTGACCAGCGTGAGCGCTTTGAGAATCAGATGAAGCTGCGTGCGCTGGGCGATCTGGAAGCCAGCGAAATGGACGAGGACTTCCTGACCGCCATGGAATACGGCATGCCCCCCACGGGCGGCTGCGGCATCGGCATTGACCGTTTCGTCATGCTGCTGACCGGCAACACCTCCATCCGTGACGTGCTGCTGTTCCCCACCATGAAGCCCCTGGATTGATAACGACCAACAAGACCTACACAGGCGTGTAGGTCTTGTTTTGCAACATGAAATGAGAGGAGAAGCCCTATGCTGACCATTACCAGCCGCGAAAATCCCCAGATCAAGCAGGTCTGCGGACTATTGTCTGCTGCCAAACGGCGGCGCAAAGAGGGTCTGTTCGTCTGTGAGGGCTTCACCCTGCTGGAAGAGGCGCTGCGCCGGGGGCTGCAGCCCAAAGCAGTCTACTGTCTGGAAAGTCAGGCGCACCGCCTGCCCAAACTGGACTGCCCCTGCGCCCTGGTGAACCAGTCGGTGCTGGAAAAGCTCAGCGACGTGCCCGCCCCTCAGGGCGTGGTGTTCACCCTGCCCCTGCCGGAATATGAAAAGACCCTTTCCGGCAGTCGCTTTTTAGCGCTGGACAGCCTGCGTGACCCGGGCAACATGGGCACCATCCTCCGCACCGCCGATGCATTCGGGCTGGACGGGGTGATTCTGCTGGGCGACTGCGTGGACGTTTACAGTCCCAAGGTGGTGCGTTCCGCCATGGGCAGTCTGTTCAGCACCAGGCTGTACGCCATGACCGCAGAGGAGCTGAAAACTCAGCTGGACGGTCTGGACATCCCGCTGTATGCCGCCACCCTGGCTGCCGACAGCCGTCCGGTGACCCAACTGGATCTCAAGCGTTCCTGCGTGATCATCGGCAACGAAGCCCACGGCGTTTCGCCCGAAACCATCGCCTGCTGCACCGGTTCGGTGATCGTACCCATTGAGAGCGCCGAATCCCTCAATGCCGGCGTTGCCGCCGGCATCCTCATGTGGGAGATGCGCCGATGAAGAAGGATTCCGACCTGCAGTATCTGCTGTGGATGACCGAGGTTGCCGGCTTTGCGCCACAAAAGGGCGTCCGGCTGCTGGAAGTGTTCGGCTCGGCAAAGGCCGTGTGGGAGGCTTCCGACAAACAGATCTCCGGCTGCGTCAAGCTGGAGGAGGGCGAGCAAAAACGACTGAAAAACCGCAGTCTTGCCACGCCCAACCTGATTTTGGGCCGATGCCGGTTCCAGAATATCCGCATTTTGCCCATCTGGGATGAGGACTATCCCGACCGGCTGAGGAATATCTATGATCCGCCGCTGGTACTCTATATCCGGGGCAAATGGCCCGACTTCAACCGCCTGCCTGCCGTGGCGGTGGTGGGTCAGCGAAAGGCCACCCCTTACGGCATCATCGTCACCGAGCGCATCGCCTTTCAGCTGAGCCGCGCCGGTGTGATCGTGGTGTCGGGCATGGCTGCCGGTATCGATTCTGCCGCTCATAACGGTGCCGTCAAGGGCGATACGCCCACGGTGGCGGTGTTCGGAACGGCCATCGACCAGTGTTATCCTGCCAAAAATGCCGGCCTGCTGCGCGCCATTCTGCACAGCGGTGCCGCCGTCAGCGAATATCCCCCGGGGAAGAAGACATGGGCTTCGGATTTTCCCCGCAGAAACCGCATCATCAGCGGCCTGAGTCTGGGCGTCCTGGTGGGCGAAGCCCCTGCCAAGTCGGGCTCGCTGATCACCGCCGGACTGGCGCTGGATCAGGGGAGGGACGTGTTTGCTGTCCCCGGTTCGGTGGATGCCCATTCCAGCGATGGCTGCAACGAGCTGATCGCTCGGGGCGCCAAGTTGGTACGGGATGCAAAGGACGTGCTGGAGGAATACGTGGGGCTTTACACCTTCAACCAGTGTGCGCCCGAAGAGCCTCCGGTGGGGCAAGTGACCATTCCGAAACCCAGCCCCAAGCCTGCGGAACCCAAACCTGCCGCAGTAGGCCCTACGCTGGCTGACGTTTATCAGCCCAAACCTGCCGCCGACCCGGTGCTGGACGCACTGGAGGGCATCCTCTCCCTGGAGGAGCTGTGCGCCCGCTGCGGCATGGACACCTCCCAAATGCTGAGCAAACTGACTCTGCTGGAACTGCAGGGCAAGGTGCGCCAGCTGCCGGGACAATGCTATGAGAAAATCTGACCGAAACCCTTCGGTTTTATCGTAAATGGAGGAAAAACATGGCAAAATTGCTCATCGTGGAGTCCCCTGCCAAGGCCAAGACCATCACCAAATATCTGGGGTCAGGCTATCAGGTAAAGGCCTCCATGGGACATCTGCGCGACCTGCCCAAAAAGGAGCTGGGCGTGGATGTGGAAAACAACTTCCAGACCACCTATCTGCCCATTGACGGCAAGAGCAAGATCATCAACGATCTGAAGGATGCCGCCGACGAGGCCGAGTTCGTCTATCTGGCAACCGACCCTGACCGGGAAGGCGAAGCCATTTCCTGGCATCTGCAGCAGCTGCTGGAGCTGGATGCCCGCAAGACCCAGCGCGTGACCTTTAACGAGATCACCAAGACCGCCGTCACTGAGGCTGTCAAGCATCCCCGTGACATCGACATGAATCTGGTGGATGCCCAGCAGGCACGCCGGATTCTGGACCGTATCGTGGGCTATAAGCTGAGCCCCTTCCTGTGGCGCAAGGTGCGCACCGGCCTTTCCGCCGGCCGCGTCCAGAGTGTGGTCACCCGTATGGTGGTGGATCGGGAGCGGGAGATCCGCGCCTTTGTCCCCCTGGAATACTGGAGCATCGACGTGACCCTCAACCAGGCCGAAAAGGACTTCACCGCCCATTTCTTCGGCAATGAGCAGGGCAAGCAGGAACTTCCCAACGAGGAGAGCGTCAATCGGGTGCTGGCCGACATCGACGGCAAGCCCTATGAGGTCAAGAGCGTCAAAAACGCCAAGAAAAAGCGCCAGCCGGCACCTCCCTTCACCACCTCCACCCTCCAGCAGGAGGCCTCCCGCAAGCTGGGCATGACTGCCCGGCGCACCATGGCGGTGGCACAGGAGCTGTATGAGGGCGTGGAGCTGGAAGGCCTGGGTCTCACCGGTCTGATCACTTATATGCGTACCGACTCGCTGCGCATTGCCGACGAGGCACTGGCTTCTGCCCGCAGCTTTATCTCCGGTCGCTTCGGCAGTGATTTCCAGCCTGCCAAGGCACGCACCTTCAGCACCAAGAAGAATGCCCAGGATGCCCACGAAGCCATCCGTCCCGCCAATCCCCAGCTGGAGCCCGAGGGCCTGCGCCGCAGCCTGACCCCCGACCAGTACAAGCTGTATAAGCTGATCTGGTCCCGGTTCATTGCCTGCCAGATGGCAGATGCCGTGCTGGATACCATGTCTGCCGACATTGGCTGCGGCGGCTGGATGTTCCGTGCCACCGGTCAGAGCGTGGCCTTCCCCGGCTTTTTGGCGCTGTATGAGGAGAGCACCGACGATCTGAATGCCAATTCCGAGGAACCCCCTCTGCCCAAGCTGCAGGCCGGTGACCGGCCCGACTTCCGCAAGGTGGATCCCAAGCAGCACTTTACCCAGCCCCCTGCACGATACACCGAAGCCTCCCTCATCAAGGCCATGGAAGAAAAGGGCGTGGGTCGCCCCAGTACCTATGCGCCCACCATTTCGGTGGTTCTCGACCGGGAATACGTGGTGAAGGAGGGGCGCTCCCTCCGTCCCACCAATCTGGGCGAAGTGGTCACCGATCTGATGATCGACAAGTTCCAGGACATCGTTGACGTGCAGTTCACCTCCTCCATGGAGAGCAAGCTGGACCTGGTGGAGTCGGGCGAGCAGGATTATCGTCAGATTCTGGACAGCTTCTATCAGGATTTCTCCGCCGAGCTGGCCCAGGCTGAAATCGATCTGGACAAAAAGCGCATCAAGGTGCCCGATGAGGAAAGCGACGAGGTCTGCGAGCTGTGCGGCAAGAAGATGGTCATCAAAAACGGCCGCTTCGGCAAGTTCCTGGCCTGCCCGGGCTATCCCGAGTGCAAAAACACCAAGCCCATCACCCAGGATACCGGCGTGACCTGCCCCAAGTGCGGCTCCCGTCTGTTGAAAAAGAAGTCCAAGAGCGGCTATTATTACTACGGCTGCGAGCGCAATCCCGAGTGCGACTTTATGACCTGGGACTCTCCCACCAAGAAGGTCTGCCCGGAGTGCGGCGGCGTGGTTTATCGCCATTACACCAAGGAAGACAAGCGTTATCTGTGCCACAAGCCCGACTGCGGCTGGTCGGAGCCCATCGCCACCCGCACCAGAAAGGCTGCCGCCGAGGGTGAAGAGCCCAAAAAGACCACCCGCGGCCGCAAAAAAGCCGTTGACACTGCCGAAACCACCGAGGTGAAAAAGACCACCCGCGGTCGGAAAAAGGCTGAAACTGCCGCCGCAGAGCCCAAAAAGACCACCAAAAAGGCGGCAGGTACCAAGAAAACCACCAAAAAATCCGACGAGACCCCCAAAAAGACCACCAGAAAGAAGAAAACGGAGGCCGCCGAATGAATCATCACGTTACCGTTGTAGGAGCCGGTCTGGCCGGCTCCGAGGCCGCATGGCAGCTGGCAAAGCGGGGCATTGACGTTACCCTTTGGGAGATGAAGCCCCTGGAAATGACTCCCGCCCACCACAGCGAAGGCTTTGCCGAGCTGGTGTGCTCCAACTCTCTCCGGGGTGCCGGCCTTGCCACCGCACCCGGCCTGCTGAAAGAAGAACTGCGCCGTGCCGGCTCTCTGATTATGGAGGCCGCCGACGCTACCGCCGTCCCTGCAGGCGGCGCGCTGGCCGTTGACCGGGAGGCTTTCTCGGCCTATATCACCGAAAAAATCAAGAATCATCCCCGCATCACCGTCAAGGCCGGTCGTGTGGATGACATTCCCGCCGGCCCCTGCATTATGGCCACCGGCCCGCTGACCGACGGCAAGCTGGCTGAAAATATCGACGCCTTGTTTGGCGGCGAGCCCATGCATTTTTATGATGCCGCCGCCCCCATCGTCAGCTATGCCAGCATCGACATGGAGAGCGCCTATTTTGCCTCCCGTTACGACAAGGGCACCGCTGACTACATCAACTGCCCCATGAACAAGGAAGAGTACCTTGCTTTTGTGGAGGCACTCAAGACCGCAAAGGAAGCCCCCGTCCACGGCTTTGAGGACAAGGCGGTGTTTGAGGGCTGTATGCCGGTGGAGGTCATGGCACGCCGGGGCGAGGACACCCTGCGTTACGGCCCCATGAAGCCGGTTGGTCTCACCGACCCCCGTACCGGCGCACGGCCTTATGCCGTGGTGCAGCTCCGTGCCGACAACGCCGAAAAGACCGCCTTCAACATCGTGGGCTTCCAGACCCATCTGATGCACCCCGAGCAGAAGCGGGTCTTTGGCATGATCCCTGCACTGAAAAATGCCGAGTATTACCGCTACGGCACCATGCATCGCAACAGCTACATCCGTTCTCCCGGTCGTCTGGACCGTCATTACCGTGTCATTGGCAGGGAAGAACTGTTTTTTGCCGGTCAGATCACCGGCGTGGAGGGTTATATCGAGAGCACGGCCTCCGGCCTGTGCTGCGGTGTGAACATGGCACGTCAGCTGAAGGGGCTGGAGCCCATCGAGTTCCCCCAGGAGACCGCGCTGGGCGCTCTGAGCCTCCACGTCAGCCAGGATCCCGGCCTGCGGTTTGACCCCATGAACATCAATTTCGGCATCATCAAGGGTCTGGACACCCGCATCCGCAACAAGCAGGAGCGGTATACCGCCACCTCCCTCCGGGCGCTGGAGATACTGGAGGAACTGAAAGAGAAGCTGGAGGAGGGCATCGAATGAGAATCATCATTGACGCCATGGGCGGCGACCACGCCCCCCAGTGTATGGTAGAGGGCGCCGTGCAGGCTGCCGAAAAATACGGCTGCAATATCCTTCTGGTAGGCAAGCAGGAGGAGATCGACCCCATTCTGGCAGGCCGCTGCGCCGACAAGATCACGGTACAGCACGCCAGCGAGGTCATCACCATGGAGGACAAGTACTCCACCGCCTTCCGGCAGAAAAAGGACTCCAGCATGACGGTTGGCCTCAATCTGCTGGGCAAGGGCGAGGGCGACGTGCTGATCTCAGCCGGTTCCACCGGCGCACTGCTTACCGGCGCCACCCTGCTGACCAAGCGCATCAAAGGCATCCGCCGTGCGGCGCTGGGCGCACCCGTGCCCCAGAAAACCGGTGGTTTTGCCCTGCTGCTGGACAGCGGCGCCAACGCCGAGTGCACCCCCGAATACCTGCTGCAGTTCGCCTTTATGGGCAGCCTGTATATGAAGACCCAGTGCGGCATTGAGCAGCCCCGGGTTGCCCTCATCAACAACGGCACCGAGGAAGGCAAGGGCGACACTCTGCGCCACCAGACCTACGATCTGCTGATGAACGCCCACAAGGAAGGCCGCATCCACTTCATCGGCAATATGGAAGGCCGCAATGTGCTGGCGGGCGAGGCCGACGTGCTGATCTGCGACGGCTTCACCGGCAACGTGATGATGAAGACCATCGAGGGCACCGCAGGCTTCATCATGAAGGAACTGAAAAATATCATGTACGCCAATCTGCCCTCCAAGCTGGCGGCGCTGGTGCTCAAGCCGGGCCTGACCAAGCTGAAGAACATGATGGACTACAAGACCATCGGCGGTGCGCCCCTGCTGGGTATTTCCCGCCCGGTGATCAAGGCACACGGCTCCTCCGATGCCCGCGCCATCTGCAGCGCCTGTGAGCAGGCCATCCTCTTTGCACATAGCGGCTTCATCGGTCAGGTGGAGCAGAATCTGGAGTACATGACTGTTCCCGGAGAAAAAGCTTAAATTTTTTATAAAACCGCTTTACAAGCGGAAATACCTCTGATATAATCGGCACGAAAGAAAACAATGTGACCAATATTTGGAGGTTTAACTATGGTTTTTGAAAAGCTGAGCCAGCTGATCGCTGAGCATTTTAGCATTGATGTGGAAGATATCACCATGGACACCAATTTCATGGAAGATCTGAACGCCGACTCCATCGACCTCATGGAACTGATGATGGCTGCCGAAGAGACCTTCGGCATGGACGAGGTGGAAGAGAGCGCCATGTCCGGTCTGAAGACCGTGGGCGACGTGGTCGGTTACATTTCCGACCGTCTGTAAAGCGCCAAATCGGGAGTCCTGCAGTGGTTCTGCAGGACTCTTTATCGTCAAGGAGAGACTATGTCCGACTTTACCCATTATGAGTATACCTTCAAAAATCCTGCCCTGCTGCAGAACGCTCTGACCCATAGCTCCTATGCCAACGAGAACCGGGACAAGGGCGTGCGCAACAACGAGCGGCTGGAGTTTTTGGGGGATAGCGTGCTGGGGCTGATCTGCGCCCGGTATATTTATTCCGAATACCGCTCTCTGCCCGAGGGCGAGTTGACCAAGCTGCGGGCTGCCATCGTTTGTGAGGGCAGCTTGTATGAGTTTGCCATGCAGATCGATCTGGGCGAACGGCTGCTGCTGGGTCGCGGCGAACGGGTGGGCGGCGGCAACAAGCGTCCCTCCGTTCTGGCTGACGCGGTGGAGGCCGTGCTGGCAGCCATCTATCTGGACGGCGGCATGGAGGCGGCACAGGGCTTTATTCTGGACTTCATCAAGCGCAAGGCCGAGGAAGTGGTGAAGAATCACCGGGTCATGGACTACAAGACCACCCTGCAGGAGATCGTCCAGAAGAACCACGAGGAAGTGCTGTCCTATCGCCTGAAGAGCGAAAGCGGCCCCGACCACGACAAGCGCTTTGTCATGGAGGTGCTCATCAACAGCAATGTGTTGGCCGAGGGCACCGGCCACAGCAAAAAACTGGCCGAGCAGGCCGCCGCCAAGGCCGCGCTGGAGCTCATGGGCCAGTAAAAAGGTACATAAACGCAAGAAAACCGCTGGGAAACCAGCGGTTTTTGTATTTGCAGAGGCCGACATTGAAGTAGGGCCGAGCATTGCTCGGCTTAGCGCTGCAATGCAGCACCCTACTTTTTTAGCAGAGAAAGCAGGATAAGGACACAGAGGACAGCTATATCCTTAAATAGAAATAGGGTACAAATCGTGCGAAAAGATTCTACCGAAATAGCGGTGCTCAAGACAAGAATACCAACCAGAGATGCCAATGGAATACTGAGCAAACTGATGTTTACAGCATAGAGCACAGGCCGCAGCCATCTTTCCGGCAAAAGATTGTCCTTGAGCAAATAGAATCCCGTGAACCATTGAAAAAGCGAAGTGCTTTTTTTGCATTTTTTCAAAAAGGTAAGGCTATGCTTTCTGCGTAGACAATCAAGAATATAGTTTCGCAGAAGTATATGCAAATAAAGCGTTGATACGATACTCAGCAGCATCAGAAAAAACGACATGACAGGATCACCATTTCTCCCAATGCACCCGATCCTCGTCCCACTCCGGGCGTCCTGCCCGGGAACCGTAAGGAACATCTTCGGCAGGGTAACCAAAGGCGATCACCGAATGGGGGACAATATGTTCGGGCAGACCGAACAGGGCGGTCTGATTGTTCACCCGCTCTTCCACCGGCCAGGTGCCCAGCCAGCAGGAGCCAATTCCCAGACTTTCGGCGGCAAGGATCATATTCTGTGCGGCGATGGCGCCGTCAATGACCCAGAACTCCCGGGCGTTGGCGAAAAACTCGGTGCGGGAAAGATCGCTGCACACTAAAATGCCCAGCGCGGCACCCCGCAGGGGATCGGCATATTTCACGTTGGCGTCAGCCATTTTTTGCAGCTTGTCCTTGTCCTGCACCACCACAAAGCTCCAGCACCGGGAGTTGACACAGCTGGGGCCGCTCATACCGGCCTGCAGGATGGTCTTCACATCCTCTTTGGAGATGGACTTGGGGGAAAACTTCCGCACACTTTTGCGGTTCATAATGGTTTTAATTGTATCGTTCACGGAGAATTGCCTCCTTTTTTGGTTAGCATAGCACAGATCCCGGCAAAAAATCAACTTTCCTGTTGGGAAAGAAAAAACTTTCCTATCTTTCCTGCCGCTGTATGGCGAAAAGGCACAGGCTTTGCTACACTAAGACCATCAGGCCTGACAGAACATTCGGGAGGAATCCATATGAATTTACCGGAAAATATCAAAAATAACCGCAAAGAAATGAATCTGACCCAGGAGCAGCTGGCTGAGGCTATGGATGTGACGGTGGGTGCGGTGTCCAAGTGGGAGAGCGGTGCCAGCACGCCCGATCTGAGCACGCTGATGGCACTGGCAGACTTTTTCCAGACCTCCACCGATGCGCTGCTGGGCTTTGCCCTGCAGGGCATGGGTGCCGACGAGCAGGCGGCTGTCATCAAACAGTGCACAGGCGACAGAGCCTTCGAGAAAGGCAGGGTCAAGGCAGAAAAAGCTCTGCAGAACTTTCCCAACCATTTTGGCGTGATCTATCGCAGCGCGGTGTTTTATGAAATGCTGGCGCTGGACACCGATGACAAAGTGGCTTTCCGCAAGGCCATCGGTCTGTATCAGCGGGCGAGCGGCCTGCTGGAGCAGAACACCGATCGGGAGATCGGTCTCCGCACGATTTATGCACACATCAGCCAGTGCCATCATTGCCTTGGGGAATACGAGCAGGCGCTGAACATCCTGAAAGCTCATAACGAGGGCGGTATGTATGACGACCTGTTGGGGCTGACCCTGCTCAAGCTGGATCGTTGGGACGAGGCCATCCGGGTTTCCTCGGAAAGTCTGATGGAAAACCTGACCCGGATGGAGCGGTCCGCCATGGTGCTGTGGAACAGCCTGTCGGAGGGCAAGGGACTGCACCGGGAAGCCCGGGATTTGCAGGAGTGGTTCATCGACCTGTACGAAGGGCTGTACCCGGAGGGCAGCTGCTATCTGCACAAAATGAACGCTGCCATTTATGCCGGCTGCGCCATCCTGTCGGTCAAGCTGGAGGAGGAGGACAAGGCTCTGGTCTACCTCCGCAGAGCAAAGGCCGCGGCAGAAATTTTCGACGCAGCCCCCAATTATGATGCAGGCGACATCCGTTTTTATCACGGCAGATCGGCCACCGCCCACGACGATTTCGGCAGCACCGCCATGGAGGGTATCCTGCAGACCCTGCGGCAACAGGAGGAGCCGGAGCGTTCCCGGGTGCTGGCGCTGTGGGCGCAGGTGCAGGCAGAATAACCCGGCAAAAGGCCTCGAAAGAGGCCTTTTTTCTATTGGAAAACCTTGTATTTACAAGGTTTTTTTGATAAAATAAATCAGAATGCATTATTATGCCCTTTTGGCAAAAGAAGGTGCTTTTTTGTTCTTAAAATCCATTGAAATACAAGGTTTTAAATCCTTTCCCGACAAGACCGTCATGCAGTTCGGACGGGGTATCACCGCCATCGTGGGCCCCAATGGCAGCGGCAAGTCCAACATCGTGGATGCCATCCGCTGGGTGCTGGGTGAGCAGAGTACCAAGACCCTCCGGGGCGGCAAGATGGAGGACGTTATTTTCGGCGGTACCGCCCGGAGAAATCCGCTGGGTTTCTGTCAGGTCACGCTGGTGATGGACAACTCCGACGGCGGTCTGCCGGTGGAATACAGCGAGGTCATGGTCACCCGCCGGTATTACCGCAGCGGACAGAGCGATTTCTTCCTGAACCGCAAGGCCGTCCGACTGAAGGACATCCATGAGCTGTTCATGGACACCGGCCTGGGACGGGACGGCTATTCGGTCATCGGACAGGGCCGCATCGACGAGATTTTGTCGGTCAAGAGTGCCGACCGGCGCGAGATATTCGAAGAGGCCGCCGGTATCACCAAGTTCCGCTACCGCAAGGAGGAGAGTGAGCGCAAGCTCAACGCCTGCGAGGAAAATCTGGTGCGCATCCGGGATATCATCACCGAGCTGGAAAATCAGGTTGGCCCGCTGAAGGAACAGGCCGAACGGGCCAAATCCTATCTGATTTACCGTGACGAAATGCGTGTGCTGGAGGTCAATGTCTGGCTGGACAGCTTGGAAAAGCTCAAGGATAACCTGCAGAAGGCCCAGACCGACTATCTCAACGCCGAGCGGATGCTGTCTGCCCGCAAGCGGCAGGCCGAGGAGCTGCAGGAGCAGTCCAACGCCCTCACCGAGGAGCTGCATTTGCGGGATGCCGACGGTGAGCGGGTGCGGGAAGAGCTGCGGGAGGCCGAGAACCGGGAAAACGACGTGCGCTCCCAGATCGCCGTGGGACAGACCCACATCCGCAACAACGAAGATAATATCGCCGCCAAGCTGCAGGAGATGACCCAGCAGCAGGATCAGGGTGAGAGCTTGGCGGAGCAGAAACGCGCCAAGGAGCACCGTCTGGAGGAACTGAAAGAACAGACGGTGCAGCTGGAACAGCAGATGGAAGAACTGCTGAAGCAGGTGCAGCAGGCTGCCGAAAGCGCCCGGGATCTGGGCGACAAGCTGGCTGCACTGGAGGCACAGGCGCAGCTCCATCAGGATGCTGCCAACCAGCATCGGGCGCAGATTGCCGCGCTGGAAAGCGGCGCTGCCGAGATCGTGGCCCGGGGCGCCACCATCGGCACCGATCTGGAAGAACTGGAAGGCCGTCTGGACGAGGAAAAGGCAAAGGCTCGCCAGCTGCGCCGGGATATTGAAGAAAACGAGGACAAGAAGGCCTCGGCAGAGAATATGCTCCGGGGCTTTGCCCTTCGTGCAGAAGCCCGTCAGAAAAAGGTGGATGAGCTGCAGCAAAAGCTGGAGCAGGCCTCCCGTCAGAGCGAGATCAAGACCCAGCGGCTGGAAATGCTGCGGGCCATGGAGCGGGAATATGAGGGCTTTGGTCAGTCGGTGCGCCGGGTGATGCAGGCCGCCACCCGCCACGAGCTGCGGGGCATCCACGGCCCGGTGTCCACCCTGATCCGTACCGAAGACAAGTTTTCGGTGGCCATCGAGATCGCTCTGGGCGCTGCCATGCAAAACATCGTCACCGACGACGAACAGAGTGCCAAGAGCGCCATCGGCTATCTGAAATCCCACGATTTCGGCCGTGCCACCTTCCTGCCCATGACGGCGGTGAAGGAGCGGCGCTCCGACTATAAAATCAAGGGCAGTCACCCCGGCTTTGCCGGTTGGGCAGACGGCCTTGTGACCTACGACAAGCAATATGACAGAGTCATCCGCAGCCTGCTTTCCGGCGTGGCTGTGGTGGATCATATCGACAGCGCCATCCAGATGGCAAAGCAGAACGGCTACGCCTTCCGCATCGTCACCCTGGACGGACAGCTGATCAACCCTTCGGGTGCTATGACCGGCGGCAGTCTGAACAAAAACACCGGTATGCTGTCCCGTGCCAACGAGATCACCCGTCTGGCAGAGGAGCAGAAAAAGCTGGCTACGGTAATGGAAGAGACATCCGCTGCCCTCAAGACCGCCAAGCAGGAGCTGGACAACGTCACCTATGAATCTCAGGTGGCACAGGACGAGCTGCGCCGGGCACAGGATGCCCTGTTGGAGGCCACCTCTTACCAGAAGCAGCACGCCGCCCTGCTGGATACCCTGCGGGCGCGGGTGGAAGAGCTGGAAGAGGAGCGGGACAGTCAGGATGCCCGCATCGCCCAGATCAACAGCAAGAAGAAAGACCTGCAGGCACAGGCCGAAGCCGAGGACGGCAATGCCGCCAAGCTCCGGAAGGATGCCCAGCAGCTTTCCGGCGGCAGAGCGGCCGAGGAAAGCCGTACCAGCCGGCTGACCCAGCAGGTTTCCGACCTGCGGGTCGCTTTGGCAGAAAGCCGCACCGAAAGCGACAGTACGGTCACCGGTATCGCTGAGCTGGAAGCCCTCATCGCATCCAGCAAGGGTGAGCTGCACTCCAAGGAGGAGGTCATCGCCGCCATCCGTCAGCGCAATGAAGAGCTGCGGCAGACCATTGCTCAGCAGGAGCAGGTGGCACAGCAGTACGCCGCCGAGGCCGCTGCCAAGCGGGAGCGCTTGCGCACCATCACCGACGAAAAGCTGCGGCTGGAGGGCGCACGGCAGAAGTGTGACCGGGAATACCGTTTGATGAGCGACGAGCTCATCAATCTGGAGCGGGAGCGGGGTCGTCTGGAAAACAAAAAGACCCAGGCCGAGATGGAGGAGGACAATATCCTCCAGAAGCTGTGGGAAAGCTATGAGCTGACCCGTGTCACAGCACAGGATCTCAAGCAGGAACTGGAGAGCATTCCCAAGGCCAACCGCCGCATCGGCGAGCTGCGGGCTGCCATCAAAAAGCTGGGCTCCATCAATGTGGATTCCATCGAGGAATATGCCAAGGTCAGCGAGCGCTATGAGTTTATGAACGCCCAGCGCAACGATCTGGAGACGGCAAAGGCCGAACTGCTCAAGATCATCGGCGATCTGACCAAGAACATGAAAGACATCTTCGGCACCGAGTTCCGCAAGATCAACGAGACCTTCCAGCAGACCTTTGTGGAGATCTTCGGCGGCGGCAGCGCCTATCTGAAGCTGGAGGACGAAAGCGATCTGCTCAACTGCGGCATCGAGATCAAGGTGGAGCTGCCCGGCAAGTCCATGCGGGCAATCTCCCTGCTTTCGGGCGGTGAGAAGGCCTTCGTGGCTATCGCCCTGTACTTCGCCATCATCAAGGTGCGCCCCACGCCCTTCTGCGTGCTGGACGAGATCGACGCGGCGCTGGACGACGTGAACGTCAGCCGCTACGCGTCCTATATGCGCACCCTGTGCGAAAGCACCCAGTTTATCATCATCACCCACCGTCGCGGCACCATGGAGGGTTCTGACATCCTCTACGGCGTCACCATGCAGGAGCAGGGCGTTACCAAGCTGCTGGCACTGCATATCAACGAGGTGGAAGAACATATCAAAGAAAAAATCCAATAAGGAGGCCGAACATCATGTCCTTTTTTGACAAAATCAAGGCCGGTTTGAAGAAAACCAAGGAAAATACCGCCGCAAACATCAATGCGGTGTTTGCCACCTTCCGCACGGTGGACGAGGATCTGCTGTCCGATCTGGAGGACGCACTGATCCTGGCCGACATCGGCGCTTATGTGGCATCTGATGCCATTGAGGAGCTGCGCCGCCAGTCCAAGCTGCAGAATCTGCAGACCAAGGAGGCCGTCATCGACTGCCTGGCCAAGATCCTGGCCGACAAGATGGCACCCAACAACGGCCTGCAGCTGAACACCAAGCCTTCGGTCATTCTGATGGTGGGTGTCAACGGCGTGGGCAAGACCACCTCCATCGGCAAGATCGGCGCAAAGCTGACTGCCCAGGGCAAAAAGGTGCTGTTCGCCGCCGCCGATACCTTCCGCGCCGCTGCCGCCGACCAGCTGACCATCTGGGCACAGCGGGCAAACGCCGACATCGTTCGTCACGCCGAGGGTGCCGACCCCAGCGCCGTCATTTTTGACGCCATCACCGCTGCCAAGGCCCGCGGCTGCGATGTGGTCATTTGTGACACCGCAGGCCGTCTGCACAACAAGCAGAACCTGATGAACGAGTTGGAGAAAATGCGCCGTGTCATCTCCCGGGAGCTGCCCGAGGCCAGTGTGGAGACCCTGCTGGTGCTGGATGCCACCACCGGACAGAATGCCATCTCTCAGGCAGAGGGCTTCAACAGCGTTACCGGCCTCACCGGTCTGGTAATCACCAAGCTGGACGGCACCGCCAAGGGCGGCATCGCCATCCACGTCAGCTCCTCCATGCAGGTGCCCGTCAAGTACATCGGCGTGGGCGAGCAGGTGGACGACCTGCTGGAGTTTGACGCACTGGATTTCACCCGTGCATTCTTCGATCAGAAGGAGGAAGCATAAATGGCACGTCATGACGGCAGAAAGCCCACCGAGATCCGTCCGGTGAGCATCGTTCCCGATTATATCATCTATCCCGAAGGCAGCGTTCTGATCTCCTGCGGCAACACCAAGGTCATCTGCAACGCCACCGTGGAAGAGTCTGTGCCTCCCTTCCTGAAGGGTCAGGGCAAGGGCTGGGTCACCGCCGAGTACAATATGCTGCCCCGGGCTACCGCCAGCCGTTCTCCCCGCGATATCAGCAAGCTGAAATTAAATGGCCGCTCTGCCGAGATCCAGCGCCTCATCGGCCGCGCCCTGCGGTCTGTGGTGGATCTGGAGGCTCTGGGTGAGCGGAGCATCACCATCGACTGTGATGTGATCCAGGCCGACGGCGGCACCCGCTGCGCCTCTATCACCGGCGCTTTCTGCGCCCTGGTCATCGCTCTGGACAAGCTGAAAAAGCAGGGGGTCCTCAACTGTATGCCCCTGTATTCCTATGTGGCAGCCGTCAGCGTGGGTATCGTCAATGACGAGGCCGTTTGCGATCTGGACTATGTGGAGGACAGCGGCGGCGAGGTAGACTTCAACTTCATCATGGATGACGAAGGCAACATCATCGAGCTGCAGGGCACCGGCGAAGAGCGCCCCTTCAGCAAGAAGGAGCTGGACGAGATGTATGTTCTGGCACAGGGCGGCATCAAGCAGCTGGTGGCTGCCCAGAAGGCCGTGGTGGGCCACCTGTTCCGATAATAGAACCATCTGTCATTGCGAGGGCGCTTGCGCCCGTGGCAATCCGCATCTCCAAAGAGTACGGATTCCCACGCCAGTGTGCGCACTGGCTCGGAATGACGCAGAAAGGATAGAAATATGGATACCTACGTCATTGCCACCAACAACGCCCACAAGCTTCACGAGATCCGGGATATTCTGGAAAACGACCGGCGGAAGTTTGTTTCCATGAAGGAAGCACATATCGCCACCGATCCCGAGGAAACCGGCACCACCTTTGAGGAAAACGCCCTCATCAAGGCCCGCGCCGCCTGCAAGGCCTCCGGTATGCCTGCGCTGGCAGACGATTCCGGTTTGGAAGTAGACGCGCTGAACGGGGAACCGGGCATCCGCTCGGCCCGGTACTGCCAGGGTTCCGATCAGGATCGGGTGGATTTCCTGCTGAAAAAGATGGAAAACGTCCCCGATGAGCGCCGCGGCGCACAGTTTGTGTCTGCCATCGCCTGCGTTTATCCAGACGGCACTGAGTTTGCCATCCGGGGCATCTGCCGGGGCGTGATTCTCCGGGAGAATCACGGCGAGGGCGGCTTCGGCTACGATCCGGTATTTTATGTGCCCGAGGAAGGGGAGACCTTCTCCTCCATGGCGCAGGAGCGCAAAAACCAGATCTCTCACCGTGCTAACGCACTGGTGCTCACCAAGGCTGAGCTGGAAAAACGAGGACTGTAAAGGCGCAAACCCTGTCATTGCGAGGGCGCTTGCGCCCGTGGCAATCCGCATTTTCGAGGGAACGGATTCCCACGCCCTGCGGGCTCGGAATGACACAGAATCAATAAAATATTATGAAAATAGAGGAAATAACTATGTTGACAAGCAAACAGCGCGCTTATCTGCGCGGTCTGGCAAACACCATCCCTGCCACCCAGCAGATCGGCAAGGACGGCGTTACCGAAAATGTGGCCCAGCAGGCCGCTCTGGAACTGAAGGCCAAGGAACTGATCAAGCTGAAGGTGCTGGAGAGCTCCTTCCTCACCGCACGCGAGGCCAGCGAGATCCTGTGCGAGGCGCTGGAGGCCGAGCCCGTTCAGTGCATCGGCTCCAAGCTGGTGCTGTATAAGCCCAATCCCGAAAAGCCCGGCATCGTCCTGCCCAAGGAAAAATAACATGAAGATCGCCATGTACGGCGGCACCTTCAACCCCATCCATCTGGGGCATATGAACGCGGCGAAGGCCGTGGTGGAGGGGCTGCAGCTGGACAAGCTGCTGCTGATGCCTGCCAATGTGCCGCCTCATAAGGCACTGCCCGAGGGCTCGGCATCACCCGCCCAGCGGCTGGAAATGTGCCGCATGGCGGCAAGTCAGCTGGAAAGGGTAGAGGCCTGCCCGCTGGAACTGGAGCGCACCGGCCCCAGCTACACGGTGGATACCCTGTCGGCGCTGAATGAAGAATATCCCGACGCAGACCTCTGGCTGGTGGTGGGCACTGATATGGTGCTGTCCTTTGACCGCTGGCGGGAGACCGAAAAGATGGCCAAGCTGTGCCGTCTGGCGGTGGTGGCCCGGGATGAAAGTGACCGGCAGCGCATCGCCGAAAAGGCCGAACAGCTGCGTGTGCAGCTGGGCATGGGTATCGACATCGTGGACAACCCTGCCATGCCCATGAGTTCCACCCAGGTGCGGGAAAGTCTGGACGAGCGGCTGCTGCACCCCATTGTGATGGAATATATCCGCCAAAATCGTCTCTATCTGCCCACGCTGGAAGCCCTTCGGGCGGAAGTGGAGGCACGGGTCAGCCCCAAGCGCATGGCACATATTTTGGGCTGCGAACGCATGGCGGCAAAAATGGCCCAGCGGTACGGCGTGGACGATTATACCGTCCGGGCGGCCGCCATTCTGCACGATTGCACCAAGGCACTGAACGAAAAAGAGCAGTTGACCTTGTGCGAAAAGTGGCATATAATAATTGATTATGACGAGGCCAATTTTGCCCAGTTGATTCACGCCGATACCGGCGCAGAAACGGCAAAACGGCAGTTCCATATGCCCGATGACATTGTGGAGGCCATCCGAACCCACACCACCGGTGCGGTGGACATGACCACCCTGCAGAAAATTCTCTACGTGGCCGATATGTGCGAGGAGACCCGCACCTGGCCGGGGGTGGAAGACCTGCGTGCGCTGGCGCTCACCGATCTGGAGGGGGCTGTCACCTCTGCCATGGAGCGGACGGCGGCCTTTATCCGGGAGCAGGGCAAGGAACCCTATTACAAGACCCTGGATGCATTAAAATTGCGAAAAACACCCGTGGAAACGGAGGAAAAAATATGAACGAAAGCAAACAGCTGATGGAGGAGATCGTCAAGATCGCTGACAGCAAAAAAGCCCGTGACATCGTGGTACTGCAGGTGGATGACAAGACCACCCTCACCGACTACTTTGTCATCATGACCGGTACTTCCAACACCCACATCCGCGCTCTGGGCGACGAGATCGAGTTTAAGGTGAAGGAAACCCTGGAAGTCATGCCCCATCATCACGAGGGCGTCAACTCCAACTGGGTGCTGGTGGACTACACCGGCGTGGTGGTCAACATCTTCCAGCAGGAAGCCCGTGAACTGTACGCGCTGGAGCGTCTGTGGGGCGACGGCACCAAACTTGACATTTCCAATCTGATTGTGAAAGAAGACTGAACAATATGAATTACGAATACGCGAATATTGAAGCCAAATGGCAAAAGTATTGGGAGGCACATAACACCTTCCGCACCGACGTTTGGGATTTCTCCAAGCCCAAATACTATGTGCTGGATATGTTCCCCTACCCCTCCGGCGTAGGTCTGCACGCCGGCCATCCCGAGGGCTACACCGCCACCGACATTATGTCCCGCATGAAGCGTATGCAGGGCTACAACGTGCTGCATCCCATGGGCTACGACTCTTTCGGCCTGCCCGCCGAGCAGTACGCCGTCAGCACCGGCAACCATCCCAACGGCTTTACTCAGAAGAACATCGAGACCTTCTCCAAGCAGCTGAAGGAGCTGGGCTTTGACTACGACTGGAGCAAGATGATCGCCACTTCCGATCCTTCTTTCTACAAGTGGACCCAGTGGATCTTCAAGAAGCTGTATGAGGCCGGTTACGCCAAGCGTATCGAGATGCCCGTCAACTGGTGCGAGGCACTGGGTACGGTTCTTGCCAATGACGAAGTCATCGACGGCAAGTCCGAGCGCGGCGGCTACCCCGTTGAAAAGCGCATGATGATGCAGTGGGTCATCGACCAGCCCGCTTTTGCCGAAAAGCTGCTGGAAGGCTTGGAGGAAATTGACTGGCCCGAATCCACCAAGGAGATCCAGCGTAACTGGATCGGCAAGTCCACCGGTGTGGAAGTGGACTTCAAGCTGGTGGGCGGCGGTGAGTTCTCTATTTACACCACC
>JAGAVA010000032.1 GCA_017620505.1 Clostridia bacterium
CGCTGCCATGGGTGTATGTTCCAGTCTGGGTGCACTGCCCCGCACATAAACCACCGTTCCGCCCTCCGCAAAGGTTTGCGTCCGACCAAAGTTGTCGGTGACTTCCAGTTTGACTTCCATCGTATCACCCACCACAAGGGTCATATCGAAATAGCCGTCCGCGATGGATGCGCCGTAACCACCGTGCTCGTCAGCAGCATCGGGCAGTATCATTTGCTCAGAAAACACCAGTTCTCCATTGACACTTGCTGTGATAACCGCCTTTTCCGGCCAGAACAGCTGGGGATAGATGGTGAAAATGTCCACCATCGGATGTTCTCCTTTGACCGTGGTACCGGTGACGCCCAAGCCTGTGGTGGTGATGGCAAAGGGTGTCATCAGATTGTAGACATACAGCTGAAAATTCTCGGGATGGAGATCATAGAAGGTGTCCACCTTCTGCTCCTGCACATTTCCATCGGCATCCATTACCCGAACGGTCACTGCGGTGCGGTAATTCATGGGAAGAGTCACTTCCGTCGAAAAATCCGGCCCGTCCACCCAGTCGCTGACGGTTTTTCCGGTGGTTTCGTCCACCTTTTGCCAATCCAGCAAAAACTGTCCCTTGCTGCCCGCCGGGTATTCTTTCATGGTAGCATTCAATCGCACCGTGGCCTCCTGCTTTTCCAGATCCACATCTGCCACCTGCCATTCAATCGTGCTGAGCAACTGGGACTGCTCCTCCAGAATGTCGTAAATGCTGTTGCGGATCTGCCCCGACAGGTTGTTCAGCTTGTTGGACACCTGCACCTCCAGAGAACTCACCTGACTCTGCAGATGCTGCACGGTAAGACCCATGGAATGCAGCTGGAACGACAGCACGATGATTATCGCAACCACCGTCATTGCGGCTACGGCGATCCAGTCCCATCGGATCTTTCTCTGGGGCTCCCGCTGCTGGGCTTCTATATATTTCCGTAAAATGGCTTCCAACTTTTCTTCTGCCGTGTTGTCCGGCTGGGCAGGTGCCGATGCGGCCTCCTCCACGCCCAACAACTCACCGATGGTGATGCCGAACAGGCGGCTCATGGCGATCAGCGTGTCCAGCTCAGGGATGCCGTTGTCGCCCTCCCACTTGGATACCGCCTGCCGGGAGACGCCCAGCGCTTCCCCCAGACCTTCCTGTGACAACCCGTTGTGTTTTCGTAATTCCTGTATGCGCTGGCCTAAGGTCATAACCACCGCCTCCTTTCTTTGAAAACCCTACCATATCGGCGGCTTTTTTACCACCATTTGCTCGTTTCCTTTTGTCAACGGAGCGTTGCGGCGGTGCTTTTCGTTCTTTTTAAGGTGAAATATCGTTGTTTTACTGCCGGACGGTTGACCGCCGGTCACTTCTTTGCTAAAATCGTTCTAACTATCCACAGGAGGAGGAGAAGGTCATGGATGCTATCCGACCGGCCACCGCCCGGGATCTGCCGCGGATCGCCGAAATCGAAATTTTTAATTACCGTCTGAATTTCTATCCCATATTTCAAAATGATTGGTTTTATTTTGATGAGCTGCAAGTACCCAAACTGGCGGAAGCCTATCAAAAGAAGCTCGCCACCCTCTGGGTTTTTGACGACGGCGTGGTGAAGGGCTTTTTTCAGGCCGAAGATCACCAGCTGCGAAAGCTGTTCGTAGAGCCCGTACTGCAGGGACAGTCCATCGGTGCAAAGCTTCTGGAGTACGCCCTAACCCGGCAGGAGGTGCGCTTCTTATGGGCGCTGGAAAAGAACACCCGTGCCATTGCCTTCTACCGGCGGCACGGCTTTCGGGTGACCGATGCGCGCAAGCCCGAAGAAGACACGGACGAATATCTCGTCCGTCTGGAACGATAGCTGCAGCGCAGCCGCTTTGCACTTATGGTACAGAGCGGTTTTCTTTTCTCAAAAATCCATGCTTCTTTTCAATATTACCATAAAAACGGGCATACTGAAAGCAAAAGCTGAAAAGGAGCGTGTTTTCCATGATCGAACAGGATACCGTCAAACTGCTGCGGGAGTGTGATGCAGGGGTGAAGATGGGTATTTCCTCCATCGAAGACGTAGAGGATCGCGTCCGGGCAGACAAGCTGCGCAAGCGCCTCACCGACTGCAAGGCCGAGCACCGCAAGCTGGAAAAGGAGATCCAGTCCCAGCTGGATCGGTTTCACGACGATGGCAAGGAGCCCAATCCCATGGCAAAGGGAATGTCCTGGATGAAGACCAACATGAAGATGGCTATGGATGCATCCGACGAAACCATCGCCGACCTGATGACCGATGGCTGCAACATGGGTGTCAAATCGCTGAACAAATACCTCAACGAGTATGAGGCCGCCGACGAGGTGTCCAAGGACATCGCCAAGCGGCTCATCAATCTGGAAGAAAAGCTGGCTGTGGACATCCGCAGCTATCTGTAAACTTTGCGGCAGGGTTTCCCTGCCGCTTTTCTTTTGTCCTTCGCCGTGTTATAATCACCAAAAAGGAGGTGCACCCATGTCCAATCTGTTTGTCAAAAAACTGCAGCTGCCGCCGGAAGATCAGGAGATCCGGTTTGTGCTGGGACAAAAGCGCACCTGCTACAACGGGGTCTATCCCTTTAAGATTTTTCCACAAAAAGAGCTTTCTTCCTTGACGTTTGCCCCGGTGACCATCCTGTACGGCGGCAACGGCTCGGGTAAGACCACCCTGCTGAACATTCTGGCCGAAGCGCTGCAGCTGACCCGACACTCCCCCTTCAGCGGCGGTGCCTTCTTTGGGGATTATGTCAAGCTGTGCAAGGCCGATTTTTCGGTGATCCCTCTGCACAGTCAGATCCTCACCTCCGACGATGTATCCGATTATCTGCTCAATCTGCGCACCCTCAACGACGGCATCCGCCAGCGGCGGGAGGAGCTTCTGGAGGAATACACCCGGCTCAAGTGGGACAACCGCCCCTTTTCTTCACTGGAGGATTACGACCGCTGGAAAGAGACCACCGACGCCAAGCACAAAACCTCCTCCAAGTTTGTCAAAGCGCGGCTGACCCGGGACGTTGACCTGTTCTCCAACGGTGAGACCGCCATGAAGTACTACACCGAACGCATCACAGAAAATGCCCTCTATCTCATTGATGAGCCGGAAAACAGCCTTTCGGCGGCTTTTCAAACCGAATTGGCGGGATTCTTGGCCGATTCCGCCCGTTTTTTCGGCTGCCAGCTGGTGATCGCCACCCATTCCCCCTTCCTGCTGTCCATTCCGGGCGCAGTGATCTACGATCTGGACAGCCTGCCGGTGCGGGTACGCCCCTGGACCGAACTGGAAAACGTCCGGGTCTATTATGAGTTTTTCAAGAGCCATCAGAAGGCCTTTGAGCCTTGATGAAGATATTGCTTTGTAACCAGGAGTCCTATATGTACCGAAATCTGCTACTGCCTCCCCACATGCTTGGGGTGCTCTGTGCGAACCAAGTCCGGCGACTGCCGTACAGAGCCAACTGAACTTCGCCGGGCTTGTTTCACCTGTTTATGAAAAATCATGAAATAAGGAGTAAAACAAGCATGAAATATACTTTTGAAATTACCATTTGCGGCTGCGCCACCAACTGTGGCCATTGCTATGTAGATGGTGGCCCCGGCCCCATCATGCCCTATGAGGACTACGCCCTTTGTTTGAATCGTCTGGTGCCCGCACTGAAAAGGCTGGACGGTAACATCGCCTTTAATCTGGGCAATGAGACCTTCTGCCATCCTCGGGTGGTAGACCTGTTCCGACTGACCGACCGGGTGTGTCCCCAGTATTTTGACCGCCGAAACGAGGACTTTCCCACCACCGGAGTTGCACTGCTGCGGCATCGGGATCGGGAGAACATCTTGCGGGAGCTGGAACGTAAGGGCATCTGGGAGTTATTCTTTGCTGTCCACGGCGGACAGGAAGCTCACGATCGGATGGTGAGTCGCCCCGGACGCTTTACCCAACTGTTTGAAACGGCAGATTTCCTTGTCAGTCGGGGATTTCATGTGCGCTTTTCGCTGATGCTGTCCCGTGTTTTTGCTGAAGGACTCGATGAAATTATGGAGCGCATCTCTCGTTATCCGGGTGCAAAAATTGATCCGATCATTCCGTTGTACGCGCCTACGCCACGGCTGCGCACTTATCAGCAATACCGATTGGAAAGTCAGGAGCTGCTGGCCCTGTGCGACCGGCTGGACAGCTGGCAGGTGGATACTGCCAAAGTGCGGAAACTATGTGCAAACTGTTCCGAACAGGTTGTGTGGGCTGCGCACAAGAACTTTGCAGCAGAGCGATCTTCCGCACCCAACTGGGCATTTTTCCATGTGACCCATGACTTGAAGCTGTATTATGGCAACGCAGGTATGCACACCCGACTGCTAGGCGATCTCCGTACCATGACCGCCCAACAGGTTTATGAGGCGATTGCGCCCCTGGGGCCCAACTATGATTTTGATGCCTTTTATCCCATGGAAGCCTTTGAACAGCTTCACGCCATGCCCCGCCCCACTACCGATCGCGTCTACCCCTCCCACCCCGACTGCTACTACGCCTGGCTGGACGAATTGGGTGTACACAACTTGTTGATCAAATAAACGATGCCCCCGAGGAAAACCTCGGGGGCTGTTTTTACGGCTTCAGTTTGCCGCCGATAATGGCTTTTTGCGCATCCGATGGTGCTTCTTCCAGTTCCAGATACACCATGCGGTCATCCCAGCAGAGCAGATACGCCGCCTCGTACTGGTTTTCCATCTGCCATGCCTGCCGTGCGCCCCAGGGCGCGGCATCCACCGTCTGGGCTCCGTTTTTCAGATAATCCTGCAGGCAAACATCCCACAGAGCCTTACAATACACGTCCACCACCAGATAGTTCAGTTCAGGAAAGGCAGAACCGGACTGGTGGAAAGCGGGCCACTGATGATATTCGATTCGCCGCAGCAGAGGTGACTGTCGAACATCCTCCCGAAGGGTGTAATGAGTGCCATCTACGCCCAGATCCTCCAGCCGCAGCGGCAGCACCGCATCCATTTGCTCGGCCTGCCGGCGGCTCTGGATGGTGAAATTGGAAACGCTCATCACCGCTATCAGCGACAGGATGCAGGCCACGCCGATGGTGATGGCCTGATTGACTTTTGCCGACACACCCACCACCTTCAATAGCTTGGACAGGCCGATGGACAGCACCATAGCCAACAGCATGGCAGCCAGAACGGCAAAGACAAACCCACGCATCCGCCCCACGGTAGTCCAGGAAATCACCAGTAAAATCAGAAGAACGATCGCCAGCAGCTGCACCCACCAGGAATGCGGCGACGGGGTATGCAAACCCTCCTCCGCCCGTTTTTTTGCCCGGTGATGCCACCAAAAGTATCGGCTCAGCTCCAGCAGATAGATCAGAAGCAGCGCGCCCCAGGCCGGGATCATCATCCAGGAAACGCCGCTGAAATAATAGGCCTTGCCCGAATACCACACATTGTAGTTCTTGTTCAGATCGCTGATCTGCATGAACAGCTGCAGCACCGCAGCCAGTGTCAGCAGCAGATAGCTGGGGATGAAATTGCGCTTCATGGTGCGGTGGATGATGTCCACCTGGATACCGGGGTCGGTCTCCAGCGGCACGGCATCGGGGTCTTGGTTGTAGTAAACCTGATATTTTCCGGCAGTGGCGGCCAGCTGCCAGCCGGCCTGAGCGCAAAGCTCCTGCAGCCGCAGGTGGCTCTCGGGAGGGGTGGGTTCAAAACCGGTGACCTCCGGAAAATAGACCAGTGCATATTTCAGCCGCCGGGGTTCTATGGGCTGATAGCGCCACAGCATCCCGCCCAGCTTGTCCAGCCGCCAGCCCCGGCGGGCCATCTTTTCCAGATGCTCCACCATGCCGGTGTGGTCATAAAAGGAATACAAAGGCAGCTCATAACGGTGCTTCATTGGGCATCCTCCTCTCCAAAGGCGCGGCGATAATCCCGCAACTGATTGTCCAACCGCTGTTTTTCCTCGGCCAGTGCCTGTCGTCCCCGCTGCGTAAGCAAATAGCTGCGGCGGCGGCCTTCCACCCGGGTTTCCTCGATCATGCCATTTTCGCAAAATTGGTCCAGCAGGTGATACAAGGTGCCGGGACCCACGGCCACCCGGCCTCCGGTCATTTCCCGCACCCGCTCCATGATATCCATGCCGCAGCACTCCTCCCGAAGGCACAGCAGGATGTAAAACATCTGCTCGGTGAGGGTTTGAAACTTCTCTCTCGGCATGGGCGTTCCTCCTTATATCGAATATCGTTATTGTCAGTATATATCGAACATCGATATTTGTCAAGTTTTTCTTATTTTTATAAAAACACGGAACTTTTTCCGCAGTTTCCAGTCTATAAAGGTAGCATTTCAGGGAGGCTGCCTTTATGAAAACCATCTTGCTTTTGTTTGCCCTTGCGGCACTTTTGATCAACACCGCCTGCTCCATGAAGGGGAGCACGGCGATAAACCCCTGCATTTCCACACCCGAACCCAACACCCGACTGACGGCATCGGTGAACCCCACCGCCGTCCAGTCCCCCGATACGGTAGCCTCCTACCATTACGAAGGTGCGGGCATTGCCCTGTCCCTCCCCGCTGACTGGGAGTATGCAATCGACGCCCACGACGCCGAGGCCGGACAGTTTTCCATCGCCTTCTGGCCCAAGGCACAGCCCCAGGCCGTTCTGGAAGTGGTCCATTACGGCACGCCCTTCGGCGTGTGCGGCACCGGGCTGACCACCCAGACGGTGAGCTTCGCCAACGGTCTGGAAGGCTCCATGGGCACTTACGCCGATCTGGACAACTGGAGCTTCATCGCCTTTGAGAATGATTATGTGGCCCACAATGAAGGCATCGGCCTTTGGTGGGATGCTTACGGCGCACAGGCGCTGGAGATTTTGGGCACGGCTGTCTTCGGAGAGGAGGCCGTCCGATGAAGCGCAAAGCCTTGAGGATTGGCCTGGCATCGGTGCTGGCATTGCTGCTGATTTGCGTGGGCGTGATGGCCTGCAACAATCTGAGCTTTCGTGCAGGCCGCTGCATCAAGGCAGCAAACGGCAGCTGTATGCTGCTGATGGACAATTCTCCCGTGGTGCTATCCAACCACACCCTTTCCGCCCACCCCTTTTCTGACTATCGCA
>JAGAVA010000033.1 GCA_017620505.1 Clostridia bacterium
AAGTCTGTTGTCAGCAAGCCCATGACCATTGAAGATGCCATCCTGCAGATGAACCTGCTGGGTCACAGCTTCTTCTTCGTCAACACCGAGCGGGACGGAAAGCCCTGTGTGGTCTACCAGAGAAGTGACGGCGGCTATGGCCTGCTGGTCGCGGAAGTGTAAGAACGTCTGTAAGCAATTTGGTTGAACGGAAAACCGGCCCGAAAGGGCCGGTTTTTTCTATCTTTTTTCGTCTTTTGCGTGTAAATGCTTGCAAAAAGCGACATAATCAAATAAAATACTCTTAAGCGAACACCCCGGTGTTCGCTTTTTTAGAATGTAAACGTGGAGGTTTTAGATATGTATCGTTTTTCTGTTCCCTGCCTGATGGGGGTGGAAGGCCTGGTGGCCGACGAGCTGAAGTTCAAGGGTTTTGAACAGGTGCAGGCCGAAAACGGCCGCGTGCTGTTTTCCGGCGATGAGCACGCCTGCGCCCGTGCCAATATCGTGCTGCGCTGCGGTGAGCGCGTGCTGCTGCGGGTGGCTGATTTTACCGCCAAGAGCTTTGACCAGCTGTTTGAAAATGTCAAGTCCCTGCCCTGGGAGGACTATATCGGTGACAAGGAGGCCTTCCCCGTAAAGGGCTTCTCCATCCATTCTCAGCTGCACTCGGTGCCCGACTGCCAGCGCATCATCAAAAAGGCGGTGGTGGAGCGGCTCAAGCTGGTGCGGCACACCGACTGGCTGGAAGAGTCCGGCGTCAAGCACCAGATCCAGTTCAGCCTGATGAACGACCGCTGCGAGGTCTTTCTGGACACCACCGGTGCGCCCTTGTTCAAGCGGGGCTACAAGCTGGAGCAGAACGATGCGACTTTGCGGGAAACACTGGCGGCATCCATCGTTAAGGTTGCACGCTGGAAGGGCCGGGAAGCCTTCATCGACCCCTTCTGCGGCAGCGGTACCATCGCCATCGAAGCTGCCATGACGGCTTTGAACATCGCTCCCGGTGCCAAGCGTCAGTTTGATGCCGCCCTGTGGAACGACAGCTTCAAGCGTGCCTTTGCCGAGGAGCGTGCTGCTGCACTGGCTGCCGAAAAGCACGAAAAGCTGCCCATCCTTGCTTCGGACATGAACCCCAACTGCGTGCGTCTCACCCGAGAAAATGCTGCCCGCGCCGGTGTGGGCGACTGCATCGAGTACGCCGTGCAGGATGCGCTGGACATCGACTGGAAGAGCCGTACCGGCGTCATGATGGCCAATCCCCCTTACGGCGTTCGTATGCTGGATGCCCAGCAGGCCAGAAAGCTCTACCGTGATCTGGGTCAGGCCATGAAGGGCAGCAGTGTCAAAAAGTATATCATCTGCTCCGACGAGCAGTTTGAAAAGGAATTCGGCAAGCCTGCCGACAAGCGCCGCAAGCTGTATAACGGCATGATCAAGTGTAATCTGTACTCCTGGTTTAAGGACTAAAGTATGAAGCACGTATTCATCATCAACCCTGCCGCCGGCAAAAAAGACAGCACCACCCAGGTGGCATCCTCCATCCGGGCGGCCTGTGTCCGGCGGGAGCTGGACTATGACATTCTCACCACCGAGCATCCCCGGCACGCCGTGGCGCTGGTACGGGAGAAGGCGGCGGAATATGCCGGTGAGCAGGTGCGGTTTTATGCCTGCGGCGGTGACGGCACCCTCAACGAGGTGGCAGCCGGTGCGGCGGGACTGGACAATGTGTCCATCACCCATTATCCCTGCGGCAGCGGCAACGACTTTATCAAGCTGTTCGGCGCCGACTGCACTTCCTTCAAAAATCTGGACAATCTGATCGACGGCAAGGAGATTGCCCTGGATTATATCGAATCGGACTGTGGCGTGTGCTTCAACGTGTTCAGCGTTGGGGTGGATGCCCGCATTGCCGACGGAATGCAGAAGTATAAGCGCATCCCCCTGCTCCATGGCTCCATGGCCTATCATGCCTCCACCGTGGAGAATGTGCTGAAGGGTCTTCACGAGCCTTACGGTATTGAGATCGACGGCAAGTCCTATGATGGGCGGCAAACCTTGATTCTGGCAGGCAACGGCCGGTTTTACGGCGGCGGCTACAATCCCGTTCCCGAGGCCGATCCCACCGATGGCCTTTTGGAGGTGCTGCTCATCCGGGCGGTGGATCTGATCACCGTTATGAAGGTCATCGGCGCTTATAAGCAGGGGCTGCACCGGCGGCTGCCCCAGTACATCACCCATCTGCAGGCAAAAAGCCTGACCATTTTTCATCAGGACGGCAAGGATATGACGGTCAATCTGGACGGGGAGATCGTCAAAGCGCCCCGGGTCTCCCTGCGGGTATCCGACCACAAACTGCGGTTCGTCATCCCCTGGTGCGAGGACTTGCTGCCGCCCAGGATCGTGGAATAACAAAAAGAAAAACGGCTCGTATGAGCCGTTTTTTTCCAGCTTGTCAAAAAAGTCGGATTTGTGCTCACCAGGAGACACGGGCCGCTGAGGACAGCGGCCCCTACAGGATAGTTTTTGGCCGTAATCTATGTGATTATGGTCAAAAACACCCCGATCCGCCGACTTTTTTCGCAGAAAAAGCGGCGAAACCGCGCCGAAGCGCGGAGCCAAATTGTCGAAAAGAACCCAGCGAAGCGGTTCTTTGACAGTCTCAAAAAACGGCTCGTATGAGCCGTTTTTTTTCATTATGTCGGTTCGTTGCCTTCTCTGAAGATGCGGATCATCTCCCGGGTGAGGCTGATGCCGTCGTCCTCGGCGGGGATGCTGTCCCGGCAGAACCATTCGGCAGAGGACAGCTCGGTTTCGTCCAGGGTCACCTTGTCGTCGCCCTCCAGATCGCAGAAATAGCCGATGGACACGTTGCCTGCGATGCCCCAGGGCTGGGACTTATAGTAACGGATGTTTTTGACCTTCAGGCCAACTTCCTCCATGACCTCCCGGGCCACACATTCCTCGCAGGTTTCGCCGATCTCCTGGAAGCCGGCCAGCAGGCCGTAGCGGGTATAGTTGCGCCCGGCATATTTGGACAGCATGATCCGGTCGCCGTCGGTGAGGGCGATGATCATGGCGGGATTGATCCGAGGGAAGATCATGTTGCCGCATTCGGGACAGCGCATCATGCGCTCCTTGCTGTCGTGGACGGTGGCGGTACCGCACCGACCGCAGAAGCGGCTGTCCCGATACCAGCAAAACAGATGCCAGCCGGTCATGGCGGCGAAGCACACCGTCTTAGACACCACCTGCCGCAGGGTGGCGGCAGGCTCATAGGCAAAGGCACTGTCCCCCGGCTGTCCGGCCTGACCCATCCACAGGAAATAGCGCACCTCCTGCAGGGTGAAAATGTAGCGGAAGGGCTGGTCATCCCAGTGGGTCCAATCGCCGCACCATTCCTGCACCTGCTCGTACAAAGGCAGGGTCAAAGCATCCAGCCTGTCCCTTGCCACCATGATCCCGTTGCCCTGCATACAGAGCACGATGTCGCCCTTCTTGGGGGCGTGATCTTCATAATGATTATCCAGATGGCCAAAGGCCAGATCCTGCAGCATAAAAACACTCCTTTGCCATTACTGACAACAGTATACCACAGAAAATCAAAAAAGAAAGCCGCCCGAAGGCAGCTTTCCTGGGAATTTACTTGAAATCATGGGCCTGCTGCAGGATCATATCCTTCACCTTCATGAGCCGGGTGATGTTGCCCCGTTCGTTTTCTTCCAGCTTCATGGAGATGTAGCGGATGTTCTTCTGCAGGTCGGGGATCATCACATATTCCAGGGCGTTGACCCGGCGGCGGGTTTTTTCGATGTCCTGGGCCAGCAGCTGCATGGTTTTTTCCACCTCAGCCAGCTCCAGCATATCCCGGAACACATTGGACAGGGCCTCCAGGGCGGCATCCAACTCGCCGGAGGTCTGGGCAAAGCCGTAAGGGAAAATGTCGGCAGGGTCCTCGTTGCGGGTGTGGAAGGTGTAGGTGGGCACGTTGACGCTCATCATGTTGCGGCTGCCCACCTCCAGCTCCACGCTCTGCTTGGGGTACAGCAGGGACTGCTCCAGCATTTCGGGGCTCATGACGGCGGCAGCGATGGTGAAGGCCCCGTTGGCCTGCTCCAGACCCCGCTCCACCCGCTTCCGAAGCTCCTTGTTGCGGTGGACGATCTCCAGAAACTGCTTCATCAGCTCGTCCCGCTTATCCTTCAGCAGCTTGTGCCCCCGGGAGGCGGTGCGCAGACGGCCTTTCAGCCGGGTCAGCTCCATCCGGGTGGGATTGATGGTGGTGTTGGCCATAAATGCTCACCTCACTCCCGGACAGGGTAGTATTTATCCACCATTTCGCCCTTGATACGCTTTAATTCACCGCGGGGCAGGATACGCAGCAGATCCCAGCCCAGATCCAGCGTCTGGAAGATGTCCCGGTTTTCCTCGCTGCCCTGGGAGACATAGCGCTTTTCAAACTCCTCGGCAAACTTGGCGTACAGCAGGTCGGTGGGGGACAGGGCGGCCTCGCCCAGAATGGTCATCAGCTCTTTGGCCTCCTTGCCGGAAGCATAGGCGGCAAACAGCTGGTTCATGGTGGGGGCGTGATCCTCCCGGGTCTTGCCCACGCCCACGCCCTTGTCCTTCAATCGGGACAGAGAGGGCAGCACGTCCACCGGCGGCAGAACGCCCTTGCGGTACAGATCCCGGGACAGAATGATCTGCCCTTCGGTGATGTAGCCGGTCAGGTCGGGGATGGGATGGGTCTTGTCATCCTCGGGCATGGTGAGGATGGGGATCATGGTGATGGAGCCCTCCAGCCCCAGCTTGCGGCCGGCACGCTCGTACATGGTGGCCAGGTCGGTGTACAGATAGCCGGGATAGCCACGGCGGCCGGGGACTTCCTTACGGGCGGCAGAGACCTCCCGCAGCGCCTCGGCATAGTTGGTGATGTCGGTGAGGATGACCAGCACGTGCATCCCCTTTTCAAAGGCCAGATATTCGGCGGCGGTGAGGGCCATGCGGGGGGTGGCGATACGTTCGACCGCCGGGTCGTTGGCCAGATTGGTGAACAGCACCGTGCGGTCAATGGCGCCGGTGCGCTTGAAATCGGAGATAAAGTATTCGGCCTCCTCAAAGGTGATGCCGATGGCGGCGAACACCACCGCAAAATTGGATTCCCCATCCAGCACCCTTGCCTGACGGGCGATCTGGGCCGCCAGCTGGGCGTGGGGCAGGCCCGAGCCCGAGAAAATGGGCAGTTTCTGTCCCCGCACCAGGGTGTTCAGACCGTCGATGGTGGAAATGCCCGTCTGGATGAACTCGTTGGGATAGTTGCGGGCGGCGGGATTGATGGGTGAGCCGTTGATGTCCAGCCGCTTTTCGGCCAGAATGGCGGGGCCGCCGTCAATGGGCTGGCCCATGCCGTTGAAGACACGGCCCAGCATATCGCTGGACACGGCCAGCTCCAGCGGATGGCCCAGAAAACGGATCTTACTGTCCCGCAGGTTGATGCCTGCCGAGCTTTCAAACAGCTGGACCACGGCCTTGTCGCCGTTGACCTCCAGCACCTTGCAGCGGCGGATGCTGCCGTCGGAAAGCTCGATCTCGGCCAGCTCGTCGTAGGTGACGTTGCTGACCTGCTCCACTACCATCAGCGGGCCGGATATTTCGTGGATCGTTCTGTATTCTTTCACAGCGTTTCACCTGCTTTCTCTGCAATGGCGGCGATCTGTTGGGTCATCTGGTCGGCGATACGGGCGTATTCCTGCTCATATGCATCGGCTTCTACATATTTGGCGCGGCCGATCTCTTCCCGGGTGGAGATGTCCAGCAGGGGCTGCAGGGCAGCGCCCTTGCCGATGGCCTCCCGGCACTGCCGGTCATAGTCCAGGATCAGTCCCAGCAGCAGCTTCTGCCGGGTGCGGTCGGAATAGCTGTCCACGTCCATAAAGGCGTTCTGCTGCAGGAAATCTTCCCGGACCATTTTGGCAACCTCCAGGGTCAGCTGGTCGGCGGGGGAGAGGGCGTCCTTACCCACCAGCTGGACGATCTCCTGCAGCTCGTTTTCGCTCTGCAGCATGGCCATGGCGGCGTTGCGGTTGCGGAGGAACTCGGGGCCAAAGTGTTCATCCAGCCAGGGCTTCATGCTGTCCAGATAGAGGGAATAGGAGTTGAGCCAGTTGATGGCCGGGAAGTGGCGGCGGTAGGCCAGGGAAGCATCCAGCGACCAGAACACCTTGACGATGCGCATGGTGCCCTGTGCCACCGGCTCGGACAGGTCGCCGCCGGGAGGAGAGACGGCGCCCACGGCGGTGATGGAGCCGCGACGCTCCTCCGAGCCCAGAGTCTGCACCATACCGGCCCGCTCATAGAACTGGGCCAGCCGGGAGGCCAGATAGGCGGGATAGCCTTCCTCGCCGGGCATCTCTTCCAGTCGGCCCGACATTTCCCGGAGCGCCTCGGCCCAGCGGGAGGTGGAGTCGGCGATAACCGCCACGTCATAGCCCATATCCCGGAAGTACTCTGCGATGGTGATGCCGGTATAAACGCTGGCTTCCCGGGCGGCAACCGGCATATCGGAGGTGTTGGCGATGAGCACGGTGCGCTTCATCAGGCTCTCGCCCGTTCGGGGGTCCACCAGCTCGGGGAATTCCCGGAGAACGTCGGTCATTTCGTTGCCACGCTCGCCACAGCCGATGTAGATGACGATGTCCACGTCAGACCACTTTGCCAGCTGGTGCTGTACCACCGTTTTGCCCGAGCCAAAGGGGCCGGGGACGGCGGCGGTGCCGCCCTTTGCGATGGGGAACATGGTATCGATGACCCGTTGGCCCGACTGCAGGGGCTGGACCGGCGGAAATTTCTTCTGATAGGGTCGGCCCACCCGGACGGGCCATTTCTGCACCATGGTCAGGGGGTGGTCGATGCCCTTTTCATCATTCAGATGGGCCACGATCTCCCGGATGGTGTAGTCACCCTCTGCGATGATGGAGGTCAGCGTGCCCGACAGCTTGACGGGTACCATGATCTTGTGGAGCACCACAGGGGTCTCCTGAACGGTGCCCAGCACGTCGCCGCCCCGCACTCTGTCACCGGCCTTGGCCACCGGGACGAAGTGCCACAGCTTGTCGGGATCCAGGGCGGGAACCTCCACGCCGCGGGCCAGGTTGGCGCCCGACTTTTTCATGATCTCCTCCAGCGGACGCTGGATGCCGTCGTAAATATTCTGGATCAGGCCGGGGCCCAGCTCCACACTCAAGGGGGCGAAGGTGGTATCCACCCGTGCACCGGGGCCCAGACCGGAGGTCTCTTCATAAACCTGAATGGAGGCGCGGCCGCCGGTCATGTTCAAAATCTCACCGATCAGGCGGTGTTCGCCTACCCGCACCACGTCGGCCATGTTGGCGTGCTCCAGACCCTCGGCGACTACCAGCGGGCCGGAGACCTTCACAATGGTTCCGCTCATGCAAAAAACTCCCTTCCTATGAAATATCGGCGCCCACAGCGCGCTCCACAGCCGCCTTTAACGCCCCCTGGGCCACACCCAGGCTGCCGCTCCGGCCGGGGATCAGAATGACCGCCGGTGCGGGCTTGTCGTGGTATTTCTCAATATCAGCCATCATGGTTTGGGCCAGATCTTCGGTGATATAGATGATGGCATATTCCTCCCGGGCCAGCCGGTGCAGCTCTTTGGCCGCCCGGTCCCGGTCCTCTGCGAACAGAACCTCCAGCCCCAGGGCCCGGAAGCCCAGGACGCTGTCCCGGTCGCCCAGCACGGCGATTTTAGACATAAGCCTCACGCATCCTTTCCCGAATGGTGGAGGCGGGCAGCTTTGCCAGCTTCCCGCTGATAATGATGCGCACGTTGCGCATCTCCTGCTCCCGTGCGGCAACAAACGCCAGCACCGGCTCGGGGCCGAAGGGGATCAGCATGGCCCTCTGTAAAAAGGCATTCTGGGCGTCGTCACAGGCCTTTTCAAAGGCGGTCAGGCCGCCGCCCGACAGGGCTTGCTGGCCCAAACCTGCCGCTTCCTCCAGGGGTGAGGCGGCGTAAAGGTCGGCGATGGTGCCTGCACGGGCGCTTTCCAGCAGCCGGTCTTGGGCCACCGTGCCGCCGGGAAGGAGCGATTCCTCCAGCAGAATGGCATCCTTTCCCATCCGCAGGATGCGGACGGCAGCCTGCAGGTTGGCGGTGTCGATGAGCAGGGCCACATAGTCCAGAAGGAAGGGACTGCCCACGGCCTCTGCCAGGGCACTTTGCTCGGCAAAGGCCGCTTTGTCCAGCAGCAGATCGCCCTTTTGGGGATCCAGGGTGGCACCCACCCGTTCTCTGGCCTCCTGTACGGCCTGCTCCATGACGGGGGGCAGCTTTTGATCCTCACCGGTGCAGAGGGTCTGGTACAGCCACAGGGGCTCCAGCCGTCCACCGCCCATCAGCAGCCGGGTGGCGTCCACATCGGTCCACAGGGCCTTGAGGGCCACCTTGGCGTTATGGTAGTCATAGCGGATGCGGAACAGATCCAGCAGTCCGCCCTCCGGCAGGAAGTCCGAAAGGGATGCCATCAGCGCCTCCCGATGGTGCCGGAGGGTGTCCTCCAGCGAGACCATATGGGGGGCCATTTCCGGGTATCCGTGGTCGGTGAGCACCCGGATGGCCTCCCGAACATCGTCGGCATCGATCATGCGCTGCAGGTCGCCGTCGGTCAAAAGCTGTGCCTCCAGAGCCCGAACGTAGGCCGAAACGCAGAGGTATCGTTCATCTTTCACGGTTTTTGTCAAAAATACCCCTCCTTTCGCGTCTTTCGGTCACTGAAACAGCACTTGGGCCACTTCGGTGGCCAGGCGTTCCCGCAGCAGACCGAACCGGTAGTCCAGACTGCCGTTGATCTCCACACTGCCCTGGCGCAGGATGACCCCCTGAATGTCCTGGGTCTCTGCCGCAAGGGTAAAGGCGCCGCCTTCCCGGAGGGCGTTGGCCCGCTGGACCACCAGCTGGCCCATCTTTTCCCGGTTGCGCTCCGACAGGATCACCGTTTCGGTGCCGGTCTCGGCAGAATGGGCGATCCACTGTGCCAGATATTCGGCATAGTCCGCCCAGGGCAGGGCTTCGATGCGTTTTTTGGCCAGGGTAAAGACTTCATCAATGTATTTTTGTTTGTTGTACAGCAGCACCTGCCGGGATTCCATGTTGGCGGCGCTGATCAGTCGGGCCTTGCGGCCTTCGGCCAGCTGAAGGTTTTTCTGCCGACCCTCGGCTAACAGCCGTTCCGATTGCTCCCGGCCCCGGGCCAGGATGGCTTCCCGCTTTTCCAGGGCCTCCTGCTGCATGGCATCCATTTCACGCTGTGCGTCCTCCCGGATGCGGCGGAGGATGTTGTCCATGCCGTTCATAGGCGTTCCTCCTCGATTGTCAGAGAATCAGAGCCACAGCAGCATCAGCATGGAGGCCAGCAGGGACAGAATGGCGTAGAACTCTACGATACCGCAGAGAATGATACCCTTGGACCAGTCGTCGGGCTTTTTTGCCAGAATGTTGATGGAGGAGGCTGCCACACGGCCCTGTGCAATGGCCGACAGCAGACCGCCCAGCGCCATAGGCAGGCAGGCGGCGAAGAAGCGGAAGCCTTCTACCAGGGACAGATCCACGGCTGTGCCGTTCATCATTCCCATGCGGATCAGCGCGAAGAACCAGACCACCAGGCCATACAGGCCCTGGGTGCCGGGCAGCAACTGCAGGACCATGACCTTACCGGATTTGGAAGGATCCTGACTCAAAAGGCCCGCGCCTGCTTCACCGGCGATGCCGGTGCCCTTTGCACTGCCCACGCAGGACAGACCCACTGCCAGGCCGGAGCCCAATAATGCCAATGCGAGACCGCCAATATTTTCCAGGAACATAGAGTATCCTCCTTATCGTTATTCTTGAATGATATTCACGTGCTGGGTATCGGTACACAAAGGCCGGAAGGGCTTGCCGCCGTCCTCATAGAACCGGTTGAAAAACTCCAGACACTGCAGGCGCATATCGTGGACGAAGCAGCCCAGCAGGTTGAGGGCAAAGTTGATGCCGTTGCCCACCATGGAGATGACAAAGAACAAAATCACGTTGCCGGTGATGCCGCCCAGGGTGTTGAACACCTGCGCGATGACCGCGCCGGCCAGCATGAGGGCCATCAGGCGGGAATAGGACAAAATATCGCTGAAGTAGCCGGTGATGTTGCTGTACAGCGAGCCACCGATGCCCATCAGCTTGCCCACAATGCCTTTTTTGCCATAGCCCTGGGTGAGAATCAGGATCACGCCGATGGCGATACCGGCGATCTTCAGCTGCCCTGCCAGCAGGCCGATGGCGAAGAGGGCAAATACGGCAAACCAGGCGCCCTCGTTGCAGATGGCAGCCATGATCTCGCCCCGCTTGACCTGCTTGTAGACATTGATCCCCATGCCGGTGAAGATCTGGCAGAGGCCGATGGCCAGCGAGCCCACCAGCACGGCTAGGGCATCATCCAGCGGAGAAAACAGGGCGGGCATGGCGGTAAAGGTGGTGTCGGGATTTAGCATCATGGCCAGCTGGGGCAGCAGATCGCCGAAAAAGCCGCCGGTCAGCGCACCCATCACAAAGGTGCTGACGCCGCACAGTCCCAGCAGAGGGATCATGTGCCGCATGGTGGGCCCGTGGGGCTTTGCCTTCTTCAAAATGATATAGGAGGCCAGCATCATCAGAATGCCGTAGCCCATGTCGGCCATCATAAAGCCATAGAAGAAGATGAAGAAGGGAGCCATCAGCGGGTTGGGGTCCAGCGAGCCGTAGGCCGGAAGGGAGTACATATCGGTGACCATGCTCAGCGGGCGGGTGAGGAAATTGTTTTGCAGGGACACCGGGACCTGGGGATATTCCTCCTGTTCAGGCTCCCGCAGGTGCCAGGCACAGTCGTTTTTTTCCATGAGCCGAAGGAAGTCTTCCTCCCGGGCTGCGGGCATCCAGCCTTTCAGCAGTGCCACGCTGCCCCGGCTGCGCAGCCGTTCGGCAGCTTCCTCACGGGAAAGCAGCTGGGACAGCCGGTCCAGGGTGGTCTCCAGCCCCTCATATTGGTCACCCAGGGCCAGGATGCCCTGTCTTGCCGCCTGCTGCTGACCCTTGATACGGTCCAGCTCCAGGTCGATGCGCCGGATGTTTTCCGCTGCGGTGCCTTCCAGGCCTTTCCAGCCGGGAAGGGCAAAGCCCATGGGCCGAAGATGATCCATGGCCTCCTTTTCCTGGCTTTCATGGAACAGCAGTACCAGATAATGCAGATCCTTGTCGGAACTGATGGGCTGCAGAATGGCGGTGTTCGCCGTCTGCTGCAGACTTTCCTGGACTGCCGGAAGGGCAATCGCCGCAGGCAAAGTGCCGGGGAGCAGGCGGGTGGTGCGGGTGCCCTGGGTCTCCAGGGGCAGCGAATGATGCTGCCAGGGCAGCAGACCCAGTCGTTGTGCCTGCAGTTGGGTCTCCCGGGCGGACAGTGTGTCCAGCGTCTGCTGATACTGCCCGATACGCCGGGCGCTGTCCAGACCGTCATTCCAAAGACCTTCGTCCCAGAAGTCCTGCGCAGAAATGTCCCGTCTGGGGGAGAGCAGCGGCTTTTTCCGGGGGACAAAGCGCTCCAGAATCTCCAGTGCGCGCTGGACCTCACGAATGGTCTGCCGCAGATCCCCTGCCTGGGACGGGAGCGCCTGGAAGCCTTCTGCCTCGGCAGTCTCCAGCGCCACACAGCCCAGCCGCTGCAGATCCCGGAGGAGGGCCTTGTGATCCTCCAGTGGCACCAGCAAGGAAAGTGCTTTCATTTTGACAATGGCCAAAGGCTACACCCCCTTTGTCAGGATGACCTCGATGGCACGACCGTCGTTTCGTCGGACCTGTGCCCGCAGCAGATCACATTCCTGATAGGCTTTTTCCAGGATCTGGCTGCGAATGGCGGCAGCTTCTTGTTCCGCCTGATCCAGCAGCACAGCCTGTTCCTGACGGAGGGTCTCTTCTGCCTGAACAGTCATGGCGGCTGCATCTTGTTCGGCATCGGCAAGCATACGCTGGAGCCGGGCGCGACAGGCTACCTTTTCCTGTTCGGCCGCCTCTTCCGCTTCCTTGATTTTACGGATGGTATCATCCAGCATGGTTTCACCCCTCTTTCAGTGGTTGTTATTGTTAATTATACCAAACATGTTGGATTTGGTCAATAAAACTTTGTGCACATAGCATGAAAATGCTATAGTCTCTACCATTTTGGTAGTATATACAAATTTGAGGAAAAAATTCTATTGATTTCCGGGAAAAGGCAAAAAATATCCCCGAAAGTCGCGCTTTCGGGGGAGAATTTCCTGTGCCTAAAATTGGAGAAATTTGTAAACTTTTACGAGCGGAACAGCCGCAGGGCGGTGAGCATGGCCTGCTCCCGGGTATAATTGCCGCGGGGATCAAACTTCCCGCCGCCAATGCCGGCCATCACCGGCTTGCCGGTGACACTGTCCCGCACCTGGGAGGTCCACTGAACGGCAAGACGGGCATAGGTGGAAATCTGATCGGTGTCGGCGTACAGCAGACCGTCGGTGGGCAGTACCTCTGCTCCCACTGCGGCGGCGGCCTGCAGCAGCATGACGGCGGCATCCTGACGGGAGATCAGCCCCTCGGGCCGGAAGGTGCCGTCTCCCGGGCCAAACACCGCGCCGATGGCGGCGGCTGCCAGCACTTCCGGGTCGGTACAATCGGAAAAGGCCGGAAGCGGTCCGGGCAGCGCGTACTGCTCCACCAGTTCCTCGGTGGACAGACCGGTTTTTTGCCGCAGGATCTGCATGGTCAGGCGGCAATACTCCAGCCGGGTGATGGGCTGCTGATAAAAATCAGTGAGCGCCTCGGGGATGAGATCCAGCCGGACGGCCTCGGTGACCTCCTCCATGGCCCAGCCGGAGGGCTGGGAGAGGGCTTGGGCATCAAAAAAGCGAACGGTGTACTCCAGCGGCGCGGCCTGTCCCCGCTTGGTATACAGGCCGGTGATGCGCACGGTGTAGTCGCCCTGGTAGGTACTTTCGCCCAGGGCGGTCTTGCCGAGGGAGAAGCTGACGCACCAGCCGCTGCCGTATTCCTTGGTGCTCACCAGCAGATAGCTGCCGTCAGCATTCAGCTGGGCCTGTCCGTCCAGCGGGGAAGGGACAAAAACCCTGCCGTCCCGGTGCCGGGTGACGGTGACCTGCAGCTGGGCTTCCACTGGGGGTGCAAAGGTGTGCTCATCCAAATGAATCGACCAGGGCGTGCCGGGGCGAAAGACATTGTTGGGGAACTGTCCGGCGTTGGGCCACAGCAGCACTTCGGGGATGGGGCCGGTGCCCGAATCGTCGGTGACCGGCACTACGATGTACTGTTTTTCGGCGGCGGAGGAGGCAAGACCAAAGCCCACCTTTCCCAGTCGGGGATCCAGTAGCCAGCGGCGATGTCCCAGATCCAGCCGGTTGAGGGGGCTGTCCTCGTCCATATGTCCCTGCAAAGCGCTCTGCAGCAGGGCGGCAGTCTCAAAGCCGTAGCGCATGGACAGGTTGGAGGAGGCTGCGGCATTGGCACCCATCCGGTAGAAGGAGGCCTCCATATCGGCGGGCTTTTCGGGGGTATGGCTCAGAATGTCGTTGGCAGCCAGCAGTACTGCGCCGTATTGTGCCTGCACGCACAGATGGTCACTGAGGGTCACCTGCTGCAGGCCGCAAAGCCAGCGGACAAAGTTCAGATATCGCAGACCGGTATCGGTATAGGCGGGATGTAACTCGCCGATCAGATAGGGCGACAGGACAGAGGGTGGCGTCAGATAGGGCGCAATGGCCTCAGGCGTCAGCGTGCTCCAATAATCGGCGATGGCCTGCTGGCGGGTGTCGATCTGCACCGCAGCAGGGATGGGGACTTCCTCCACCGGCTGGGACTCCTTGTGAGCCGCCAGTGCGGGAAGAGAGAACAGGCTGAAAAGCAGGAAAACGGCAGTCATGCGGCGGAACATGGGAGACCTCCTCGGAAAACAGCGGGTTTACACCCGTTTGACGGCGTCTTCGGACAGGATCTTTTTGTAGGAAAACAGGAAGGTGATGCCGATACAGCTGGCAGAAAGCACGTCGGCGATGGGCTCGGCCAGATAGACGCCCCAAACGCCCAATCCCAGACGGGGCAGCAGCAGCGCCAGAGGGATCAGCAGCAGCACCTTACGCAGCAGGGCAAAAAACAGAGAGATCTTGGCCTGTCCCAGCCCCAAAAAGGTGTTCTGGCAGCCGGTCTGCACGCCGAAGATCCACATACCGGCGGTAAACAGGGGCAAAACCTTTGCCGTGAGGGCGATCAGCTGGGGATTGTCGGTAAACAGGCCGGCATAGACGGTGGGGAACAGATCCACCGACAGGGAAAATACCGCGCCCATCAAAAAGGTGGTGGCGATCATCCGGCGGAAGGTCTGCTTGACGCGGTCGAAATTGCGTGCGCCGTAGTTGTAGCTGATGATGGACTGCACGCCGCCGGCGAAGCCGTTGTTCAGTGAAAAGGCGATCTGCATGACACTGTTGAGGATGGTCATGGAGCCCACGTACAGGTCACCGCCATAGGTCTGCAGGCCGTTGTTGAGCACCAGCGAGATGGCGCTTTCGGTGATCTGCATGATAAAGGGCGAAATACCCAGCGCGGCGATCCGGCGGAGCATATCGGCACGAGGCCGCAGGTTGGGCAGGCTGATGCGCAGCTGGGATTTTTTGGAGCACAGGAAGGCAACGATCCAAAGGGCGCTTGCGGCCTGGGAAAGGACGGTAGCCAGCGCTGCGCCGCGGATCCCCATGTCAAGGACAAAGATGAACAGGGGGTCCAGCAGGATGTTGCAGCCTGCGCCGATGAGGATGGACAGCATGGCGATCTTGGATTTGCCCTGACAGGAAATAAACTGGTTCAGACCCATGGACAGCAGAACGAACAGGGTGCCCACCAGATAGATGGACAGGTATTGGTCGGCGTAGGCAAAGGTCTGGTCGCTGGCACCCACCAGATACAGCAGGGGCTTTTTGACGGCGTAAAACAGTGTGGTCAGACAGACCGAAAAGACCAGCAGCAAAAAGACGCCGTTGCCCAGCACCTTTTGGGCGGAATCCTTGTCTTGCTTGCCGAGAAAGATGGCGGCAATGGGAGCGCCGCCGCTGCCCACCATGGCGGAAAAGGCGCTGATGGACAAAATAACGGGGAAGGTAAGGCCCAGACCGGTGAGGGCCAGCTGGCCGGTCTCCGGCATACGACCGATGTAAATACGGTCCACGATGTTATAGAGCAGGTTGACCAGCTGGGCTACAACGGCGGGCAGCGCCAGCTTGAGCATCAGCGGCCAAAGGGGTGCCGTTGCCAGAAGTTCCTGCGATGGTTTGCGATTTTCCATGAAATAACTCCTCTTAAATCTGTGCAGTGACGTTTTTTACCCATTTTTCCCGGAATAAATGGATAAAACCGATGGAAACTTTGGCAATGTCGTCACAGGCCACCAGCAGCGCCACGCCCCACAGGGGTGCGCCCAGCCAGACGCCCAGAAATGCCAGCGGCACGCCCACCAGCCACACCGTTCCGGTGTCCAGCAGGCAGGCAAACAGGGTGTCGCCGCCGGCACGGAAGATGCCTACCACCAGCGCCATGCTGTCGGCCTTGACGGTGCCCATGAGTGCCTGCAGGATCAGCAGGGCTTTTGCCATGGCCAGCGTTTCTTCCGAAACCTGATAGAGGGAAAGAAGCAGCGGATGGATAGCGATGAGAATCAGACCGGTACAAAATCCCACCACCGGCAGCAAAATGGCGAAGCGGTAGCCGTAATCCAGCGCCTGTTCCCGGTCGCCTGCGCCCACCGTCCGACCCACGAAAATGCCGCAGGCATTGCTCAGACCGCGGGTAAAGACGAACAGAAGCTGGATGGCGGTGTTGGAGATCTGTACGGCAGCCAGCGCCTCGGTACCCAGCAGGCCGTAGGCCACCGAGTACAGGGAGATGCCGGTGCTCCACAGAATCTCGTTGAGCAGAACCGGCCAGGC
>JAGAVA010000034.1 GCA_017620505.1 Clostridia bacterium
AAGGAAGCCACCTCGGCGGGTTCGGGAGCGTCGTCGTCGGGGATAAAGTCGCCCAGATGGGAATCCTCTTCCTCGCCGATGGGGGTCTCCAGAGAAACCGGCTCCAGGGCGATCTTCAGAATATCCCGCACCTTCTGGACGGGCATCTTCATCTCCTCGGCAACCTCTTCGGGAGAGGGATCGTGACCCAGCTCCTGCAGCAGCTGACGGGACACGCGGATGACCTTGTTGATGGTTTCCACCATGTGCACGGGGATACGGATGGTACGGGCCTGGTCGGCGATGGCGCGGGTGATGGCCTGACGGATCCACCAGGTAGCGTAAGTAGAGAACTTATAGCCCTTGGTGTAGTCAAACTTTTCCACGGCCTTGATCAGACCCAGATTGCCCTCCTGGATCAGATCCAGGAACATCATGCCGCGGCCCACATAGCGCTTGGCGATAGAGACCACCAAACGGAGGTTGGCCTCTGCCAGACGCTTTTTGGCCTTTTCGTCGCCTTCCAGCATACGCTTTGCCAGCTCGATCTCCTCTTCGGGAGACAGCAGATCCACCTTACCGATCTCCTTCAGATACATACGCACCGGATCGTCGATGGCCAGGCCGTCCACGGCGATGGCCTCGTTCATTTCGTCCTCGGTGACCTCTTCCACGTCGGCGAAGTTTTCGCTTTCGGCGTCGTTGACCTCGTCGTCTTCCTCCACGGCGATCTCCACGCCCATCTTTTCCAGTGCGGCGTAGAACTTATCCTGCTGGTCGGCGTCCAGCTCCAAAGCGTCGATGGCCTTGTTGATCTCCTTCATGGTGATCTTGCCGTTCTTCTTGCCGTATTCCAGCAGTTCGTGCAATACCTGCTGCTTGTTCTTGTTGTACTTGTCCTGTGCTGCCATAAGGCTCCTCCTTTATCCCTGCTTGCGCCGGACGGCTTCCAGCAGCAGGGCTGCATCGTCGGCCGGAGCATTTCTTTTCTGCGATTGATACTGAATGGTTTGAATATGGTCTGCAATTTGTTCTTTTTGCTGCCGTTTTCCCTCATAGCGGGAGAGAATGTCGGTGAGCAGCCGGATCTCGTTGTCCTCCAGCTGCAGCATACAGGCCGCCGGGTCGGGATCCAGATCCCGGTCCAGCCGGTCACAGGTCAGTGTGTAGACCTTTGCCAGAAACTTGGAAGAAAACTGCTCGGGATCCAGCCGCACCTGGGTGTATTCGGCAAGCTCCCGGTCGCCTAAAATGGCGGCGATCAACTGCTCCTCGGCCACCGCCGAGCGGGTGTCGGTATACCGCAGCGACCAGTCCTTGGGCTGCAGCTGCTTTTCCGGCTGGACGGCCTCCTTCTGGAAGTCCCGCTGCTGCCGCCTTCGCTTGGCTGCCCGGATGCGGTCGATCTCCTTTCGAATACTGTCGGTTGGCAGGCCGGTCTCCTGTGCCGCCGTTCCGGCGAACACCTCCCGCTCTACCGGCGAAGGCAGGGTGGCGATATACTCAGCCGCCTCCTTCACATAGGCGATGCGGGTCTGATCGTCGGTCAGGTCGGTATATTTCTTGCGGATCTCCCCCATCCGGTACTGACCGTCGGTCTGGGGCTTGTCCAGCAGGCGTGCAAAGGCCTCCGGGCCGTTTTGCCGGATGAAATCGTCGGGGTCCACCTTTTGTGGGCGGCCTTCGCTGTCATAGAGCACCTTGCCCTGCTTGTCCCGCTTGGGGGGCAGGCGCAAAACCCGCACATTCAGGCCGTTTTGCTTGAGAATGTCGATGGCCTTTTCGGTGGCCTTCAGTCCCGCCGCATCGGCGTCGTAACAGATGACCACTTCTGATGTATATTTGCCCAGAAGCCGTGCCTGCTCGGCGGTAAAGGCCGTGCCGCAGGAGGCCACTGCGCTGTCAAACCCTGCCTGATGGAGGGCGATGACGTCAATGTTGCCCTCGCAGAGGATGAATCTCCCTGCCTTGGACTTTTTGGCCAGATTCATGGCGTAGAGGGTGCGGGATTTGCTGTAAACCGGGGTATCCGAGCTGTTGATGTACTTGCGCCCGTCACCGTCGCCCTTGATGACGCGGCCGCCGAAGGCCACCACATCCCCCCGGATATCGATGATGGGGAACATCACCCGGCCCCGGAAGAAGGGATACAGCTTGCCGTTTCTGGTGCGGCCTGCCAGCTTGGCAGTTTCCAGCTCCATGTCGGTGTAGCCCTTTTTGCGCATGGCGGTGAGGAAGCTGTCCCAGTCATCCTCGGCATAGCCAAGGCCGAAGCGGACGATGGTTTGTGGGGTCATGCCCCGGTTCAGCAGGTATTGCAGGGCTTCCCTGCCCTTTTCTCCTGCCAGCGTATCGTAAAAATACCGGGCGGCATCCTTGTTGAGGGCCAGCAGCCGCTGACGCTGGAGCCGGCTTTTGCCGCCGTCCTCCTCCTCGGGCAGCTCCATGCCCGCCATCTCGGCCAGCTTGCGCACGGCGTCGATGTAGGGCAGGTTTTCGATTTTGATGAGAAACTGGATGGCGTTGCCGCCCTCGCCGCAGCCGAAGCATTTGTAAAACTGCTTGTCCTGCTCCACGTGGAAGGAAGGGGTCTTTTCGTGGTGGAAGGGGCAGCAGCCCCACATACTTCCGCCCTTGCGCTTTAAGGGCACATAGCGGCTGACCAGTTCAACGATGTCGGTGCGAGCGAGAAGCTCGTCCAGAAAATGCTGGGGTAATGCCATGGCAGGCTGCCTCCTTTCCTTCTTTTTAACTGCCGCCGACTTGGTTCTCCCGTCTCCCGTAAGGGAAAGAGGGGTGTTGCCTCCACGGCAGGGGAGAAAACCGTAGGTTTCTCCCCTAAAGTGTGGCAGTTGTGGGGGTGCAGGGGGGGATTCTGAACACCCCCTGCTGGTTTTCTTTGGTACCGTCAACGGCACCTTTCTTTTGCATAAAAGAAAGGTGGGGTTGAGAGAACGTCCATAAGGACGAGAATACGGAAAGACACCAAACAACCGGGCAGAAGCCGTGACCGTTTTCTGTGTTGCCTGCGGCGCGGTACTTTCCACCGGCGGAAAGTACCCAAAGACCGCTGGGGCACTTTCGATGTGCCCCAGGCCCCTGACGACCACCTGCTTAGGGGGACTGCGGTCCCCCTGGCCGGGGAGGGCATACCCCCTGGGGACGGGGCTTGGGTGCGATCCCTTAATATTTACTCCAACTTTTGGGAATGGTCAATTCCTGATAGACCATGACGGCGTAGCGGTCGGTCATGCCGGCGATATAGTCGCACACGGCAACATCCAGACCGTCCCGGTCGGCAATGGCCCAATATTCGGCGGGCAGGCGGCCTGCATCCTGCACAAAATGCTGATACAGATAGCGGACGATGGCCTCGCTCTTGCCCTCCTCCCCTTTTGCAACGGGGTTCTGATAAACCTCCTCAAACATGAACGCCCGCAGGGCATCCATGTGCCGGAGGGTGCTGTCATCCATACCGATCTCTCCGGTGTCCAGACCGTAAGCGATCATGGCGTTGACCAGTGCCGAGATGCGGCGGCTGTGGGTTGCGCCCAGAGCCAGCTTGATGTCAAAGGGGATGTCCTCCTCCGACAGCACGCCCGCCCGGATGGCGTCGTCGATATCATGGTTGATGTAAGCGATCCGGTCGGCAAAGCGCACGATGCGCCCCTCCCGGGTGTGGGCCTCCTTAGGGCCGGTGTGGCAGAGGATGCCGTCCAGCACCTCCCGGGACAGATTCAGTCCCTTGCCGTCTTTTTCCAGCAGGCGCACCACCCGCAGGCTCTGCTCGTTGTGGTTAAAGGGGATGCCCCGCACCGCAGACAGCGCCCGTTCCCCGGCATGACCGAAGGGGGTGTGTCCCAAATCATGGCCCAGCGCAATGGCCTCGGCCAGATCCTCGTTGAGCCGCAATGCCCGTGCCACCGTCCGGGAGATCTGTGCCACCTCCAGGGTGTGGGTCAGGCGAGTGCGGTAGTGGTCGCCCTCGGGGGACAGAAACACCTGTGTCTTGTGCTTGAGCCGCCGGAAGGCCTTGCTGTGGATGATGCGGTCACGATCCCGCATAAAGCAGGTGCGCACCTCGTCGGGGGCTTCCTCCCGCTCCCTGCCAAGGGATTGGTCGGCAAAGGCGGCCTTATCGCACAGAATTCCATGTTCACTTTGTTCGATCTGCTCCCGCAGGGTCATCTGCGCCGCCTCCTTTCGCCCAATTGGGTACTTCTTTATTATAAATACGCAAAAAATCCCGTTTCCCTCTTTTTTACAAGAAAAAAACGAGAATTTTTTATGCGGAATGGTTTTTTCTCTATGGACGATGTGCCGTAGGGGACGGCCTCCGGACGTCCCGGGAAAGCGCACCGGCCTGCGGGTCGTCGGGGACGCCGACCCCTACAATTTTTAATGGATGCCGACCCCTGCTTACAGCTTCTTGGCGTGGAGCTCTTCGCCCACGAACTCGGCAGAAAGCCTGCCGTTGGTACTGTCCACCAGCTTGGCGTTGAAGGCCTCCAGCTGTTCGGTGGGCAGTGCCACCGTCAACGTGACCGACGCGCCAAAGTCGGCCTCCACTTCCTCGGCCTCGAAGTTGGGCAGAAGCCGCCGCACCTGCTCCAGCAGGTTGTAGGGGCAGTCCACCAGCACCTGGGCAAAAGGCATCATCATGGCCTGCCCTGCCGCATCCAGCGCCAGCTTGCAGGTGTGGCTGTATGCCCGCACCAGGCCGCCTGCCCCCAGCAAAGTGCCGCCAAAGTATCGGGTGATGACGCACATCACGTCAAAGACCTCTTCCTTCTTGAGCACTTCCAGTGTGGGCATACCCGAGGTGCCCTGGGGCTCACCGTCGTCGGAAAACCGCATGACCCCGTTTTGCAGAACGTAGGCGTACACGTTGTGGGTGGCGTCCCAGTATTTTTTGCGCACCGCCGCCAAAATCTCCTGACACTGCTCGGGGGTGCTGACCTTATAAATATGACCGATAAAGCGGGACTTTTTTTCGATGAACTCGATTTCGGCCTCGCTGTAGGGCACCTTAAAATTCTTCATGGTCAGGCTCCCTCTGATCCTCGGGCAGCAGATCCCGGATGCGGCCGTAGGTCTTGGGATCCACCACCGCTTCGATGTCGATGCCGGTTTCCACATACTCGGCCTTTTTCACGTTGGCCTCCCGGTACAGCTTGTCCAGCACGCCGGCCTGGCTGTAGGGCAGGATAAACTGCACGGTACGCAGGTTTTCGCCCAAAATCCGGCAGATGTTGTTCACCAGATTTTCCAGACCGATGCCCTTGCTGGCGGCAGTGTAGATGGCGCCGGTTTCCCGGGGCAGCTGATCGTCCCGCAGCAGGTCTACCTTATTAAATACCAGCAGTCTGGGGGTCTTTTCGGCGCCCAGCTGACGGCACAGCTCCTCTACCACCTCTGCCTGCAGCCGCCACTGGGGGTCGCTGGCGTCCACCACGTGCACCAGCACGTCGGCATAGACCAGTTCTTCCAGGGTGGAGCGGAAGGCATCCACCAGATGATGGGGCAGCTTGCGGATGAATCCGACGGTGTCAGAGATCAGAATGTCACCCAGCTGCTCGGTGTGCAGCACACGAGTGGTGGGGTCCAGGGTGTCGAACAGCCGGTCGTTGGCATGAACACCGGCGCCGGTGAGGGCGTTGAGCATGGTGCTCTTGCCGGCGTTGGTATAGCCCACGATACACACCAGCGGCACCTCGGACTTTTCCCGCTTGTTGCGCTGGGTGGCGCGCACCTTCTGGAGATCGTCGATCTCCTTTTCCAGCTTCTGGATCTTCCGACGGATGTGCCGACGGTCTGTCTCCAGCTGGGTTTCACCGGGGCCGCGGGTACCGATGGGGCTGGAGCCGCCCGAGGCGGTCTGGCGCACCAGATGGGTCCACATACCGGTCAGTCGGGGCAGCAGGTACTGGTACTGTGCCAGCTCCACCTGCAGCTTGCCCTCTGCCGTGTTGGCACGGTCGGCAAAGATGTCCAGAATCAGCGCATTGCGGTCAATGACCCGGCAGGCCAGCTCTTCTTCCAGTGCACGGCCCTGGGAGGGGGAAAGCTCGTTGTCAAAGATCACCAGGTCGATGTTATTGGCCTGGATCAGCTCCTTCAGTTCCTGCACCTTGCCCTCGCCGATGAAGGTGCGGGGGTCGGGGGTGTGCCGGTTCTGCATGGCGGTCAAAACGGTCTCGCCGCCGGCGGTGGTGAGCAGCTCCTGCAGCTCAGCCATGGTATCCTCGTCGGAATTGTCAAAATCGGCGGCGCTGTCGCAGCACAGGCCCACCAGAAGGGCACGGCCGCGGACGTCTTCCCGCTTTTCCAGCATACTCATAAAGGGTCACCTCGCAAAAAGATAAATCTCAAATCAAAAATGCAGTTTTGTAATCATTTGCTTATGGATACGCACCGTGCCACCACAGCGCGACAATGTTCAGGCGGCAAAGTTATCTGGTGCACAGGGTATTCCGCGGAGCACTCCCCCGTTTCTCGAAGGTCTTGGGGGATCGCAATCTCCCGAGCCGTCTTTTTCTCTTGTACCGTCAACGGCACGTTCTCTTTTTGACGGGTCAAAAAGAGAATGTGGGGTTGGAACTGTGGGTTCCGGAAACTGTCACGCTCTGGCTGACAGTGGATAGGAAAACATACGCCTCAGATCCTACATATGGGATGCGCTTTTTACGCATTTATCTTACCGTAGGACCAGGTTGCTGCGCCCTGGACCCGCGTGACTTTCGACCGCGCGAAAGTCACCAAAGCGCGCCGGGGGCCCCAGAGGGAAGTGCAGGAAGCCCCCGGACCCCTGGTCTGCGCCAGTAGACCAAGACTGGCAACTCCGCTGGCTGATACCACGGGCATCGTGCCGCTCAGGAAGCCCCCGAGGCCAAAAGACGGAGAGACGAGAAAACCGCTCTTCTCTCCCCTATTTTTCCCGTAAAATTACGAAAAGCGGCACCTGGCGGTGCCGCTGTATCATCGTATGGCTCAGATTACTTCTGCTCCAGGTTGAAACGCTTCTTGAAGCGGTCAACACGGCCGCCGGTATCAACCAGCTTCTGCTTGCCGGTATAGAAGGGATGGCAGTTGCTGCAGATTTCCACACGGATGTTAGCCTTGGTAGAACCAGTCTGGAACTCGTTGCCACAAGCGCACTTGACGGTGGTCACCTGGTAGTTGGGATGGATACCCTCTTTCATTTCTTCTCACCTCGCAGTCGATTACTACTTTTCGCATCAGCTATGATACCACAACATTTTGTAGATTGCAAGTGTTTTTTTCAAAATAAACGACGAAAAAACATCAAAATTTTCGTAAATTCTATTACAGGGTGTAAAAAAAGGCTTGACATTTGCCCTCGCGGCGCGGATAATGAAAAACGATTGCTGTATAATAGTTCTTTTATTATACACATTCAATCTAAAAGAAGCAAGGATGGATCAAAATTATGGCGAACTCCGCAAAGCGCAACGACGAGAACAAGATCGGCCTGGGCATCAAAATCACCCTGATCGCCGTGGCTGTTCTGTGCGTGGTCATGCTGGCGTACACCGTTGTGGATTCCATGGGTATTCTGGACCGCAACACCACCGCAATGACCGTGGGCGAGGATGAGATCACCGTCACCGAGCTCAACCAGTATTATCACACCACCCGCAATGGCTTTTTGAACCAGTATTATGATGTTCTGGCCATGTACGGCTACAATCTGACCGATGGCAGTTTCGACAACTCTATCAGTATGTTCGATTCTACCATGACCTGGAGACAGTACTTCCAGGAGGAGGCCAAGTCTGCCGCCGCCGAGGTCTATATGCTGGCCGCCGAGGCCGAAAAGGCCGGCTACACCCTGTCCGCCGACGACCAGGCCCAGTATGACACCTACATGGAATCTCTGGCCACCGCCGCCGAGGAGCAGGACATGAGCGTCAGCAAGTACGTCAAACTGCTGTACGGCAACGGCACCAAGGTGTCTGACGTGGAAGCCTACTACACCAAGCGTGTCTATGCCGCCGGTTACTACAACACCGTGCTGGAGGGCTTCGGCATTGATGATGCCGCCATCGACGCCTATTACAACGAGCACAAGGAAGACTATGAGATGGTGGAGTACTACGCCTTCGACGTGAAGTACGAAGAGGGCGGCGAGGACAAGGCCAAGGCTGATGCCGAGCGTCTGCTGGCCAAGATGGAAACCGACGGCTCCAACTTTGATGCCACCATTCAGGAATATGAGGGCAGTGACGTGGTCTATGCCGGCGGCTACAAAGAGGTTGCCGTCAGCTCTGTTGCCACCGCCGTCAAGTCCTGGATCGAGGAAGCCGGCCGCAAGGCTGGTGACAAGGCCGTTGTGGAAGATACTACCAACAAGGCCTACACCGTGGTGGTCTATCTGGGCTCTCACCTGAACGACGAGTACACCGTGTCTGTCCGCCACACCCTGCTGACCACCGAGGAGATCGGCACCTACACCTCTGAGACCGAGGCCCAGGAGATCGAGGCACGCAACGCCCAGGTCAAGGCCGAGGCCGAGGCTCTGTATAACGAGTGGGTGGCCGGCGGCGCTTCCGAGGAAGCCTTCATCCAGATGGCCAAGGATCACTCCGAGGACGGCAACGCCAGCACCGGCGGCCTGTACTCCGGCGTGTATATGGGTCAGATGGTGGAAGCCTTCCAGGATTGGTGCTTTGACGAGTCCCGTCAGCCCGGCGACCACGGCATCGTGGAGACCGAGTTCGGCTACCACATCATGTACTTTGTGGAGAACGAGGGTCTGAAGTACCGCTCCGACATCCAGTCCGCTCTGGAGTCCGAGAAGTACAACGAGTACCTGACCGAGCTGAACGAGGTCTATGAGGTGGATGTCAACACCAAGGCCGTCAATATGATGTAATTTTTCCGTAAAACCGGATAGAAGAAACCCGCGAGGAGCCATCCTCGCGGGTTTTTTGTTGTCTTTCGTTTACACCTTTGCCCCTGTTCTGGTGCGCAAAAACCACACCCACCGTTCCTTCACCGGCAGGCCAAAGACCTCCCGTGCGGCGGTGGCGTACAGCTCCAGCTGGAGCCGATGCTCTTTGGCCTTCTCCGCCTCTTCCCCGGCCTGCAGACGGTCTGTTTTGAAGTCCACAATGGTCAGGCCGTCTTCCTCAAAGAGCAGCAGGTCGATGGCACCGTTGAGCAAAATCTCCTCCCCGGCGGGGCCGGTTTCCAGCAGATCGGCGGCATCCAGCAGCACCGAAAACGCATACTCCCGCAGCACTTTTTGCGCCGTTTGCGCACGCTTGCCCAGTTCCGAGCAGGCAAAGGCAACGATGGGTTCGGGCCACACCTGCTGCCGCTCCTCCGCGGACAGATAGCCCAGCTCCAGCAGCCGGTCGGCCTGCTGCAAAACCGCCTGTTCGTCGGTACAGGCCGCCAGATCAGCCCGGTGGAGCAGAACGTGCATGGCAGTGCCCCGCAAAAGTGCCTTGCGGTCGGGCTTTTCCAGCGGCTGGGGATGGTGATCCCGTGCCGCCGCCTTTTGGGGCTGTCCGTAGACCTCGCCGCTTTCGGGAATCAGACTGCGCAGGCCGGTGGGGGTCAGCTTGGAGGGCAGGCGTGAGGCCGCCAAATGGGCATAGCTTGCCCGGCTGCGCACCAGCAGGGGTTCATAAGATGTCTTTTCGGGAACATTTTCGTCGATATTTTCAGGATTTTCTTCATAAATGGGGGCAATTTCCTCCCATTCACCGGCGGTGACCACCCGGCAGAGCAAATCCTCCGCCCTGCTGTCCTCTGCCACCGGAATGGGCACATCGCACAGGCTGCGCAGGGCTTTTGCCCCCGGATGGGTCAGCAGGGCCGCCAGCAGCCAGTTCATGGCATCGCTCTGCTGGGCCAGCCATTGAGGACTGGGCGCGCCGCCCGTTTCCTCGGCTACCTTGCCGATTTTTCTGGCGATCTGCTTGTCCGACATGACCAGAATCAGCTTTTCCCGTGCCCGGGTCATGGCAACATACAGCTTGCGCAGCTCCTCCGACCGCAGCTCCTGCCGGGTGCGCAGGATGATGGCCTGCTGCAGCTGGGTCTTGGCCTCGCCGTGGGTGTCCTGCTGCCGCAGCCGCAGTCCCAGACCGATATAGGGATGGAACATCACCGGCTTTTTCAGGTCGTCGGTGTTGAATTTCTTGGACAGGTCGGGAACGATGACAAAGGGATATTCCAGACCCTTGGACTTGTGGATGGACAGCAGCTGCACGCCCTGGGCTTCGCCCTCGGGCTCTTCCAGCGTTTCGCCCTCCTGCAGCTTCCGGTCGATCCACCGCAAAAAGGCGCTCAGACCGCCGCCGGCACCGTCAAAGGGCCGGGTCAGATCTTCCAGCCGCTGCAGATTGCGCACCCGCTGCAGGCCGTTGTCCAGCGTACCGAAGATGCCCTCCGCGCCGGTCTGGTCATAGATCAGCCGCACCAGCCGGGACAGGGGCAGCTCCAGGCTTTCCCCCTGCCACCGTTCCAGATCGGCAAGCAGTCTTTGACACAGGGGCTCCTCCCCTGCCGCCAGCTCCACCCCGTCGATGAGATCGCCATCGGGGGCAAGCAGCCGCAGCCGGGCAAGCAGTGCGGGCGATGCCAGATAGAGGGGTGAGCGCAGCACCGATGCCAGCGGAATGTCCTGTCGCCGGTTTTGCAGCAGACGCAGCAGGGACAGCAGGACGGCGGTTTCCACCGTGCCGAAAAAGGCACCGCCCCCCGCGCCGCAAGGGATGCCCAGCTTTTGCAGTTCCGCCCGGAAAATGGGGGCTTTGTTGGTGAAAGAGCTGAGCAAAATGGCAACGTCCTCCGGACGGGCGGCGCGGGTGGTATCCCCCGCAGGCACCCGCTCCTCCCGCAGCAGCCGCGCCACCCGGTGTGCCACCAGCCGTGCCTCCACCACCGCTTTGGCCTCCTCTTCGTCGGCCAGCGGGTCGGGGGAATGATCCAGCAGCAGCACCTCGGAGGGCACCGTTCCTTCGGCCTTCCGTCCGGCGTTGAGCCGCTGGGAATGGTCATAATCCACGTCGCCGAAGGCCTCGGTCATCAGCCGGGAAAACACGGCATTGCACAGAGAGAGCACCTCGGGACGGGAGCGGAAATTCTTGTTGAGGGACAGCTTGACCGACCCGGTTTCCGTCCCTGTAAAGCCTTTGGACTTTTTATAGCGGTCGAGGAAAATGGCAGGTTCTGCCAGCCGAAACCGGTAAATGCTCTGCTTTACATCGCCCACGAAAAAGGCCTGATCCTCCGGCTTGCGCAGGGCCCGGAAGATGCGCTCCTGAATCTCGTTGGTGTCCTGATATTCGTCCACCAGCACCTCCCGCAGCTGACTTTGCAGCTGCAGGGCCAGATCGGAGGGCCTGCCGTCGGGCTGCACCAGCAATTTCAGGGTCAGATGCTCCAGATCGCTGAAGTCCAGCAGCCCCCGGCGGCGTTTTTCGGCCTGATAATGGTCAGAAAAGGCCTGCACCAAAGTGCAAAGTGCCTCCACCATGGGCGCGGCCTGCTTTCCCTCGGCGCGGATGGCTTCCCACCGCTGAAAATAGCACTCCTGCCGGAGATTTTGCACCATGGCGGCAAACCGGTCGCGGCCTGCCTTGATGCGCTCCAAAAAGGCCTTGTCCTCGTACCGGCAGGGGGGCAGCTTGCCCTTGTCAAAGCCGTCCAGACAGTCCCGGGCGGCGTTCCAGCCCTGCTCCATGGCCTGTTCCAGACGGTCACAGAAGGCCAGATAGCTCTCCAGCGTAGCGCCGTATTTTTGCTCCACTTCCTCCACCGATGCGCACAGCGCACGGGTCTGGAGCAGCCCCTTTTTCCCGTGGGCAAGGCGGCTTCTGGCCTCCAACTGCAGGCGGCGCATCCAGTCCTGCCCCTCCGGGTCGCCGGCGCACAGACCGGGCAGCAGTTCCAGCAGCCCATCCGGGTCGGGATGGCTGCGCAATCTTCCAAAAATATCCAGAACCGCCTCGCACAGACGGCGGTCAGACCGCCCGTCGGTGAGGTTTTCGCACAGAGCGACAAACCCCGGCTGAGATGCCTGATAGGCCTCCTCCAAGGCATCGTTCAGCGCCTGCTCCTGCAACAGCTGGCACTGGGTATCGTCTGCCAGACGGAAGTCGGGCTCGATGCCGCAGAGGGTAAAATGCTCCCGCAGAAGGCTCTGGCAAAAGGCGTGCACCGTCTGGATGCGGGCAGCGCCCAGCAATCCCAGCTGGCGGCGCAGATGCCGGTCGTCGGGGTGCTCTGCCAGCAGCTTGCGCAGCTCGTCGCCGATGCGCTGGCGCATCTCCCCTGCCGCCGCGTTGGTGAAGGTCACCACCAACAGCTGATCCACGCCGCAGGGGTTTTGCGCGTCGGTGAGCAGACCCAGCACCCGCCGCACCAGAACGGCGGTTTTGCCTGCGCCGGCGGCAGCAGACACGATGAGGCTTCCGCCCCGGCTTTCCACCGCCAGACGCTGTTGTTCGGTCAGTTTCACGCTCATGCCTGCTCCTCCTCTTCCAGAATTTGGTGCACCCGTGCCGGCGTTTCCACCGGCAAAAACCGCAGCTTGTCCTTTTTCATGGTGGGGTCAAAATGACAGGCCTCTTTATAGTCGCAGAACCGGCAGGGGGTGTCCTCCCGTCCGGTGCGGTAAGGGGTGGCCTCGATATCGCCTTCGGCGATCTGCCGGGCGATGCGCCGCAGGCAGCTTTCGGTTTTGCGCAGCAGCCGCCCCATTTGTGCCGCCGAGGCCACGCAGGAGGCCGCTGTAAAGTCGCCGCCCTTTTTGCGTTCCACCGGCAAAAACCGGAAGGTTCCCCCCCGCTCCATGGACTCCAGCAGGTCGCTGTCGTCCAGCACCAGACCGATTCTGCGCAGCTCCTTATCCAGCGCCTTTTGCACCAGCTCCGGGTCGTCCCCGGGCTGGAAGGACACAAAGGGATCTTTGGCCGGGACGTACAGCGCTCCGGCGGGCTGGATGCGTGCAGCATCGTTACCGCAGGCCTTGAGCACCTGTTGCAGGTCGGCCTGCTGCAGCATCATCAGATATAAAAACATTTGCAGGTTCAGCCCGTACAGCAGATCGGACAGGTGGAACTGCTTGGTGCCGGTTTTGTAGTCCACCACCTTGAGGTACAGGGTGTCGCCCCGCACATAGCCGTCCACCCGGTCGATCTTGCCGCCCACC
>JAGAVA010000035.1 GCA_017620505.1 Clostridia bacterium
ATCGATGCCCTGCAGCTTCAGACCGGAGCCAAAACAGCAGGGGAACAGGCTGCGGCTGGCTACCAGCTCCCGGATGTTATTCTCGGTGACGATGCCGGTTTCCAGATAAGTCTCCAGCAGTGCCTCGTCGCACATGGCGGCTGCCTCATAAATGGACTCCTTGTCTGCAGAACAGTCCACGCAGGCAGGGCTTAGCTGTGCGGTCAGGTCTGCCATCAGCTCTTCTCTGGATTTGCCGGGCAGATCCATTTTGCTGATGAAGAGGATGGTGGGCACATGGTAACGCTTCAACAGGTTCCACAAGGTGATGGTGTGGGCCTGCAGCTGTCCGCCGATGACCAGTACGGCGCAGTCCAGGATCGGCAGAACACGCTCTGCTTCTGCGGAAAAGTCCACATGGCCGGGGGTGTCCACCAGGGTGATGGCCCGGTGCGCCGTCTGCAGCTGTGCCTGCTTGGAGAAAATGGTGATGCCTCTTGCCCGCTCCAAAGCGTGGGTATCCAGAAAGGCGTCGGCATGGTCCACACGGCCCAAAGTCCGCCGGGCACCGCTTGTGTACAGCAGTGCCTCCGAAAGGGTGGTCTTTCCTGCGTCCACATGGGCTAACAGACCCGTGCAACAAGGTATCTTTTTAGGTGATTCAGACATGGTACAAGCCACCTCCCGTGGACAATTTTGACCATTATACCATGAAAGCCAGCTTTCGTCGATAGAAAAACCGATGTATTCACAGAAAGCGTGGGGTTGCGTGCTTTCACCAATGCGATATTTTCCGTATACAGAGGGGAGTCTATTTTGCAGCCGCTTTTTTGCCGGAACTGGGCATGCTGGACACGAACGGCTTTCAACAGAATGTAAACATTTTATTACCTTTTATTTTGGGCGCTTGACTTTTCGAAAGAATGGAGTATAGTGATGGCAAATGAATTAGCACTCTATAAGCGAGAGTGCTAAAATGAAAGGGAGGATGGCTATATGACATTCAATAACTATACCCAGAAGTCTCTGGAAGCTGTCCAGAGTGCACAGAATATCGCTGTGCAGCATTCCAATCAACAGCTGGAACAGATTCATCTGCTGCTGGCCCTTCTGCAGCAGGATGGCGGATTAACACCGCAGCTATTGCGGAAAATGGGCGTGAACGCAGAAAGCCTGGAAGCTGCCGCCAAGGCAGAGGTGAGAAATCTGCCCACTGTCACCGGAAGCCGGGAAGCAGACCGGTTCTATATCAGTGCCGCTGTAGATGCGACCTTCTGCGCCGCCGAACAGCAGGCACAGCGCATGAAGGATGACTTTATCTCCGTGGAGCATCTGCTGCTGGCCTTGATCGAAGCGGCACAGGGCAGTGTAAAGAACCTGTTTGAAACGTACCGTGTTACCAAGGAAGGGGTATTGCAGGCACTGCAAGGCATCCGGGGCAGTCAGCGTGTGACCACCGACAATCCGGAGAGCACTTACGATGCTCTGGAAAAATACGGAACCGACCTGGTAAAACGGGCACGGGAACAGAAGCAGGATCCCGTGATCGGCAGGGACGAGGAAATCCGAAATGTGATCCGCATTTTGTCCCGAAAGACGAAGAATAACCCTGTTCTAATCGGTGAGCCGGGCGTTGGTAAAACCGCCATCGCCGAGGGGCTTGCTCAAAGAATCGTGAAAAAGGATGTGCCCAAGAGTCTGCAGGACAAGACGATCTTCTCCCTGGATATGGGTGCGTTGATTGCCGGTGCCAAGTACCGGGGCGAATTCGAGGAGCGTCTGAAGGCGGTTCTTTCCGAAGTGAAACAGTCCGAGGGAAAGATTATTCTGTTTATTGATGAGCTGCATACCATCGTGGGAGCCGGTAAGACTGAGGGCAGCATGGATGCAGGAAACCTTCTGAAGCCTATGCTGGCCCGCGGCGAGCTGCACTGCATCGGCGCTACAACTTTGGACGAGTACCGCCAGTATATTGAAAAGGACCCTGCTCTGGAACGGCGGTTCCAGCCGGTGCAGGTAGATGAGCCGACTGTGGAGGAAACCATCTCCATTTTGCGTGGCCTGAAAGAGCGCTATGAAGTGTTCCATGGCGTGAAGATCGCAGACGCGGCCATCATCGCTGCGGCTACCCTTTCTCACCGCTATATCACCGACCGGTTCCTGCCGGATAAGGCCATCGACTTGGTGGACGAAGCCTGCGCCCAGATCCGCACCGAAATGGATTCTTCCCCTACGGAACTGGATGCGGTATCCCGGAAGATTATCCAGATGGAAATTGAGGAGGCGGCACTGAAAAAGGAAGATGACGAGCTTTCCAAGGCACGCCTTACCCAGCTGCAAAAGGAACTGGCGGAGGAGCGGGATACCTATAACGCTCTGAAAGCCCAGTGGGAAAATGAAAAGAATGCCATTAACCGCGTTCAGCAACTGCGGGAGCGTCTGGAAGATCTGCGGCAGCAGATTGAAAACGCAGAACGCACCTATGATCTGGAAAAAGCAGCCAGGCTGAAGTATGGCGAGCGTCCCGAGGTGGAAAAGGCATTG
>JAGAVA010000036.1 GCA_017620505.1 Clostridia bacterium
GGAAAAGAAGGAAAAACACCGGGATCTGACCCGGAAAACGGGGCAGACCCTAACCTTTGAGCAGGTGCAAAGGCTCTGCAGCGGCACCATGCCTGCCATAGGGGAGGGGCTGCTGGGGGAGCTGAGCCTGGGGATGGCCGGGGGACTGCGGCCTGCGGTGCTGGTGGAGTACGACCGTACACCCTTTGTCTGCGCCCTGGGACAGACCCGGATCACCTTAGACGAAAATATCCGCACCAAGCCCTACAGCGCGGAGTTGTTTGACCGGTCGGTTATGCTTCCGGCGTTAGAGCCGGGACAGGTGGTGCTTGAGGTGAAGTTTAACGATTTTTTGCCCGGCTATTTGGCACAGCTGTTGGAGGATATACCCAAGATCCACCTGGCAGTGTCCAAATATGTGCTGTGCGCCAATTTGATTTGATGAGAGGTAAAATGCTATGAACGATATTGTCAGTAATATCCGGGATATGTTCCAGCAGGAGTTTTCTGCCATCTCCATGACAGATGCCATTTTGTCCATTGGCCTTTCCTTTGTGCTGGGACTGTTTGTGGTGCTGGTGTATAAGGTCACCTACGGCGGCGTCAGCTACAGCAAGTCCTTTGCTGCCACGCTGATCATGCTGTCCATGGTGACGGCGCTGGTGATTTTGGTTATCGCCTCCAATGTGGTGCTGTCTTTGGGCATGGTGGGCGCGCTGTCCATCGTCCGGTTCCGTACCGCCATTAAGGAGCCGTCCGATACCGCTTTCGCCTTTTGGGCCATTGCCACCGGTATTGTCTGCGGCGCAGGCTATGTGATCATCGCCACTTTGATGACACTTCTGCTGGGACTTTTGCTTGTACTGCTTCACGCTGTATCCAAGACCCAGCGGAAGGGGAGCTATTTGGTTGTCCTGCGGCTTTCCGGTGAGAGCAAGGCAGAGGAAGCGCTCAGCCGGATGCGTGGATATACCCTGAAGAATAAGAGCCTTGTGGGCAGTGCCACGGAGATCGTGGCAGAGGTGGTGCTCAGTGCAGAGCAGATGAAAAAGCTGGAAGAGCTCCGGGATGAGCCGGGTGTGGAGCAGATCAGTATTATGCGCTCTGTCGGCGGCAGCGTACTGTAACAAAGCAGAACCTGTAGGGGAGGGTCTTGACCCTCCCGAAAAATGCCGTAAAATTGTTTTTCTTGACGAATAAGGCAGATATGGTACAATAGAAGCACCACGGCAAAATAAAAAGAAAAGAGGCGTATCATTATGTTTTGTGCAAATTGCGGCGCGCAGCTTCCGGAGGGCGCAAAATTCTGCGGAAAGTGCGGAACACCCCAGGGCGGCGTACAACCGGCACAGCCTGCTGTGAAGCGGCTGTATTTCGATGCAAAGGGATTGACTCTGTTTAACTACAAATTTGATATCCGGGACGAAGCCGGAAACGTGTGCTACCAGGCTGCAACGGTCACGGAAAGTATGATCCGCCACAATGCCCGGGTGTACGATCTGAACGGCAACACCCTGATCCACGTCAGCCAGCAGAAGAAGCTGACGATGGTGGCTGTGAACTTTGACATTATGGACGGCGCTGACAACCTGATCACCGAGGCCATCCAGAAGGTCAATCTGGTCAACTATATCTACGAGCTGAAGCAGCTGGGCATTTCTCTCAGCGGCAATTTCCTGAAGCTGGAATTCGATTTTGTGAAAAATGGCGCCCCCATCGCCAAGGTAAGAAAGAAGTTCCTCTCCTGGGGCGACAGCTACGAGCTGGAGTTCTCCGATCCCTCTCTGGAGCTGGTGCTGCTGGCCTGCATTATGATGATCCAGATCGTCTGTGCCATCCAGCGCAACCGCCGCAGACGGTAAAATATAGATCGCTACGGCTTTTGGCCGTAGCGATTTTTACAAAAAAACAGATTTTCAGCGAAAATACAGCAATTTACAAAAAATATAACTTTACACAGGGCGAAAAAATGGTATACTATATAGGTGTTAGAATATGGGTTAGTATGCGAAAGTGTGTCTGACTCGGTCGAGACAATGGGAGGACCAAGCCAGTGAAGAAAAGCGTCTTGAAACGAATATTGAATATCCTGTTCCTGGTCGTTGTTTTCACACTGACGGTTTGGTCGGTTTTCCGGGGGCAGGATTTAGACCAGGTACTGGAGCACATCACATCGGCAAACCTCATGTATGTTGTGCCGGCGATCGCCTGCGTGATCGGGTTTATCCTGGGTGAATCGGTGATTTTGTATTACCTGTTCCGAACCCTTGGTACAAAAGTGAAAATGTCCCACTGCTGCCTGTACTCCTTTATCGGCTTTTTCTACAGCAGCATTACCCCCTCGGCCTCCGGCGGCCAGCCTATGCAGATCATCGCTATGCGAAAGGACCACATCCCCGTGGCTGTTTCTTCGGTGGTGCTGGTGGTGGTGACCATCATCTATAAGCTGGTGCTGGTGCTGATCGGCGCGGTTATTATGCTGCTCCGTCCGGAAAAACTGATGCTCTACCTGGAGCCGGTGGCGCCCATTATCTACCTGGGTATGGCGCTGAATGTGGTCTGTATTGCGGTCTTGCTGATGCTGCTGTTTATGCCCAATTTGATCCGTTGGTTTGCTTTGAAGCTTATGAAGCTGCTTTGCCGGATCCGCCTGGTGAGAAATTACGAATTCCAGGCTCAGCGGATCGACCGGGTGGTCGGGCAGTATAAGGCAGCGGCAGATTTCTTCCGCAACCATCTGCTGGTGATGTTCAATGTTTTTGTGATCACCTTGGTGCAGCGCTGCGTTCTGTTTTTCATCACCTGGCTCACCTACCGGTCCTTTAACCTGTCCGGTGAATCTGTGCCGGTGGTGGTCAGCCTGCAGGCAATGATCTCCGTGGCAGCAGATATGATACCCTTGCCCGGCGGTATGGGTGTCAGCGAGAATATGTTCCTGGAGATTTTCCATCCCATCTTCGGCGCAGACCTGGTGCTGCCCGGTATGGTGATCAGCCGGGGCTTAAGCTACTATACCCAGCTGATTATCAGCGGCGTGATGACTTTGGTTTCCTTCGTTGTCATCAGAGAAAAGAAAGAGAAAGGTACACAGTAATATGTTTCGGTTTATAGGATTTTATGATTATACCGTCGTCCTTACATACCTGAGCTTGATCTCAGCGGTGTTCGGTATGACCCAGGCCATCCACGGCGAATATAAGATGGCTATTTTCTGCCTGGCTTTTTCCGGTATTTGCGATGCCTTTGACGGCCGTGTTGCCCGGAGAAAGAAGAACCGCACCGAGGACGAGAAGAATTTCGGCATCCAGCTGGACTCCCTGGTGGATGTGGTGGCCTTCGGCGTGTTCCCGGCAATGATCTGCTATTTGCTGGGCGTGCGCGGCATTTTGGGTCTTGTACTGGTGTTCTTCTATTGCACCTGCGCTGTGATCCGCCTGGCCTTCTTCAACGTGCTGGAGGCAAAGCGGCAAAAAGAGGAGGGCGGCTGTAATAAGACCTACCGTGGCCTGCCGGTTACCTCCATTTCCTTCATCCTGCCCCTGGCATTCTGGCTGCAGTTTGTGATGTCGGATATCGCATTTCTGGTGCTGCTCCACGTGCTGCTGGCGGTTGTGGGATTCCTGTTTATCTTCGATTTCAAGATGCCTAAGCTGGGTCTGAAGCCGATCTTGATCCTGATTGCCGCCGTGGCAGTTACCGTTGGCATTATCTTTGCCTATACGCAGTTCAAAGCACCGCCCCAGGACAGCCAGGACAGCCCCTTTACCGAGGAGCTGCTGGGTACAGAGGATACAACTGACCCCAGCGAAACGTTAGGAGATCCGGATGAAACACAAGTACCGTGACGGCACCCTAATTGAGGTAGATAACGGGCAGGATCGATTCCTGAAGAAGCTGTACGGCAGTGCTTTCGGACGGTTTTGGCTGAAGCCTCTGACAGCCCGTTGGGTCACCCGGCTGGGTGGCTGGTATATGTCCCGGATCTTTTCCCGGGGTATGATAAAATCCTTTATCAAAAAGAACAATATCGATATGTCCCAGTTCCAGGAGGAGAATTACCGCTGCTACAACGATTTCTTCACCCGGAAGATCCGCCCGGAGGCAAGACCGGTGGATATGGACCCCAAGCACCTGATTAGTCCCTGCGACTGTAAGCTGACGGTGCTGCCCATCACGAAAGCGGGCAGACTGACCCTGAAGCTGACGGATTATACTGTGGAATCCCTGCTGCGGAACAGGGAGCTGGCAGCAGCTTATGAGGGCGGCACGGCTATGATCTTCCGGCTGTGCGTGGATGATTACCACCGCTACTGCTATATATGCGACGGTGAGCAGTCTGAGCCGGTGCGGATCGCCGGCGCGTTCCATACAGTCAATCCCATTGCCAACGATTATTTCCCTATCTACAAGGAAAATACCCGGGAATACACCGTGCTGCACACAGAGCATTTCGGCGACGGGGTGGTGATGGAGGTAGGCGCCCTGATGGTAGGCAAGATCGTCAACCACGCAGGCAAGGCCACTGTCCGCCGGGGCGAGGAAAAGGGCTATTTCAAATTTGGCGGCTCTACCATCGTTGTGCTGATGCAGAAGGACAAGGTGGCGCTGGATGCTGACATTTTGGAAAATTCCAAAGAGGGCATCGAAACCGTGGTTCGCTACGGCGAGAAGATCGGTCAAATGCAATAAAAATGAGAGGGTATCTGGAAAGATACCCTCTTTTGCTTCTCAAAAAACCGAAAAACTACCGATAGAACCCTTGCCTCCCTCGTTTTGAGGGAGGTGGGTGAGCGAAAGCGAACC
>JAGAVA010000037.1 GCA_017620505.1 Clostridia bacterium
CATCTACTTCGGTCAGGGTGCCTACGGCGTGCAGCAGGCGGCCAAAACCTATTTCAACAAAGAGCTGGACGAGCTGACGCTGGCGGAATGTGCCTCCATTGCCGGCATCGTCAAAAACCCCTACGGCTATGACCTGAAGCGTTTCCCCGAAAAGAACGCCGACCGCCGGGCCATCGTGTTGGGCGAGATGAAGAAGTACGGCAACATCAGCGAAAGCCAATACAAAAAAGCTATGGCAGAGGACGTGCAGGCTTATAAAAGCACCGGCGAGGACGAAGACAGCAACGGTGAACAATACCAGAGCTATTTTGTGGATGCCGTTTACTGGGCGGTCAAGGAAGACCTGCAGACCAAGCTGGGCTACAGCGAAAGCATGGCGGAGCAACTGCTGCTCACCGGCGGTCTGAAGATCATCACCACCCTGGATCCCGAAATTCAGGCCAAGATGGATGCCGTTTTCCTGGACGAGGAAAACTTCCCCGGCGGACTGGGCAATGACGGTACCTATCCCCAGGCCTCCATGGTGCTGATGGATCCCTATACCGGTCACGTAAAGGCGCTCTACGGCGGCCGCGGCGAGAAGGAAGGCGATCTGGTGCTCAACCGGGCTACCCAGACCCACCGAAGCCCCGGTTCGGCCATCAAGCCCATCACCGTTTACTCCCCCGCACTGGAATATGATCTGGTCAGCCCCATCACCGTGGTGGATGACGCACCCAAGGACTTTACCGTCCGCGGCGACGGCACCGGCTGGCCCTACAACGAAAGCCGTACCTACAGTGGCCGCACCACCATCCTCAACGGTATCGCAAAATCCTACAACACCGTGGCGGTGGATCTGGTGCAGCAGCTGGGTGTGGATCGTTCCTTTAACTGGGCCACCAAAAACCTGGGTCTGGAGCTGGTTTCCTCCATGCAGAAGACTCTCAGCGACGGCAGCGTCAAGACCTACAGCGACAAGGACATCTCTCCCCTGTCCATGGGCTCCCTGACCACCGGCGTCACTGTTCTGGAAATGACGGCGGCCTACAGCGCCTTCGTTAACGAAGGCCAGTACACCACCCCCATCCTCTATACCAAGGTATATGATGCAGACAACAAGCTGCTGCTGGACAACACCCCGGTCACTACGGTAGCCATGTCCACCAAGACCCGGGACTATATGATCCAGCTGCTGTCCGGCGTTGTAGAAACCGGTACCGGCCGCAAGGCTGCCATCGAGGGCATTCAGGTGGGCGGCAAGACCGGTACCACCAGCGCCGACAACGACCGTTGGTTTGCCGGCATCACCCCTTATTACGTGGGTGTGGTTTGGTTTGGCTTTGACACCCCTCAGAGTCTGCAGAAGTTTTCCACCAACCCGGCGCTGGAGCTGTGGACTCGTGTAATGAAAGACGTGCTGGTGGAGGCTGAACCTGCCCAGTTTACCATGACCACCGAAATGAACAAGGTCAGCTATTGTCTGGACTGTGGCCTGCTGGCCACCGATCTGTGCTCCAACGATGTCCGCGGCAGCCGGGTAGCCACTGCCATGGTGGAGGCCAGCGATGTGCCCAAGCGCAACTGCACCTGCCATGTTTCGGTCAATCTGTGTCAGGCCAGCGGCTCTGTTGCAAACGAGTTCTGCCCTCTGGAAGGACAGACCACCGTCAGTCTGCTGAACTATCAGCGCAATTATCCCAGCAGCGAGCCGCTGAACATCGGCGACCAGATTTATTGTCTGCCCTATGACCTTACCGAAGAACAGATCGCACAGGGTCTGATCAAGCCCGGCCCGGGCACCTATCTGGTGTGTACCACCCATACCGAGCCCATCATCGAAGAAGAGGATCCCGGTATTCTGGAAGAGGACCGCGATCCCACCTGGCCCTTCCCCATGGATCCCGACGATCCGGACAATCCCTACACCGATCCTTTCTGGAGCGAGTTCTGGCCTGATAACGACGACGAAAACCAGGAAGACACCTCCGGCGATGAAAAGCCGAACGACGACGAAGAGGAAGATTCGGGCGGTGGCTTCGGCAGCTTCTGGGACAACATTTTTAACCCCTAAGAAAAAAGTGGCAATCGAAAGATTGCCACTTTTTGTTATTTTATCTTGTAATTGTGTTCTTTTTCTGCTATAATATAATCCATTAGATTAGATGTATTGATTCGATACATCAAAAGGAGTTTCTGATTATGTTCAAAATCGTTGCCGATTCCTCCTGTGACCTAACTTCCCTCGCCCACCTGTCCTCTGACCTGCAGTTCGGACGGGCTCCTCTGCGGATTCTGGTGGGTGATACCGAATATGTAGACGAGGCCGGTCTGGATACCCGCGCCATGATGGACGCCGTTTATGCCTTCAAGGGCAAGACCGGCTCGGCCTGCCCCAGCCCCGAAGAGTACGCTGATCATTGCCGTTCAGCTGACGAAACTTATATCGTAACCATTTCCAGCAACCTTTCGGGCAGTTATAACAGTGCTGTGCTGGCCCGGGATCTGGTTCTGGCGGAATCTCCCGAGAAAAAGATCCATGTTTTCAACACCTTTACGGCAGGCCCCGAGCTGTCCCTCATCGTGGAGGAGATCGCCCGTCTGGCATCTTCCGGTCTGCCCTTTGAGATGGTCTGCGCCGAGGTGGAGCGCTATATGCAGCGCACTACTCTGCTGTTCCAGCTGAACAGTCTGGAAAACCTCACCAAAAACGGCCGTGTTTCCAAGATGGCCGGCATGACCGCCAAATTGCTGGGCATCCACATGATCGGCATCGCCTCCGATGTGGGCACCGTCCAGCCCCTGCACAAGTGCCGCGGCACCGAAAAGACCTACCGTCTGGTGCTGCAGGAAATGCGCGAGCGTGGCTTTACCGGCGGTCGGGTCATTCTGGGACACGCCTTCCAGGAAAAGGGCGCTGAAATGATGAAGAATATGATTCTGGAGGAGTTCCCCTCTGCCCGTATCACTGTTATGCCCCTCAGCGGCCTGTGCTGCTATTATGCCGAAGAAGGCGGTCTGCTGGTGGGCTTTGAGCGAGGCTGATGCTATGCATTACGATCGCGAACGCGTCGTCCAGCGGATGCGCAAATGGGAAACCTATCTGAACGAGCACGCGCTCCCCTCCTGGGACGAGCTGCCCGCGCTGGATCTTTACATGGATCAGGTGGTGGCCCTGCTCAACAGCTATCTGGGCTTTCTGCCCAAGGAAGTGGGCATGGATGCCGTGGTGACCGCCGCCGCCGTCAACAACTATGTGCGCAAAAAAATCATGCCCGCACCGGTCAAAAAGCGGTATTCCCGGATCCATCTGGCCTATCTTTTGATGATCTGCAGTCTGAAGCAGAGCGTCAGCATTTCCTACATCCAGCAGATGCTCCCGCCCACGCTGACCGAGCAGCAGGTGCAGGACGTTTACAACCGTTTTGCCGAGCAGCAGCGCCGCACCACCCTGTATTTTGTGGAGCAGGTCAATCAACAGGCCAGCCGCCTGCTGGCAGAGAGCAAAACCGACGATGACGGTGTCAACAACATTGTCACAGCCTTTGCCGTGACGGCGAGCCTGAGCCGTATGGCCACCGAAAAGCTCATTCTCATGCAGGAGCCTCTCACAACCGAAGATTAAACAAAAGGCTGCGGTTATTCCGCAGCCTTATTTTTGTATTCAGAAGCCAGCATACTGTAACACACCACATCGATGATTCCGTGGTTACACTTCCCCGCCCGGCGCAGCGTACCTTCGTATACCATGCCGCATTTTTGCATCACCCGCCCGGAGGCCGGATTTTCGGCTGCATGATAAGCAAAGACCCGGTTCAGACCCACCTGTTCAAAGAAAAAAGCCAGGATTGCTTGCACCGCTTCGGTCATCAGACCGCGATTCCACCAATCAGGCCCCAGCTCATAGGCCAGTTCCACCTGTTGTATCTGATCGTCGGGATGCATACCAAACATTCTGCCGATGACCTGTCCGGTGGCCTTTTCCTCAATGGCCCAGCTGTAGCGCTTGGGATTGTCATAGTTCAGCCACTTTTCGGTGAACATTTTGGCATTGTTCTGCACATCAGCCAGACAGTCCATGGGGGCGTAGCTGGTCCACCGGGTCACCGACTTGTGCTGCCAGCAGTTCCAATACATCATCTCCAAATCGGAAAGAACAAACTGCCGCAAAATCAGCCGGGGCGTTTCCAGCCGCATCGTTCCCAGATGTTCCATATGTCCCCTCCTTTTTTGACAAAAACAGCCGGGAAAGCTCCCGGCTGTTCTTTGTTGTAAAGTTGATTTACTTGACGATGTTCATGGTGTCCATGGCGATCATCAGCTCTTCGTTGGTGGGGATCAGCAGGACCTTCACCTTGGAATCAGCAGCAGAGATGACAGCCTCTTCGCCACG
>JAGAVA010000038.1 GCA_017620505.1 Clostridia bacterium
CACCGAACTTGAGTGGTTCAAGTATTGGAAGGAGTTCTGCCACCAGTGGCTTCTCGACCTCGGCATCGCCGACGAGAACCTGCGTCTGCGTGACCATGACCCCGAGGAGCTGAGCCACTACTCCAACGCCACCACCGACTTTGAGTTCGCCTTCCCCTTCACCGATTGGGGCGAGCTGTGGGGCGTGGCTTCCCGTACCAACTTTGACCTGACCGCACACCAGACCACCTCCGGCAAGGATATGACCTACTTCGATCAGGAGGACAACACCCGTTACGTGCCTTACGTCATCGAGCCCTCTCTGGGCGCTGACCGCGTGACCCTGGCCTTCCTGTGCGAGGCTTATGACGAGGAAGTGGTGGACGAGGCCAAGAACGATGTCCGCACCGTGCTGCGCCTGCATCCCGCTCTGGCTCCTTACAAGTGCGCCGTGCTGCCCCTGTCCAAGAAGCTGGCTCCCAAGGCACAGGAGATCTATGCCCAGCTGAGCAAGCACTTCATGGTGGATTATGACGATGCCGGTTCCATCGGTAAGCGTTATCGCCGTCAGGATGAGGTGGGTACTCCCCTGTGCATCACCGTGGACTTTGAGACCGTTGGCGATGACAACGCCCCCGCCGACAACTGCGTCACCGTCCGTGACCGCGACACCATGGAGCAGGTTCGCCTGCCCATCGATCAGCTGGTGGAGTATATCAGCAAGAAGATCGAGTTCTAAAACGGATACTCCTTTACAGGCACAGCAGAGATCTGCTGTGCCTGTTTTGCACCTGCGCTACGAAGAAAAAACAATGTCAACAACCAAGACAATGAGGTGAGCCCATGATAGAAATCCGATATGTGCGGGAGGAAGACAAGGCCTTTTGGTATCAGCTGGACCGTCACCTGCCGGAGGGCGAGTTTTTGCGGAAAGTCCGTGACAGGCAAGGGTACGTACTTCTGGTTGACGGGCTCCCGGCAGGACTGCTGCGATACAATTTATTTTGGGATAACACTCCCTTCTGTACCCTGCTGTTTATTGAAAAGGATCATCAGAAAAAGGGCCTTGGTTCCCGACTGATGACTCATTGGGAAAGGGATATGAAGGCACAAGGTTACGGCATGCTGCTTACCTCCACACAGGTGGATGAGGAAGCCCAGCATTTTTACCGCAAGCTGGGCTATCGGGACTGTGGCGGCTTTGTCATTGATCTGCCGGCCTTTGCACATCCTATGGAGCTGTTCCTGCTCAAAGGTATTTGAGAGGTTTATGAACTTTTCCATCAAAATGAGAAAAGGAGGAAGACGATGACCGTTCTTGTGACCGTTTTCGCTTATGGTTTGCAGCTGGGCGCACTGCTCTTCCTCCCTGCCCTGTTGTTTTTCTGTCTGCGGTCATATGTGCGGAAAAAGACCGCTGTTATGGCATCCCTGCTATGTGCCGTTTTGATCATAGCTGCAGCCGCATGGCTTGCCTTTCACCCCATCCGACGCTGTCCGGAGGAGCTGAAGCCTTATCTGACCGAAGATCGCTGGCAGGACATTCTGTCGGTGACGCCACCGGTTTTTAACGCTCACCTGCCATTCTTCCCGTGGAAAGTGACCGTTGAGCAGGCAGATGAAAATGCGTTGTACTGGCGGACAGACTGGTTTCCGGCAGGCACCACCCGCACAGGCGTCACACCGGACGGATACGACCCGGTACATGGTTTTTCCGGCTGACAACGGAGTGTTCTTCTCGTTCTCTCTGCGTACTGCAGTCGATACGCGGAGAAATTCTGAAAAATTCTTAAGAATGGATCTGCCTGCTGTACGGTTCCGGCTTCCTCTGTTAAGATGATAGACAAGAGGTGAGATCTATGTGGTTTTTTGCGCTGACGGCACTTCTTTGCAGCCTTCTTTGCGGATGCAGCCATCAGGAAGTGCCCCCGATCCAGCTTCCCGAACCGCCTCCGGCAGAGGAAGCGGAGTCCCTCCCCCAGCCAAACTGGGTAGATGGCGAATGGGTCTATGGATATGTAGAGCCGTCCGCAGAGCCTGACCCCGCGCCCGAAAACCAGAAGTCTGACCCTGCGCCCGAGCATCAGGAGCCTGTAGCCTGGCCCCTTGGACAAGGCCTGGTCTTTGTCTACGAGCAGGGAACCTGGAAGGGTGAGACCTGGCTGGTGGCCCGGGAGGTGGAAAGCGACCTGTGCTGGCCTTTGGTGAAAGAGGGGGATTTCATCGCTGCGCTTCCCGGCGGTGTGGTCTATCGTATCAAAACGGATTCCGACGCTCATGCCCACTACTATTATCACGACGCTGCCACCGGGCTCCGGCAGCCGTTGGACATTGCCGCAATGGGACGCTATGCCGTACAGGACGGAAAGCTGTACTTCTCTGCTACCAATGCCTTTTCCTGTTTCGACCCCTCCACAGGCAGTATTACCCATCCGCTTCCCAATGGGGCAGATATGATCGATTGGTGTCTGAATGGCGAGAACCTGTATTATCTGGACAGCCAAAACGGCTTCCATCGGGCGGCTTTGGGCGGCGAAGATGTCCTGCTTTTTCACTATGACTTTGAGGGACTCATCGACATGATCCATTTGGCTGAAATGTGGGTAGCTGACGACTGCCTGTACCTTTATGGTGTCGGTTATCATTACGGCGGCTGGCTCACCAGCTGCATTCCGCTTACCGGTCCTAATGTGCAGGAGGAAGTTTTCTGGCAGGACCGCTGGATGTCCGCCGATGAATATCTGGAGCTCTATCAGGCAGAAACACCTTCCGCCGAAATGGACGAAGAAACCCGCGCTGCCTTTGCATCTGTCCTGCTGGATGGCGGCACCATGATGACCGAAAGCGGTGCCGCCGTCACCCTGGAAGAACGGTTGACCCCTTGGGAATCCGTTTCCTATGTAGGCTATCTCGGCTTTGCCATCGTGGATCTGGAGCAGGACGGCGTACCTGAAGTGGTCTTTCAGAAGCAGGTCAACGGCGTAGTGTACTATGGCTATGACATCCTGCGGTATCATGAGGGACAGGTTCAGATCTTTGAGCGGTGGTACCGAGGCTTTCGGGACATCAAATGCGACGGCAGCTTTCATTACTCCGGCAGTGCCTTTCAGTCGGGTTACGGCCGCTTGTCCTTCACGGAAGAAGGCGCGCAAACTGACACGATCGGCCTGTATGAAGGCTTTCCCGATGACAACGGCATTGTGCAGCCGCAATACTTGCTGGGCGGCCGCCCGGTTGTGGAAGCAGCCTTTTCCTCTTTTGTCCAGGCACAGAATCAAAAAGAAGAGCTGATCTGGACGGAATACACTGCGGAAGAATTGGAAAACACTTTTCGATAACAAAAACGCACCCCAAACGGGGTGCGTTTCGTTGTTTTTTGGCAATTATTCGACCAGATCGCCCAGTTCGGCAACCACGGCGGCGCAGCGGGCGCACAGGCCGTCCTCGTGCTGAGAGGCGGTGTGCTTCCAGCAGCGGGGGCACTTGACGCCGTTGGCCTCGGAGACCAGCACGCGGACACCGGCGATGGGAGTCTCGGCAGCCTGCTCGAACAGAGCGGCGTCCTCGGAAACCTCCACGTCGGAGACGATGAACAGGTCAGCCCAGGTATTCTGGAACTGCTCGCGGATGGACTGCAGGTTCCCCTTACCGGTCTCATCCACAACCAGAACCACATGAGCCTCCAGAGCCTTACCGATCTTCTTGTCGGCACGGGCAACTTCCAGAGCGGCATTGACGCCCATACGCAGCTGCTGCAGGCCGGTCCAGGAGACCATATTACCCTGCTCATACTCGGCATACTTGCCGTTGAAGGTGTTCAGCAGCACGTTGCGCTCGTCATCGCCGGCCTTATGGGGCATAGCCAGCCAGATCTCGTCGCAGGTGAAGGCCAGGATTGGGGCAAACAGACGGGTCATGGTATCCAGCACCAGATACAGGGCGGTCTGGACGGCGCGGCGGGACTGGCTGTCCTTGCCGTCGCAGTACAGGCGATCCTTGACGATATCCAGATAGAAGCTGGACAGATCCACCACGCAGAAATCGTTGATGGCGTGGGAAACCACGTGGAACTCATAAGCGTTGTAAGCAGCCAGCACCTTGTCAGACAGCTCGTTCAGCTTGGTGATGATCCAGCGATCCAGAGGCTGCAGCTCTTCGGGCTTGGACAGATTGGCGGGATCGAACTCCACCAGGTTGTCCAGCATGAACTTACAGGTGTTGCGGAACTTCAGATAGTTCTGAGCGATCTGCTTGAAGATCTCCTTGGAGCAGCGCACGTCGGCATGATAGTCAGAGGAGGCCGCCCACAGGCGCACGATGTCGGCACCGAAGTCCTTGATCAGATCAGCGGGATCCACGCCGTTGCCCAGAGACTTGTGCATGGCGCGGCCCTGGCCGTCAACCACCCAGCCGTGGGTCAGAACCTGACGGAAGGGAGCGCCGTTGTCCAGAGCGCCCACAGAGGTCAGCAGAGAGGACTGGAACCAGCCGCGATACTGGTCGGCACCCTCCAGATACACATCGGCGGGCCACAGCTCGGGGCTGTCCTTCATCAGAGAGGCAAAATGGGTGGAACCGGAGTCAAACCAGCAGTCCAGGGTGTCGGTTTCCTTGTCAAAGGTCTTGCCGCCGCAATGGGGGCAGGTGAAGCCTTCGGGAATGAGCTCCATGGCTTCCTTCTCGAACCAGACGTTGGAACCAAACTGGTCGAACAGCTGGGAAATCTTCTCGATGGATTCGGGGTTGGAGACCGGCTTGCCGCAATCCTGGCAGTAGAACACAGGGATGGGCAGACCCCAGCGGCGCTGACGGGAGATACACCAGTCGGCACGCTCGCGGATCATGCTGGTCATGCGCTCGCCGCCCCAGGCGGGGAACCACTGCACATTTTCAATGGCTTCCACAGCCTGCTCCTTGAAGGATTCCACAGAGCAGAACCACTGGGGAGTGGCGCGGAAGATGACCGGCTTCTTACAGCGGTCATGATGGGGATAAGAGTGAACGATCTCTTCAGCGGCAAACAGCATGCCTGCCTCTTCCAGATCGGCCTTGATGACGGGGTTGGATTCCTCGGTCTTCAGACCGGCATACTTGCCGGCGTAGTCGGTATGACGGCCGTAATCGTCCACGGGCACCACCAGATCCATGCCGTAACGCATACAGGTCTGATAGTCGTCGGCACCGAAGCCGGGAGCGGTATGGACACAGCCGGTACCGGAGTCCATGGTGACGTACTCGGCGTTGACCAGACGGGAGGTCTTGTCCAGGAAGGGATGCTGGGCCAGCATATTCTCGAAGAACTGACCGGGATAGGTGGCAACGATCTCGTATTCCTCAAAGCCGCCCATCTTCATGATCTTTTCCACCAGAGCCTCGGCCATGATGTAGGTGTTGCCGTCGGAGG
>JAGAVA010000039.1 GCA_017620505.1 Clostridia bacterium
GGCTGCCATCGCCAACGCCGAGTATATCTGGTACGCCTGCCCCAACTCCCTTGTTGTGGAAGACGAGCAGTATATCGAGGATATGGGTGAAGAGGCCATGGAGATCCTGTACCCCGAGATGGAGTCCTTCCGGGAGGCCTACAATGCTTATGCCTACCGCAATCTGGACGCCGAGACCCTCAACTATATCAACTCCCTGTGGGAGCGCATCAAGCTGAATTGATGCTGTTTTTCAACTGCCGTGCAGCAATGCACGGCAGTTTTTTATTCCCGCAAGGCATTTTGCAGCTGTAAGCGTGCCTTTTTTTCCAGGCGGCTGACCTGCACCTGGGTCATGCCCAGAATGACCGCGATTTTTTGCTGGGTCAGATCCCGCATATACCGCAGCAGAATTACCTGCCGAAGCTGTGGCTCCAGCCGGGAAATGGCCTCCTGCAGGGCCAACTCCTCCACCACCCTGCCTTCGCCGCCTGCAGGCAGGATCTCTCCCAGCGTTCGCTCCTGTCCCGGCAGAGCGGCATCCAGAGAATCGGTATCCCGGGGTGCGTTGAGCGCTTCCAGCACCTCTTCGGGCTGCAGTCCGCTCTCCCGGCACAGGTCGGAAAGCCGGGGACTTTGCCCGGTATCACTTTCCAGACGGTTCTGCAGCTGCCGCAGCATGGCAGCCCGCTCCCGGAGGGTACGGCTGACCTTTACCGGCCCGTCATCCCGGAGAAACCGGCGGATCTCGCCCATGATCATGGGCACCGCGTATGTAGATAATTCCACCGGCCGTTCCAGATCAAAAGCACGGATCGCCTTCAAAAGACCGATGGCACCCAGCTGAAACAGATCCTCCGGCTCGCAGCCACGACCGTAAAAGCGCTTTGCCACGCTCCATACCAGCGGGGTATTCTCCCGCAGAAGTTCCTCCATGGCGACCTGATCCCCCGTCTGCGCCGCCCGAATCTGTGCCTGCAGCTGTGGTGTCATACCTCCTGCCGGGCCTCCAGCACCTTCTGCAAAATCACAGTGGTACCCTTACCCGGCTTGGAGCGGACGGTCATGCCGTCCATAAAGCTTTCCATGATGGTAAAGCCCATGCCCGATCGGTCAGCACCGCCGGTGGTGAACATGGGCTCCCGTGCCTGCCGGACATTTTCAATGCCGCAGCCCTTATCGGAGATGATGATCTCGGCAGTGGCGGGGGCATACAGCCGTACGGTAAGGGTGATGATCCCCAGCTTGTCCCGATAACCGTGGACAATGGAATTGGTCACCGCCTCCGAAACAGCAGTTTTGATGTCATACACCTGCTCCACCGTAGGATCCAGCTGGGCAATAAAGGCGGCTGCCGCCGCCCGTGCAAAGCCTTCGTTGGCGCTGCGGCTGGGAAAGCGCAGGGTCATCTGGTTGATGCGATCTTTCTTCAGCAATTTCATATCCATCCCTCCTATCGAATGTCCACCAGTCGGTGAATGCCGGCGCAGGTCAGTACCTTTTGCGCCTGCGCCGGGGTGTGGGTCACCGAAAGTTTTCCGCCGCAGCTCTGGCACTTGCGGGCTGTCTGTACCACCACGGCGATGCCCGAGCTGTCCATAAATTCCAGTCCGGAAAAATCCAGTTCCATCCGGGCCGGCAGATGATCCTCCACCAGTCCGTTAAGCTGCGCCATCAGTCGGATGGCTTCGTGGTGTCCCAGTTCCCCCGTTAAAGACACCCGCAGCAGCCCTTCCTGCAGTTCATATTGAAGATTCATAGGCGAAATCGCCTCCTTTTTGGCATAAAAATAGACCGTGTACCCTCGTACACGGTCTATTCTATCGATTTTATGCAGTTTTTTCTGTCGTTATTCGGCGGTAAATCCAATTTTTGCGCCGCTCAGCAGATACATGGAGCCGGTTGCCACCAGAACATCCTGTTTCTCTGCCAGCCGGATAGCCAGACGAGCGCCTTCCTCGGCAGAAGCGCACACCCGCACATCGGTGCAGTGCTGTGCCGCAACGGCGGCAATCTCTTCCGGCGGCACGATCTGGGGCAGATCGTCGGCGGCAGGCACGGCGATGAACACTCGGCAGCGCTTTGCCAGCTGAGGTACCGAGGACCGATAATCCTTGCGGTTCATCATGCCCATCACACCGATGAGGGGCCGTTCGGGGTACAGACTGTCCAGTGCGGCGCACAGCGCCCCCACCTTTCCGGGATTGTGCGCGCCGTCGATGACACATCGGGGCTCCTTGCGCACCACCTGCAGACGGCCGATGACCATGGCCTCTTCCAGCCCCTGTCTGACCACCTCGTAGGGCAGGTCTTCCCCACCCTGCCGCAGCTGATCCACAATGGACAGCACGGTAAGGGCGTTCATCACCTGATGCCCACCGGGCAGGGCGATGCGGTACTCCTTCCCGTCATAGACAAACCGGGATCCGGTATCGTCGCTTTCCAGCACCTGCAGCTTTGCCTTGTCGGCCACCGTCAGCGGCACGGACAGAGTTTCACAGGTTTCCCGCAGCACGGCATCGGCCTCGGGCACCAGATCACAATAGCCGGCACACCGGCAGCCCGGTTTGATGATACCGCACTTCTGGGCGGCGATCTCGGGGATCGTGGTGCCCAGCATATCGGTATGTTCCAGCGAAATGGCAGTAACGGCGGCGCAGGCGGGCGCCGGGATGATGTTGGTGCTGTCCAGCAGACCGCCGATGCCCACCTCAAACACCACGAACTCCACGCCGCAGCGTTCAAAGAGCATGAGCGCCAGGGCAGTGACCGTTTCAAACTCGGTGCACTCCTTGTCCTCGGCCTTCATCTCGGCCAGCGCAGGCAGCATACTTTCCAGCACATCGGCCATCAGCTGCTTGTCCACCAGCTGACCGTTTACCTGCATCCGCTCCCGGAAGTCAAAGACAAAGGGCGACAGGAACAGACCGGTTTTGTACCCGGCACGACGCAGCACGCTTTCACACATGGTGGCGGTGCTTCCCTTGCCGTTGGAGCCGGCAATATGGACGAATTTCATCCGTTTTTCGGGATTTCCCAGCTTTTCCATCAGCCCTTCCATCCGGAACAGACCCTTGCGGGTGCCCAGATGGATGCGGCTGTGGATAAACTCCAGCGCTTGTTCGTAGGTCATGATCTTAACCCAGAGCCTTCAGGTTCTCTTCCAGCTTGGCAGCCATCTCGCGATACTTTTCCAGCTTCTCCTTTTCGGCATTGACAACGGCCTCGGGGGCACGGGCAACGAAGCTCTCATTGGACAGCTTGCCCTCGGTGCGCTTGACCATATTGAGCGCGTTGTCCAGCTCCTTCTGCAGGCGCTCGCGCTCCTTGTCCAGATCCACCAACTCATTGAGGGGCATATAGATCTGGGCAGCCTGGGTGACGCAGGTGACCATACCGGAAACATCGGCAGGAGGAGCCTCCTGAACGGTGACCTGGCTGGCCCAGGCCAGCTTCTTCATAAAGGGCTCGGCCTGTGCAAACAGGGCGGGCTTCTGGGTGGCGATGATCAGAGCGGCCTTCTTGGAGGGGGGCACGTTCATCTCGCTGCGGCGGTTACGGACAGCACGGATGGCGGCCATGATTTCTTCCATCTCCAGCTCTTCGGCGGGGAAGTTCAGGCTGTCATCGGCCTTAGGCCACTGAGACACCATGATAGAGGGGCCTTCGTGGGGCAGAGCCTGCCAGATCTCCTCGGTGATGAAGGGCATGAAGGGATGCAGCAGCTGCATGGTGCCCGACAGGATATGACCCAGCACCTTCTGAGCGCGGACGGATGCTTCCTTGTCCTCGCCGGTGAGGCGGGTCTTGCACAGCTCGATATACCAGTCGCAGAAGTAGTCCCAGATGAAGGAATACAGCTTGTCGGCGGCGATGCCCAGCTCGTACTTGTCGATGTTCTCGGTGACTTCCTTGACCAGAGTGTTGTACTTGCTCAGGATCCACTTGTCCTCCAGATCCAGCTGGGTGGGCAGGGTGAAGTCCTCCACCTCCAGATTCATCATCAGGAAGCGGGAAGCGTTCCAGATCTTGTTGCAGAAGTTGCGGTTGGCCTCCACGCGCTCGGTATAGAAGCGGGCGTCGTTACCGGGGCCGATACCGGTGACCAGAGTGAAGCGCAGAGCGTCGGCGCCGTACTGGTCGATGATCTGCAGGGGATCAATGCCGTTGCCCAGAGACTTGGAC
>JAGAVA010000005.1 GCA_017620505.1 Clostridia bacterium
CCAGACCCTTGGTGGGCTCGTCCAGCAGCAGCATCCGGGGCTGCTGCAGCAAAACCTTTGCCAGCGCCGCACGCTGCTGTTCGCCGCCCGACAGATCGAAGGGGTGCCGGGACAGCAGTTCCTCCAGATGACACAGGCCGATGACCTGACCCAGACGGGCCGCGCCCTCTTCTTTGGAAAGTCCGGCATCCTTCAGCCCGTCGGCAAGATCCTCACCCACGGTGTTTTTGACAAAGAGCGCTTTGGGATCCTGGGGCAGTACGCCCAGCAGGCCGGGTCGGGGCTGAGTGCCCTCCTTGCCGAACAGGCTTACTTTTCCCCGATAGGGCTTGTGCAGACCTGCCAGCAGGGACAGGGTGGTGGATTTGCCCGCGCCGTTGCCGCCCAAAATGGCAACCAGCTCGCCGGGATAGACCTCCAGATCCAGGCCCTTGGTAATGTCCGGGGAATCCTGCTCGTAGCGGAACCAAACCTCCTCCAGCTTTGCCGCCGGGGTTTCGCCCTTGCGGGCGGGAATGTTTTCGGCAGGAACGGCCGCGAGTGGCGTGGTTTTTGCAAAAGTGTCCAGCCAGTCCCGCCCGTCACGGACGGTCACCGGACAGTGCTGGCTGTTGGGTACGGCGGCGTAGACCTGCATGGGGGTGGGCATGGAGGCAAACATCCGGTGTCCGCTCTCCTTGAGCCGCTCACCCACCTGTGCGGGAGTGCCGTCAGCGATCAGCCTGCCCTTGTCCATCACCAGCACCCGATGGCTGTGGGGAAAAACTTCCTCCAACCGGTGCTCGGTGCAGATAACGGTGGTGCCCAGTTCCCGGTTGATACGGCCCACCGTTGCCAAAAAGTCAGAGGCCGCGATGGGATCCAGCTGGGAGGTGGGCTCGTCCAGAATGAGCACCGAGGGCTGCATGGCCATGATGGCCGCCAGATTCAAAAGCTGCTTCTGACCGCCCGACAACTGCGAAACATCCTTGTAAAACCAGTTTTCAATGCCGAAAAAGCTGGCCATTTCGGCCACTCTGCGGCGGATGGTGGGGGTATCAAAGCCCAGACTTTCCAGACCGAAGGCCAACTCGTGCCACACCTTGTCGGTGACGATCTGATTGTCGGGATTCTGCAGCACAAAACCGATGCGCGCACTTTGCTCCCGGAGGGGCAGATCACGCAAGGGGGTGTTTTCAAAGAAAATTTCACCCTCCAGCACACCGTGTGGGGCCAGTGCGGGCTTGAGCTGCCGCAAAAGGGTGGTCTTTCCGCAGCCCGAAGGACCGCAAAGGGTGACGAATTCGCCGGCGCGAATGGTCAGATCCAGCCCGTCAATGGTCTTATTTTGCTGTTCGGGGTAGGAAAAACTCAGATTTTTGAGCGTAAAGCATTCCATTTGCGATCCTCCTTCCAGTTCAGAATCAAAGGCAGGGCGCACAGGGCGGTATAGGCCGCCAGCACGCCAAAGGACAGGGGTGTGGTGCTCCATTTCACCGTGGGGAAATACCGCCAGGTGAGACCGTCAAAGGCCGCCCCTGCCAAAACGGCGGCGCCCAGCACCAGCAGACAGATCAGCGCCTGTCTGTCCCGGTTATCAAAGCGGTAGACCGAAAAGGCCGTCCGTCCCGGCAGGCCATAACCCCGGCTTTTCATACTGTCGGCGGTGTCGATGCCGTTTTCCAGCGCCCAGGTGAGCATCACCGACAAAATCGACCCGGCGCACCGGATGCGGTGAAACAGACTGCCTTGAGAGGGGTCTTTGCCGATGCATTTCTGCGCCCGGGTGACCACTTTCAGCTGAGCCATAAACCGGGGCACGAACCGCAGTGCCATGGACAGCACCAGCGACAGGGCGGGGATGACCCGTCCGAAGAGGTAGACAAACTTGTCCGAAGTAATAACCGCATTGAAGCAGGCAAACCACAGCACCACTGCCGCCAGCATGCCTGCCGCCGCCAGACCGTAGAGGATGGATTCCAGCGTCAGCGGATTGCCGGAAGGCAGATAGGTGAGGATGGTGCGGCCCTCATGGCTGAACAGGGGATTCAGCAGGGCGGTGATGACCATCATGGGCAGAATGCCCTTGAGGCAGAAGCCCACAGCCTTGCGTCCGTTGAGATAAATGTCGTACCCCACCGCGCACAAAAGGGAGATTCCCAGACAGAGCGGGTGAAGCAAAAACATGGAAAACCCCAGCACCTGGGCAAAAAACAGGAAGTTTACCAGCGGGTGATAGGAAGAAAAGCTGTCTTTCATATCAGTTCTCCAGCAGAAGGGCGGCGTCCAGCATGGCATAAAACATCCGGGCGGCCTCTGCACGGGTGACGGCCTGGGTGGGCTGAATGTCCATCACACTGTCATCCAGAATGTCATTGGCATAGCAGAAGGCCAGCCCTTCCTTTGCCCAGTCACCGCAGGTGCGGTAGTCGCCGAACTGGGACAGCACATTGCGGGCGGCGGTGTCATCATAATCCACCGTCATGCCGCATTTTTCGGCCAGTCGGGACACCAGAACGGCGGCCTCCTGCCGGGTGATGGTCTTTTCGGGGGCAAACGTGCCGTCGCCCATGCCGTTGACCGCGCCAAAGCCGTAGGCCGACATGACCGAGCCGTGATACCATGCGCCAAAGGGCACATCGGAAAAGACCTGCGCAGAGACCGCATAGACAGGCAGGCCCAGTGCACGCTGGGCCATGGCGCAGAACTGGGCCCGGGTCAGCAGACCCTCGGGGGCAAAGGTTCCGTCGCCCATGCCGTTGAGAATGCCGCGATGCGCCAGCGCCAGAATGGCTTCGGCCTCGTCAAGGCCATGAATGTCAGGGAAGGTGGGGATGTTGACCGTCTTGCCGGGCACCGAAATGCGGCTGTCCTTTCCGGGCAGACCTACAACACTGCGGTCCACCGTCTTGCGGTCGGCCAGGTCATAAATGCTGGGCAGACCGTCTGCCGTGCGGCGCATGGAATCCAGCGCCAGCATGGCCTGCTCGGTGGCCATCACGTCATAACCCATGTTCATCACATGGCGGAAGGAGCCATCCTCCAGCCGATAGGCCAGCAGTGCCTCCAGCAGGCCCTTATTTTTCACAAAACGGGCATCATCCAGGTCGATGCCCAGCAGATTCAGTGCGATAATGGTCTGGGCGATACTCTCAGAAGAGGAAACGCCCCAGGCGGTGAAGCCTCCGTTGTCCAGCTGCAGAGAGGACAGGCGGGCAAGACCTGCATCAATGGCGGCCTGCACCTCGGCCTTATCCCGGAAGTAGGACAGGGCCTGCAGGGTCATGGCGGTGGTATCAGGGTCAGCCACCGTGCCCGACAGCGCCCAGCCGCCGTCTTCCAGCTGCTTGTCCAGCAGATGCTGGAGATAAACGGCCTCCGTTGCATCGTCACCGCCGCAGTTTTCCAACAGCAGGATGCCGAACACCGCGCCCATGACGGTGGTGCGGCACACATAATCGGTGTCCTTGGCCAGGGCCAGCAGATCATGGCCGCCTACGTCGGTCAGATCCTGATCCAGTGCCAGCAGTGCCATGGCAAGACGCAGATTGCCGGTGGTAGGGCCGGACAGCTTGCCGTTGCCCGCATCCAGTGCACGTTCCGCCATGGTCAGCCAGGCGGAATAATAGCTGTTGGGCACCAGAACACCCGACCGAGCCAGCACAAATACAGCCCAGTCGCCGTAGGTATTGCCTGCCGAAGGGGTCTTGGACTGTCCGTGGAGGAACTGGGCCGTCTGATCCCAGTCGGACTGTCCGGCTGAGACCGGCAGGGCGGTAAGCACCATGGCCGAACACAGCAATACAGCAAGAATTCTATGGAAATATCTCATAAGTGCCCTCCTAAAAAGAAAATCGCCCGGTGGCCGAAGCCCCCAGACGAACGGGTCTGTTTCAAGTTCCGGCCGAAACAGCTACAGCGCTCCACTACGTATCTGACTTAGCTGCTGGCTGCAGCATCACAGTGACCGACTCGCCGGGCTTCTCACCCGATTCCGTACGCCGCCAAAGGCGGCTGGAACGCACATATTAAATAATGTAAACAGTATAACAGCTTTTCCGGGAAATGTAAAGATTATTCCACCACTTCCCCGTGAAGCACCACTCGCCCGCCGTCGGGACAGCGTACATCAAAGACCTTGGCGCGGGTCTCTCCGTGATCCAGATCGGCACCGTTCAGCAAGACAAATACATAAGGATAGGCCACGTTCCACAGTTCGTGGCAGATGGGAGGACAGAGATCTTCCACAATGAAGCTGTCGCCTGCCTTACAATAGTTGCAGCGGCAGCGGCTCTCGGTAACGGTCAGCTTGACTTTCGGCATAAAAGAACCTCCCAAATGGTGGTAATCCGATAATACTGCAAGAAAATCCCCTTGTCAACCGACGCGTAAAAGAGCCGGTTTGTTATTCCAGTTCACTGGAGACAAAATGAAGCACACCTTCGTGCTTTTCCAGCAATTTGCGGATCTCCCGGGGATAAACGCTGATCTTGTCCAAGTCTTCCAACGGGACCCACACATAATCCAGATCCACCCGCATATTGTCCAGCTCATCATAACCGGAAACCACACCCTCACGGAAGAAAGCATCATCTTCCAGGTGGACCGCATAATAGAAATGCAGCTGGTGGCAGGGCTTGTCTCCCCACAGGAAGAAGTTTTCATTGACCGCCAGCAGATCGTCTACACCGATCTGTACGTGCAGTTCTTCCTGAAACTCTCGCACCAGAGTGTCTTTTGCAAGTTCCATAAAGGAAACATGGCCTCCGACCACGGCGTGATTGCTGAATATATCCCGCTGCAGCAGAATCTTTCCGTTTTCCACCAGAATACCGCCTACACGATAGGAAAACACATGATCTTCGGTCTTGAATAAAATATCTCGGCTCATGGGGTACCTCCCAATTTCAAAATAAAGCAAAAGCGACAAGCTTTCGCTTGTCGCTTTGTGTAGGCGTTACTTATCTTCCCGGGCCGTCGCCAGCCAAGTATTGTCAGCACATGTGAGCTTAACTACCGTGTTCGAAATGGGAACGGGTGGACCCTCACCGTAATCAACACCTACTA
>JAGAVA010000040.1 GCA_017620505.1 Clostridia bacterium
CAATGACGATGTTCTTTTTTGGTGCGTCACTAATCCTGTAAGCAACAATTCACCTTACATATTCACGAAAGGGGCGAATCCAATGCTGGGAGCCAGAATTGCCGCACTGCGGCATGACCGCGGCTGGAGTCAGGCGGAGCTGGCCCGGCGGCTGGGCATCAGCACCAGTGCCGTTGGGATGTATGAGCAGGGGCGGCGGGAACCATCGGCAGAGCTGCTGGTGGCCCTGTCAGAGGAATTCAAGGTATCCACGGATTATCTGCTGACAGGAAAGCCCGCCGCCATGGACCATGTGGATGTGGCACGGCTGCTGGAAAACCGTCTGTCAGCCGCCCAACAACGGCTGTCCCACCGGGCCCAGGGCTTCACCCCCCGGGAATTGGCCGTGCTTTTGGCGGCCATGCTGATGGAGCCTTGACAAACGCCCCCCTTTTGGGCTATGATTAGTCTGAGGTGAAGGCTATGCACGACGAGGAATTTATGGACCAGGCCCTGGCTCTGGCGGCTCAGGCCGCGGCAGAGGGCGAGGTGCCCGTGGGCTGTGTCATCGTCCGTGGCGGCCAGATCGTTGGCCGGGGCCGCAACCGCCGGGAAACGGCAAAGACCGCCATGGGCCATGCGGAAATCGAAGCCATTGCCGATGCCTGCCGCAATCTGGGTGGATGGCGGCTGTGGGACTGCACACTGTATGTGACCCTGGAGCCCTGTCCCATGTGTGCCGGTGCCATCGTCAATGCCCGGATTCCCCGGGTGGTTTACGGTGCGGCGGATACAAAGGCCGGGTCCTGCGGATCGGTGTGTAATCTGTTTTCCATGAATTTTAATCACCATCCCCAGGTGGTCAGCGGCATCCGCCAGGCCGAATGCGCCGCGCTCCTGCGGGAGTTTTTTCAAAATTTACGTACCGAGCTGCGGTCCAGACCCAAATGGAAGCGGTCTCAATAGGAGAATCATATGAAATGGCATAACATATCCATCCGGGTTGGCACCCTGGCGGTGCTGGCCGCCATGCTGCTGCGGTTTGCCCTCAGCGGTGCCCTGGGCAATGCCTGGGGCATCTTCGCCCAGCCGGAGCTGGCATCCTTTTTACTATACAGTGAGACGGGCCGCATCCCGGAGCCCGCTGCTCCGACGGATACCACGGCCAACACCACCGCTCCCATTCAGACGGAGCCCCCTGTTACAGAGCCACCCGCTACCCAGCCTCCAACACCGCCCAGCGTCGTAAAGCCCAGCTTCACTGTTTCAGACAGTCAGTATTTCAGCGTGACTTATTCCTTTACCATGAACAGTAAGCCCAATCTGCAAAAGCTGCTGGTCCAGAAGCTGAGCTGGGACCTGACCGGGGATAAACCCACGGTCCTTATCGTACACAGCCATGGCACCGAGGCCTATACAAAAACGGCGGATTCCCAGTATGAAAATCATGCAGCCTACCGCACTGCCGATGACCGCTACAACATGATCTCCATTGGCGACGAGCTGACACGGCTGCTGGAGGCCCAAGGCATCAAGGTCATCCATGACCGGACGGCCCACGATTATCTGGACTACGACAACGCCTACAATAATTCCAGAACAGCCGTCCAGCAATATCTGAAGCAGTATCCCTCCATCAAGGTGGTGCTGGACCTGCACCGGGATTCGGCCACCAATGCCGACGGCAGTCAGTGGGCCACCCAGGCCACGGTAAATGGTCAGGATTCCGCTCAGCTCATGCTGGTGGTGGGCACCAATGGTGCCGGCCAGTCCCATCCCAACTGGCAGACCAACCTCAGTGTAGCGGAAAAGCTGGCGGTGCTGATGGAAAAGGAAAATGAAGGAGTCAACCGGCCCATCCAGATTCGTTATAAGCGGTATAACCAGGACCTGTGCCCCGCATCCCTTATTGTAGAGGTGGGCACCGCAGGCAACACCCATGCCCAGGCTATCAATGCCATGCCCGCCCTGGCGGATGCCATCGCAGCCCTGGCAAAAGGAACTTGATAGCTTCCCAGGCCGATGGATACCATCGGCCTGATTTGATTCGAAAGTTCCCCAACAATTTATGTTGCAAGTTCGGAAAAATTTGGCTATACTAGATTCAGAAACCACCTATTCCAAAGAAAGGGGAACCGAATCATGAAACCACAATTCTGCTCTCACTGCGGCACCCGCCTGAATGAGGATGCCCGGTTCTGCCATATTTGCGGCCGAGCCGTCTGTTCTCCCGCAATCCCGGCACAGCCCCCGGAGGCTCCGGTGCAGCCCATCTCCCCGCCCATTCCCCAACCCGCACCGGCTCCTCAGTCTGCACCGGCTCCCCAGCCCACGCCGAAGCCCAAGTGCGTCTGGTCCCGGCCAGCGGACCGCCCCCGCACCGCCGGTGCGGCAATACTGTGCGTGCTGATTTTCCTTTGCGCCTGCCTGAGCATCGGCCTGGCGAATCTGAACAACCTGACCTCCGAAAGCCTGCTGGAGCAGACCGTGGAGAATCTGGTCATGGACCTGGACCTGACCACCCTTCCGGCCAGGGATGTGATTCCCTCTGCCGAGCCTGGCCAATGCATGGCCTGCTATATCGCCCGGGAGATTGAAAAAAACTACACCGTCCCCATCTCCGTTGGTGAAGAGGATGTGCAGGAATTTCTTGAAGATTCCAACATTTTGCCCTTCCTGGCAGAAAAGCTCAGCGAATACACCGACGATATCCGCAATGACCGCCGGGGCACCGGCATCACCCAGCGGGAGCTGAAAGAGCTGCTGTGGGACAACAGCCGCTATATCGAAAAGCTCACCGGTATGCCCTTGACCCAGAAGGATGTGGACAATGTGCTGGCCAAGGCCGACACCGACGGTCTGATGCGCGCTCTTCAGGCCAAGACCCTGAAAAAGGATTCTCCTGTGGCTTACGCAGCGGCCCGGGTGGCCCTGTCCGATGCCACCGCGGTGATTCTGGCGGTGCTGATGCTTGCCATGGCGGTGCTGGTAGCCAGAAGCTACAAGTGGAATATCTTCCAGGCCTGCGGCAGTGTGGGCAAGGCCCTGGCCATCAGCGGCGGCATTTCCCTGGGGCTGACCTTTGTGGCGTTGTTGCTGAGCCTGATTTGGAACAGCATCATCAGCTATGCTCTGCGGGTTGTGTTCACCGGCGGCCTGTGGGCCGGCAGTGTCACCTTTATTCTGGGTGTGGTGCTGGTGGTGGTGAATAAGCTCAGTAAACGTTTTATGAAAACCCGATAATTCCAAACGAGCCGGTTCCCACCGGCTCGTTTTTTGTGCGGTAAATTGTTGTTTAGCGAAAAAGCCTTCCCCTGGGGGAAGGTGCCCCAGTGCGCACACTGGGGC
>JAGAVA010000041.1 GCA_017620505.1 Clostridia bacterium
CGGTGTTGTAAGAGGAACGATTATGGACGTAGATCTGATTTTTAAGGTGGCCGCCATCGGGATTCTGGTGGCGGTGCTCAACCAGCTGCTCATTCGCTCGGGCAGGGAGGAACAGGCCATGATGACCACCCTTGCGGGACTGATCGTGGTGATGATGATCCTCATCGGGGAGATCAGCGACCTGTTTCAGCTGATCAAGACCACCTTTGGCCTATGAGCGGCGGTGTGTTTGGAAAAATCCTGCTGGCAGCAGCGCTGGCGGCGCTGACCGGTCAGCTGATCCGGGGCAAAACCCCTGCATTGGCGCTCTTGGTGAGCGTCAGTGGACTTTTGGTGCTGTTTGGCCTGCTGTTTCCCGGTTTGCGCGCCCTTTGGCAGCAATTTCAGCAGCTTTTGCAGCAAAGCGGGCTGGACTTCGGGCTGTTTTTGCCCCTGCTGAAGGTGCTTGCCGTCACCCAAGTCACCCGGATCTCCGCCGAGCTTTGCCGGGACGCGGGAGAGCGGGCGCTGGCAGCCAAGCTGGAGCTGTGCGGCGGCACGGCATCTCTTTTGTGTCTGCTGCCGCTGGCAAAACAGGCGCTGGCAATGATGGGAGCGCTGGGCACATGAGAGGGCTTTTGGCGCTGATGCTGGCCTTGTGCCTGTGTATTCCCTGTAGGGCGGTAGATACAGACCGCTTGCAGCAGGCGCTGCCCCGGGATGCAGCGGATCTGTTGCAGCAGGTGTCCCCCGAAAGTCTGGATGTGCAGGGTGGCTTTTCGGCCTTGCTTCAGGCGGCAAAGACCCTGCTGCGACAGGGCTTGAAAAACGCCATGGGGTCGGCGTTTTTGATGACCGCCGTCTGCCTGCTGCTGTCTTTGCTGCAGCAGTTTGCCAAAAGTGCCGGGACGGCGCTGCCTGCAAAGGCACCCGAGCTTGCGGGAGCCACCGCCATTCTGGCGCTGGCCCTGCAGCAAAACGGCGCGCTGCTGGAGCATTGCCGCACGGCCATCGGATATCTGGATACCTTTTCCAAGGTGTTGTTTGGGGTGTTTGCTGCTGCTTCGGCTGCGGCGGGACGGCCTGCCAGCGCGGTGGCAACGGCAGGGGCAGCCATGCTGTTTTCCCAACTGATCATCACCCTGTCCCGGCAGGTGTTTCTGCCTGCGGTAACGCTGTATCTGCTGCTCATCTACGGCGGCATCCTTTCGGAAAACGGCGCGCTCCATCAGGCGGCAGCACTGGGAAAATGGGGGATCAACACCTTTTTCAAGGTGTTTCTTACGGCCTATTTTACCTATCTTTCCTTTACCGGACTGGTCACCGGCACCGCCGATGCCGCCGCAGTGCGCACCGCCCAGAGCCTGTCCAGTACGGTGCCGCTGGTGGGCAGCGTCATCTCGGGCGCATCCGAGACCATTCTGGCAGGCGCGTCCCTGTTGCGGGCAGGGGTAGGATTTGTGGGCTTTCTGGGGGCGGCAGCCATCTGTCTTGCACCTTTTTTGCAGGGGGTCTGTCATATGCTGGTGTTTCGGGTGCTGTCGGTATTTGCGGCATCCTTTGCGGAAGGGGGCTGTAAAACCATGCTGGATGCTCTTTCACAGGCCTATTCCATGCTGCTGGGCATTCTGACGGCCTGCTGTGCCGTACAGTTTATCACCATCGTGGTGAGCATGACGGTGACCGGAACATGACGGCGGCGGTGGTCAAACTGGTGTGCGCCGGGCTGGTGTGCGCCGGTATTCTGACGCTGGCAGGCGGGGCGCAAAAGGAACTGCTGCGCTTTGGTTGTGCCTGCCTGATGGTGGTGCTGCTGCTGTCCATCCTGCGGCAGACCCAGCTGCCTGCGCTGGACACCGGGTGGTATGAGGAACAGGTGCGGCAGCAGGTGGAAGAGGCACAAAAACAGACCCGGCAGGCGCAATTAGAGCAGACACAAGGACAGCTTGCCGCAGAGTTGGAAAAACAGGCCGCTGGGTTGGGTCTGACCTGCACGGTGGAGGTCACCTGCACCGCCGACGACGAAGGCCGGGTCACCGTGCAGCAGGTGCGGATAGGCTATCACGGCGGCCCACGGGAGCAGCTGGAACCGCTGCGGCAGCAATTCTGTGCCCAGCTTGGCGTAACAGCCGGACAAATCATCATTCAGGAGGAAGAGAACCCATGAAAATGCCCCAACTTCCGGCATATTTGCAAGGGCTGTTCGATAAGTATAAGTACATCCTGCTGGTGCTGTTGGCAGGTTTGGTGCTGTTGCTGTGGCCTCAGAGCGAAAATCAGCCCCAAAAACCGGAGAAGACTGCCGCCGTGATGGAAGAAACCGCCGCGCTGGAAGATCGCATCTGTGCCATTCTGCGGCAAATAGACGGGGTGGGGGAGACCAGCGTGCTGCTGACGGTGGAAAGCGGAGAGGAAACGGTCTACGCCTATGACCGCACAGAATCCCGCAGTCAGCAGGGGGACAGCGCCAGCCACAATCAGCAGCGGGAGCTGGTGACCCTTTCGGACAGCGGCGGGCAAAGCCCGGTGTCCCTGCGGCAGCAGGCACCGGTGTACCGGGGGGCGGTGGTGGTCTGTCAGGGGGGTGACAGCGCCGCCGTGCGGCTGGCAGTGACTCAGGTGATCCAGTCGCTGACCGGCCTTTCGGCCGATCGGATCGTCATATCAAAAATGAAACAATAGGAGGCATTGACTGTGAAAAAACGAGGCGCGATTTATTCTGTGGTGGCATTGATGCTCTGTCTGGCGGTCTATCTCAACTGGTACTACACCAAGACCGACGAGGACTACGGCAGCGCCACCGATTATCAGGCCGACGGCAAGGTGCTGGGGGAGTCCATTCTGGTGGACAGCATGGAGGAAGCGGGCACCCAGGGCCTGCAGACCCAGACCGGCGGGGAATACTTTTCCCAGGCTCGCCTGTCCCGGCAGCAGGCCCGGGATGAGGCGGTGAACATCCTCACCAAAACCGCCGAAAGCGAAACGGCCACCGAAGAAGCCCGCACGGCGGCCAGCACCGGTATTCAGGTGATGGCGGGCAACGCCGTGGTGGAGTCCCGCATCGAAAATCTGGTCATTGCCAAGGGCTATGAGGATTGCGTGACCTTTGTCAACGACGGCGGGGTGAACGTCATCGTGTCCAAGACCGAAACCGGCCTGACCGACGCCGATGTTGCCCGCATCCGGGACATCGTCATCAGCGAGGCCGGGGTCACCGCCGATGCTATCAAAATCATGGAAACTGAGGCAAACTGATCGTTTACAGATAATTTCCTTGCCAAATGGGCGGAAATAGGGTAAAATAGTCCCATTCGAGGGAAAGGGGCTGATCCGATGGCCGAACATAAGGAATATCTGGATATGCAGGAGGAGGACGGTGTCATCCGTGTGTCCTTCCACGCCGTTGGTGAGATTGCCGCCCAGGCCGCACTGGCAGTATCGGGCGTCTCTTCTCTGGCAGTTACTGCCCAGTCCACCGTCAAGGGCGTTTTGGTCAATCTCAGTGAGATCGGCATCTGCTCCATCGACGTGCACGTGCTGGTGACCGTGGGTCACGTGATCTCTCAGGTGGCAAAGGACGTGCAGACCGCCGTCAAGGCCGCTGTGGACGGCACGGTGGGCATCGAAGTGGCCTCGGTCAACGTCTTTGTAGCCGGTGTGGCAACCAGATAATGTCAATCAACATACAGACTCTCCCACCTTGTGTGCGGGGAGTCTTTTTTATGCATCCAAGCGGAAGAAATTTCAGAAAAAAGCCCGAAAATCCCTTTCTTTTTGGGGAAATCGGTGTATAATATAAGATTAGATTATAATATTTATTTTCAGATAAAAAGTGGGAGGCTTGTCTATGAACAGACGAGAAGCAAGAGAACTGGTACTCCATCTGATCTTTGCCGGCGAGTATACCGGAAACCGCGGCGCACAGCTGTTGGAGGACGTGAACGAGGAAAACTTCCAGTCGCTGGAGAGCGAGTACGACCTGTATAAGAAGATGCCCTCGGAGAATCAGCAGGAGTACATCCAGCGTGCCGTCACCGGCGTGATGGAGCACCTGTACGAGCTGGACGATTACATCGAAAAGTACAGCAAGGGCTGGAATATCGCCCGTATTTCCCGGATCTCCAAGTGCATCCTGCGCCTGTGTATGTATGAGGTGCTGTATATGGAGATCCCCGTGGGCGCTTCGGTTAACGAGGCTCTGGAGCTGGCAAAGCAGTATGATTCCGAAGAGGCCGCCGGCTTTATCAACGGCATCATGGGCTCCTTTGTGGAAAAAGAAGTCAAGGCATGAGAAAGCTGTACCTGGGCCTGGACACCAGCAATTACAAGACCTCCGCAGGACTTTATTGTCCTGAGGACGGGTCTTTTCGCGCCTGCGGCAAACTGCTGGAGGTGCCGCTGGGAACGCTGGGCCTGCGGCAGAGCGACGCGCTCTTTCAGCACGTCAGGCAGTTGCCCGAGCAGGTAAAAGCCGCCTGCCGAGAGCTGGAGGGGCAGATCGTCGCCATCGGCGTTTCCTCCCGTCCGAGGGATCTGGAGGACTCCTATATGCCCTGCTTTCTGGCAGGGCTGTGCGTGGCACAGTGTCTGGGAGCGGCCATGGATGTGCCGGTCTATGAGTTTTCCCATCAGCAGGGGCATCTGGCGGCGGCCGCCTTTTCGGTGGACAAGCCGGACTTGCTGAAAACGCCCTTTCTGGCATGGCATCTGTCAGGGGGTACCACCGAGTTTTTACGGGTGGAGCCTTCGGCGGAGCGCATCATCCGGGAAGATATCATCGGCGGTACCCGGGATATTTCGGCAGGCCAGCTCATCGACCGGGTGGGCGTGGCGCTGGATATGCCGTTCCCTGCCGGCCCCTATGTGGAGCAGGCGGCGTTGCAGTCGGACAGCCGGGACTTTTTCCGGGTAAAGGTGCAGGACTGTGCCTTTTCCCTGTCGGGCGTGCAGAATCAGTATGAAGCCCGCATCAAGGCGGGGGAGCGCCGGGAGGATGTCTGCCGGTTTGTGCTGAACACCGTGGCGCAGACCATTCTGAAGGCCACGAAAAACGCCCGCAAGGCCGAAAAACTGCCGGTGCTGATCTCGGGCGGCGTTTCGGTGTGCTCGCTGGTGCAGGAGGCCTTTGCCAAAGAGCCCGATTTGTGGTTTGCACAAAAGGGGCTGGGCGGCGACAACGCCGTAGGCGCTGCCATTCTGGCATCCATGAGGTGATGGTATGGCAATGCAGCCGGTTTCGGTCACCCAACTGACCCAATATATCAAGCTGCTGCTGGACAAGGATGAGATTTTGTCTCAGGTCTGCGTCCGGGGCGAGCTTTCCAATTACAAAGCACATTCTTCCGGCCACCAGTACTTCACGCTGAAGGACGAAGGGGCGGTGATCTCCTGTGTCATGTTCCGTTCGGATGCCATGAAGATGCGGTTCCGTCCGGAAAGCGGCATGAAGGTCATCCTTTACGGCCGGGTGAGCCTGTTCCCCAAGAGCGGGCAATATCAGATCTATGTGACTGCCATGCAGCCCGACGGGGTGGGCGCACTGGCGGTGGCCTTTGAGCAGCTGAAACGGCGGCTCTATGAAGAAGGCCTTTTCGACCCCGCCCACAAGCAGCCGCTGCCCAATTATCCGCATAGAGTAGCGCTGATCACCTCTCCCACCGGTGCCGCTGTCCGGGATATGACCCGGATTCTGGGCCGCCGCTGGCCTATGGCGGAAGTGCTGGTCTGTCCCGTTCGGGTACAGGGGGAGGGCGCTGCCGAAGAGATCGCCGCTATGGTGGATTATGTGGACAAGCATCAGCTTGCCGATGTAATCATCACCGGTCGTGGAGGCGGCTCTCTGGAGGATTTGTGGGCCTTTAATGAAGAAATCGTGGCCCGTGCCATTTATCGCTGCACCATTCCGGTGATCTCGGCGGTGGGACATGAGCCCGACGTGACCATTTCCGATTATGTGGCCGATGTGCGTGCCGCAACCCCTTCCAACGCCGCCGAAATCGCTGTGCAGGACGAGGCTGCCATCCGCAGCGCCCTGCGTCAACTGCAGCTGCGGCTGGAACAGGCCGAAGGGCGAAAACTGACCCAGCTGCGGCAGCGGCTGGATGCACTGGCGCAAAAGCCGGTGATGAAGCGCCCCGAAGCCTATCTGCAGCAGCAGGAGCTTCAGCTGGAAATGCTGCGGCAGCGATTGGAGCACGCCGGTACCGGAATGGTGCAAAAGAATACCCTGCGCTTTCAGCGCACAGCCGCCAAGCTGGATGCCCTCAGCCCGCTGAAAGTGCTGGGCCGGGGCTATGCCATGGTCACCCGGGAGGATGCCGTGGTGCGTTCGGTGACCCAGCTGCAGCCCGGCGACCCGGTTGCGGTTGCCCTGTCTGACGGCACGGTACAATGTACGGTGGATGCCGTCCAAAGGAGGAAACAACGTGGCAAAAAAGCAGACATTTGAACAGAATATGACCCGTCTGGAGGAAATCGTCACCGCTTTGGAGCGTGGCGATGCACCGCTGGAAGAGAGTCTGGCCCTGTTTCAGGAGGGTACCAAGCTGATTTCTTCCTGCAACAAGGCGCTGGATCAGGCACAGCAGCAGCTGAAGATCCTGCTGCAGGGGGAGAACGGCCCCGAAACGCCCGATTTTGTAGGGGATGAGGAATAATATGCTGAAAGAGACCATGGAGCGCTACGGCGCGATGGTAGAGGATGCGCTGGAAGGCTTTCTGCCTACCGAACCCTGCCGCCAGAGCCGGATTTTCGAGGCCTGCCGCTATAGCCTGATGGCGGGGGGCAAGCGCATCCGTCCCATGCTGCTGTTGGAGTTTTACCGTCTGTGCGGCGGCAAGCCGGAAGAGGCGCTGCCCTTTGCCTGTGGTCTGGAGATGATCCACACCTATTCGCTGATCCACGACGACCTGCCCTGTATGGACGATGACGATTATCGCCGGGGCAGATTGTCCAATCATAAGGTCTATGGCGAAGCCATGGCCACCCTGGCCGGTGATGCTTTGCTCAACCGGGCCTTTGAGATCATGGTGGCCCAGACTGCCCTGCCTGCCAACCGGGCGCTGGCTGCCGCAGCCTGCATTTCCCGCTGCAGCGGCATGTACGGCATGATCGGTGGTCAGGTGCAGGATCTGGCACTGGAAGGAAAAACCGCCACCTTGGAAGAACTGCAGGAAATGGTGGGCCTGAAAACCGGCGCGCTGCTCCGTGCGGCCTGTGAGGGCGGTGCACTGCTGGCAGGTGCAGAGGAGCAAAAGCTGCAGGCAGCCCGGGATTACGCCGACTGCGTGGGTCTGGCCTTCCAGATCCAGGATGACATTCTGGACGTGACCGGCGATCAGGCGGTGCTGGGCAAGGCCATCGGCAGCGATGCAAACAACCAGAAGACCACCTTTGTATCGGTCTATGGGCTGGAAACCTGCCGGAGCATGGTGCGCAATCTGACCCAGCAGGCACTGGCTGCCGCCGAGGTCTTTGAAGACGGTGAATTTTTGAAAGAGCTGGCTCTCTATCTGGCACAGCGGAACAAGTAACAAAGGAAAACGAACAGGAGGGAAGGGACAATGCGAAACTATCCCTGGCTGGACAATGTCAACTGTCCCGCCGACCTGAAAAAATTACCCGAAGAGGCGCTGCCTGCGCTGTGCAGCGAAATTCGACAGTTTTTGGTGGAAGCCGTGTCCAAAACCGGCGGACATCTGTCCTCCAATCTGGGCGTGGTGGAGATCACCGTGGGGCTCCACCGTGTTTTTGATGCGCCCAAAGATGATATCCTTTTCGACGTGGGACACCAGTGCTATGTGCACAAGATGCTCACCGGGCGGAAAAACCGCTTTGATTCCCTCCGGCAGTTCGGCGGGATCAGCGGCTTTTTGCGCCCTTCGGAAAGCCCTTATGACAGTGCTGTTTCGGGCCATGCATCCTCGTCGGTGTCGGTGGCACTGGGTATGGCACGAGCCAAAAAGCTGGCGGGCAGCGATGCCTGCACCGTCTGTGTCATTGGCGACGGCGCCTTTACCGGCGGTATGGCCTATGAGGCCATGAACGATGCCGGACAGTCCGGTCTGCCGCTGATCGTGGTATTTAACGACAACGATATGTCCATCAGCCCCAACGTAGGCGCGCTGGCAAAACGGCTGTCTGCTATCCGCATCAAGCCACGGTATTTCCACATGAAGGAAAAAACCAAGGCGGCACTGGTAAAATGTCCCGGCGGTGAGAGCCTGATCCGGGTGATTTCGGCCTGCAAGCGCACACTGCGCACCGCACTTTTGAAAGAAACCATCTTTGAACTGATGGGCTTTGAATATCTTGGCCCTGCTGACGGCAACGATACAGTAGCGGTCTGCGATCTGCTGGAGCAGGCCCAAAAACTGGACAAGCCGGTGGTGGTACATTTCAAGACCCAGAAGGGCAGGGGCTTTTTGCCCTCTCAGCAGTCGCCTGCCGATTTTCACGGGGTGTCTGCCTTTGACAGCGTAACAGGACAGCCCTTTGCGGAGAAAAAGACCGATTTTTCTGCCGTTTTTGGAGAAGAATTGTGCCGTCTGGCTGCTCAAAATGAGAAAATTTGTGCCGTAACCGCCGCTATGGCAGCGGGAACCGGCTTAAGTTCCTTCGCGGAAACCTATCCCAAGCGCTTTTTTGACGTGGGCATTGCCGAAGAGCACGCGGTGGCCATGTCTTCCGGTCTGGCCTCCCGGGGGATGCTGCCGGTTTGCGCCATCTATTCCACTTTTTTGCAGCGGGCTTATGACCAGCTGCTCCACGACGTTGCCATAGAAGGCAACCATGTAGTATTTGCTGTTGACCGGGCCGGTCTGGTGGGCGCTGACGGCGAGACCCATCAGGGGGCATTTGATGTGCCCTTCCTGCGGACGGTGCCGGGGATGAAGATCCTTGCGCCCGCCAATTTTGCCGAGCTGCGGACGGCGCTGCAGCAGGCCATCCTGCTGGAAACCGGGCCGGTGGCCGTGCGTTATCCCCGGGGCGGCGAGGGCAGTTTCCGGGCGGACACCTTTGATCAGGCGACAGCGGAGATCCGTTCGGGCAGCGACCTGACCATCTGCACCTATGGTGCCATGGTTTCGGTGGCGCTGCAGGCCGCCGATCTGCTGGACAAGCAGGGCATCTCTGCCGCGGTGTTCAAGGTCAACCGACTGACCGAGGCCGATGCAGACTTGCTTTCTTGCGTACATGGCGGCCGACTGTTGGTGCTGGAGGACTGCGTGGAAGAGGGCTGTCTGGGACAGCACATCGCAGCTCTGCTGCAGCAAAATGATAAAAATATCCGTCTGAAGCTGTGTAATCTGGGCAGCCGCTTTGTGACTCATGGAAAAGTGGAACAGCTTTACACCGCCCTTGAAATTGACGCTGCGGGTGTTGCTGATGCTGCAAAGGAGCTGTGCCATGGCTGAACAGATGCGATTGGATCAGCTGTTGGTGACCCGGGGGCTGGTCAGCGGCCGTGACCGGGCAAAAGAGCTGATCGCCCAGGGGCAGGTGCTGGCAGGGGGCAAAACTGCTGCCAAAGCTGCACAAAAATATGATGCGGATGTACCGCTGGAAATCCTGAACGATGCCGCTCATTTCGTCAGCCGCGCCGCCCACAAGCTGGAGGGCGCACTGCGGGAGTTTGGCATTGATCTGACCGGACGGGTGGTGCTGGACGTAGGTGCCTCCACCGGTGGTTTTACCCAGTGTGCATTGGAACAGGGCGCACGCCATGTGTATGCCGTGGATGTGGGCTCGGGGCAGCTGGCGCCAACATTGAAAGCCGATCCCCGGGTTTCCGATCTGGAAAAGACCGATATTCGGCTGCTTTCTCACAAAAAACTAAATGAAAAGCCCGGTTTTGCTGCCTGTGACGTGAGTTTTATCTCCCTGCGTCTGGTGCTGCCTGCCATCGGGCAGCTGCTGGCAGAAGATGGCGAGGCGGTGGTGCTCATCAAGCCCCAGTTTGAGGCCGGGAGGTCTGCCGTAGGCCGGGGCGGTCTGGTGAAAGACCCCAAAACCCATCTCCGCGTGCTGCAGGAGATGGTGGAAACATTCAAGCTAAACGGCTTTACAGTAGCTGGAATGACAGTGTCGCCCATTCATGGCGGCGACGGTAACATTGAATTTTTAGCCTGGCTGCGCCGGACGGGTGAGGAACATCTGCCCGATTTGCAGACCTTGGTCAGACGGGCTCATGAGCGCAAATAAAAGGAAGTGTTTTGCATGAATCGAGTGATGGTACAGCCCAATCCCATTAAGGAAGAGGCCGTCCAGGTCAGCAGAAAGCTGGTTTCTCTGCTGCTGCGTGAGGATTTTGAGGTGCTGGCGCTGGAAGAATTTCGACAGGTGCTGTGTGACGGCCTGGAGGCTCATGAGGCAGCACAGGTGCGGTTTATGAAAGCGCCCGAGATTTATCCTGCCTGTGACTTCATCATGGTGGTAGGCGGCGACGGCACCATTCTCCGCATTGCGCCCGATGCTTCGCTCTTTCGCAAGCCGGTGCTAGGTGTCAACTGCGGCACCATTGGTTTCATGAGTGAGATCGAGCCGGAAGAGCTGGAAATGGTGCGTATGGTAAAGGAAGGAAGCTTTACACTGGATGACCGGGCAATGCTGGACATTACGGTGTATGACGATCAGGGAAACACCAAATACACCGCCATCGCCCTCAACGAAGCGGTGGTCACCAAGGGCTTCTTCAACCGCGTGATTCCGCTGTCGGTGATCGTGGACGGACAGGAAGTCGTCCAGTTCAGCGGTGACGGTGTCATCGTCACCACGCCCACCGGCTCCACCGCCTATTCACTGGCGGCAGGCGGCCCCATCATGGCACCTTCCAGCGATTGTCTGGCGGTGACCCCCATCTGTCCTCACTCGCTGACCATCAAATCCTTTGTGGTGTCGGCGGCCAGTATCGTCACCGTTATGCCGGAATATAAGGGTCACCAGGTGTTCCTGTCTCCTGACGGCGACACCTATGAGCTGCAGGAGGGCGATACGGTGGTGATCCAGCGTTCTCAGCGTATTTTCTCTCTGCTGCGCATCAAAGGTCAGGGCTTTTACGAGATCATCCGAAACAAACTTGCAAATGAAAGGACGGCTTCCAAATGAAATTCAAGCGACAGGCTGCGATTTTAGATATTATCACCTCCAACGAGATCAAAACCCAGGAAGAGCTGTCCGCCCACCTGCGCGACCGGGGATATAACGCCACCCAGGCCACCATTTCCCGGGACATTAAGGAGCTGCGGCTCATCAAGGTGGCTTCCCATTCGGGCGGCTATCAGTATTCCACTCCCGACCAGAGCAGTACGGCCACTCACATGACCCGGCTGAAGAATATTTTCCGGGAATGTGTGGTCAAGGTGGATCGTGCCCAGAATCTGGTGGTGCTCAAGACGCTGGTAGGTATGGCAAACGCTGCCGCTGCCGCCATCGACGCTATGAAGATCCGGGATATCGTGGGTACGCTGGCCGGTGATGACAACATTCTGGTTATTCTCCGCACCAACGAGGATGCGGAAAAATTCTGTGAAATGGTCACGGGAATGCTTTCCTGACCGCTGTAATTTAGGAGAAACGGGATTATGCTGCGCAATTTGTATATTGAAAATATCGCCGTCATTCAGCAGGCCGACATCGATTTTTCGATCGGCCTTACCGTGCTGTCCGGCGAGACCGGCGCAGGTAAATCCATTATCATTGATGCCCTCAGCGCCATTCTGGGCGGCCGTGTCAGTCGAGATCTGATCCGCACCGGCCAGAGCAAGGCCTGTGTGGTGGGCACCTTTGCCGACCTGCCTGAGCAGGTGCTGGAACTGGCACGGGAGCAGGGATTTGAGCCCGAGGAAGGGCAGCTGCTCATCCGCCGGGAGATGTTTGCCGACGGACGCAACCAGTGCCGTATCAACGGCCGTCCCGCATCCCTTTCCAACCTGAAAGCGCTGGGCGAAAAGCTGGTGAGCATCTATGGACAGCATGACGGTCAGCATCTGCTGAACGAGCAGCTCCATCTGGATTATCTGGATGCCTTTGCCGATCTGGAGCAGCCGCTGGAGGATTATTTGCGGCAGTATGAGGCGCTTTTGCAGCTGAATCGCCGCATGAAAGCCCTGTCCATGAGCACCGCCGAAAAGGAACGTCGCCGGGCAGCGCTGCCCGGGCGCATTGAAGAACTGAAAAAAGCCAACGTCAAACCGGGAGAGCAGGACGAACTGCTGTCCCTGCGGCTGCGGCTGCAAAACGGTGAAAAAATCACCGAGGGTCTTGCGGAGGCTGCCGTTTGTCTGGACGGCGGGGAACAGAGTGAGGGCGCCGCTGACCTGCTGGCGCAGGCGGTGAAAAGCCTGTCCCGGGGCGCACGGTACAGTGCCGCTGCCGAAGAACTGGAAAAGCGTATGCGGGAGCTGGCGGCGCTGGCTGCCGATCTGTCGGGCGATCTGGCCGATCAGCTGTCCCGGCTGGAGTTTTCTCCCGAAAAGCTGGAGCAGACCGAGCGCCGTCTGGATCAGATCGCAAAGCTGTGCGTCAAATATGCTGTGCCTGCCGACGGGCTGGAGGAGCATCTGGCATCCCTGGAGCAGGAACTGGATGCGCTGGACAATCTGGATGACAATCTGGACGAGCTGAAGGCCCAATATGCCGAAATGCGCGCTGCCCTTTATGAGCAGGCCGGAGCGCTTCACAATCTGCGCTGTCAGGCGGCTGAACGGCTTTCGCAAGCCATTGAAAAGGAACTGCACGATCTGGATCTGAAAAATGCCCGTTTCCGGGCAGAGGTGGAGGATCTGCGGTCGGAGAATCAGGCTCGCTTCACCAAAAAAGGCACCGACAACGTGCGGTTTTTGCTGTCTGCCAACGCCGGTGAGGATCTGAAGCCTCTGAGTAAAGTGGCTTCGGGCGGTGAGCTTTCCCGCATCATGCTTGCCATGAAAACCGTGCTTTCGGCAGGGGAGCAGGGCATGGCCGCCGTCTTTGACGAGGTGGATGCCGGTGTCAGCGGTCGCGCCGCCCAGCGGGTTGCCGAAAAGCTGCAGGCTATGGCAAAGACACGGCAGGTTTTGTGCATCACCCACTTGCCCCAGATCGCTGCCGTGGCAGACGGACACCTGCTCATCGCCAAGACCGAGCGGGAGGGCCGCACTTATACCGAAGTCACACCGCTGGATCGGGAAGGTCGCAAGCGGGAGATCGCCCGCATCATCGGCGGCGCCGTCATCACCGAAACCACCCTGGCCAGCGCCGAGGAGATGCTGAAATAAAGAATTCGTAGGGAAAAATTATGAATCAGATAGAAGTTCGCCCCATCAGGGACGACGAGATTCCAGCTCTCTGTGAGGCAGAGGGCGACAAAAGCGATGATAACATCAAATATTATGAACGGTATCTGACTTGGCAGAAAGAAGGGGAGTGTACCTTTCTGATCGCTCTTTTGGATGGAGAGATCGCCGGGTATGTGTTTGTGCTCTATCAAGACCGATGGGGCGCTATGGCAGATGCCCGCCAGCCCGGTCTTGCCGATCTCAACGTGTTTCCCTGGAACCGCCGCCGCGGTGTTGGCAATGCGCTGTTGGAAAAGGCTGAATCCATTGCGGCACAGCACGGCGATACCTTACATCTGGATGTGCACGTGACGGCAAATGCCGGACAGGCACACCGTTTGTATTTCCGAAGAGGCTATCTGCCCGATGGCAGGGGCGTATATCATAAGTATCAACCCTATCATGCCGCGCTGGGGGCAGTTGATCCCGAAGATTTGACGCTGTTGCTGATAAAGAAGTTGAAATAACCAAACCTCTTGACATTTGTCATTCTTTTTGCTATCTTAATTTTATTGTGAATACCAAAACGCCTTGATGGGAAGAAGTACGCGTCAATTTCCTTTGCAGAGAGCCTCCGGTTGGTGAAAGGAGGTAAAGGAATCCGCCGAAATACCTCCCGGAGCGGCCTTTCCGAACCATGCAGTAGGGAAGGACGGGTATGCCCGTAATAGCATGAAGTCTCTGACTTCCAAAGGCTTTTTCCGCGAGGAAAGGGCAAACTGAGGTGGTACCGCGTAATTTACGCCCTCTGTCGAAAGACGGGGGGTGTTTTTTGTTGGACAAACCGATGGATGTACTGCGGGAGTTTCCCGTGCGGAAAAGTAAAAAACAAAAGCAGGCCTTCCGGGCGGCTGTCCGCAGCTATGGAGAACGGCTGGGCTATCTTGTGACCGAAGAAAAAGCGCCCTTCGGCGCCAGAAACGTGCTGTTTGGCGACCCGGACAAGGCTGATTTTCTGGTAACCGCCCATTATGACACCCCGGCGCGGCTGCCCTTCCCCAATTTTATCACGCCGCAGAATATGGCAGTCTATCTGGTCTATCAGATCGGCATTTCGCTGCTGTTGTGCGTGCCAGCGTTTATCTTGAGCTTTTTGGTAGGGCGTGCAACCGAAAACGGCGGACTTGCCATGCTGACAGCCTATGGTTATCTGATCCTGCTGCTGTGGCTGATGATGGCTGGCCCCGCCAACAAAACCAACGCCAACGACAATACCTCTGGTGTGATCACCGTGCTGGAAACCATGCAGGCACTGCCCCAGGAACTGCGGGAAAAGGTTTGCTTCGTACTTTTTGATCTGGAAGAGGCCGGTCTGATCGGCTCCATGTCCTATCACAGCAAGCACAGAGAAGCATCTGACCGGCAGATCGTTCTCAACGCTGACTGCGTGGGCGACGGTGATGAGGTGCTGTTGATCCCCTCCAAAAAGCTGCGGAAAAAGCACCCGGCTTTGTTGGAAGGCTGGAAGAAAATGTGTCCTCAAACGGGTGGAAAATCCATTGCTGTTCAGGACAGAGGCGTCTGCTTTTTCCCCTCTGACCAGGGTAATTTCCCTCTGGGCGTGGGCATCGCGGCCTTCCGCCGCAAGAAAGGCCTTGGCCTTTACTGTGCCCGTATTCACACGCCCAAAGACACTGTTTGTGAAGAAAATAATGTGATCCTGATTCGGGACTTTCTGATCCGGATCCTTGAGAAAGGAAAATAAACCATGCAGATTTATGAAGAACTGGTAGCCCGCGGCCTGATCGCCCAGGTTACAAATGAAGAAGAGATCCGTGAAATGGTCAACAACGGCAAGGCCACTTTCTACATTGGCTTTGACCCCACCGCCGACTCTCTGCACGTAGGTCATTTCATGGCGCTGTGCCTGATGAAGCGCCTGCAGATGGCCGGCAACCGTCCCATCGCCCTGATCGGCGGCGGTACTGCCATGATCGGTGACCCTTCCGGTCGTACCGATATGCGCAGCATGATGACCCGCGAGACCATCCAGCACAACTGCGACTGCTTCAAGAAGCAGATGGAGCGCTTCATCGAGTTCGGTGAG
>JAGAVA010000042.1 GCA_017620505.1 Clostridia bacterium
CATGGCCTTGGCGGGAATATCCACACGGCCCATATGATCCACATGGATGATGGGCTTGATCTGGGCCAGCGTTCCCAGTGCATAGGACAGGTGGGAGATCCGGCCGCCACGGTACAGATACTCCAGCGTGTTGATGCAGGCATACAGCACAATGCGTTCCCGCAGAGCCTCCACTTCGGCTACGATCTCAGCGGCACACTTGCCCTGATCCCGCAGCCGGACGGCGTGCTCCACCAACATCCGCTGACCGCCGGTGGCGTTGCGGCTGTCCACCACAAAGGCCTTATCATAGCCCATATCCTCTTTGATAAACATGGCACTCTGCCATGTTCCGCTGAGGGCAGAAGACAGGGTAACATAAATGATCTCATCACCGGCTGCTTTTGCATCCTCAAACAACCCAGCCAGCACGGCAGGCGCCGCCTGAGAGGTCTTGGGAAAGCCCTCAGAGGCCAGCAGTTTTTCATAAAACTGGTCTTTGGACAGGTTGATATTTTCCTCATATTCCTCCCCGCCAAACAGAACTTTCAGCGGGATGCAGATAATCTTCTTTTGTTCCAGTTCGGCAGGCGAAAAGTCTGCAGCAGAGTCGGTGACGATGCGAACCATGGAATCCTCCAATAAACTATCATTAAGGTCTGTCCTGATACATTTTCAAAAAATATCTTATCATTTTGAAAGATTTTATCGCCACATATGGACAAACCCCTCTATTGTGTTTTATCATAGCAAAAAGGGGTTGCATTTACAATAAATTCTGGTTGAACTTTCCCCGAAAAACCGTTATTCTGTTAAAAAATTCAAACAAAAGGATGATCTTATGCCATATATGATTTCATTTCTGGAAGGGATTATCACCTTCATTTCCCCCTGTCTGCTGCCGATGCTGCCCATTTATATTTCCTATTTTGCAGGTGGCCGGGAACGCACGCTGAAGCGCACCCTGACCTGCGCCCTTGGCTTTGTGCTGGGCTTCACGGCGGTGTTTGTGGCCATGGGCGCGCTGGCCGGTACAGTGGGCAGCTTTCTCACCCGCTATCAAACCGCCGTCAATGTGATTTCCGGTCTGATTGTCATCTTCTTCGGCCTGAACTTTTTGGGCGTGTTCAAACTCAACCTGTTCCGGGGCAGTCAGCGGCAGGTGGACACCTCCGATCTGAACTTCTGGTCCTCTGCCCTGTTCGGTCTGGTGTTTTCGGTGGGCTGGACACCCTGCGTAGGCGCCTTTTTGGGCTCGGCTCTCATGCTGGCCTCTCAGCAGGGCAGCGTTCTCGTGGGCACGCTGATGCTGCTATGCTACTCTGCTGGTCTGGGCATCCCCTTTTTGCTGAGCGCCGTCCTCATCGACCGGCTGCGCTCTGCCTTTGATTTTATCAAGCGGCATTACGATGTGATCAACAAACTGTGCGGTTGTCTGCTGATCGTGGTGGGCATTCTGATGGCCACCGGACTGCTGGGCAGACTGCTGACCATGCTGCGTTAAGGAGGCTTTTTCATGAAAAACAAGATGATTTTACTGATCGTTGGTCTGGCTATGGTGGCGCTGTTGGCTGTTGCAACCATTTTCTACGAGGACTTAAGCACCCAGTTTGGCGCAGACCCCATCATCACCCAGCAGCCCACACAGGATGAAGGGCAGGACACCGCCTCCGGCGAACAGGAGAAGCCGCCGGTAGCGGCTCCCGACTTTACCGTGGAAGATGCAGACGGCAACCCGGTCAGCCTGTCGGACTTCGTGGGTAAGCCGGTAGTCGTCAATTTCTGGGCCAGCTGGTGCGGCCCTTGTAAGAGCGAAATGCCCGCTTTCCAGCAGGCTTGGGAGACCTATGGTGAGCAGGTGGAGTTTCTTCTGGTCAATCTGACCGACAACCAACAGGAAACGGTGGCGTCGGCCAAAAACTTCCTTGCCACTACGGAATACACCTTCCCGGTGTATTTTGACACCCAGCTTTCGGGCGCCATGGCCTATGGTGTAGTCGGCATTCCCGCCACCTATTTTATTGATAAAGATGGCTATGTGGTGGCCGGTGCAAACTCCGCACTGGATTATGCCACCCTGGAGTATGGCATCAGCCTGATTCTGGAGGACTGACAATGACAAAGATTTTGTTTGTGTGCCATGGAAGTACACTATCAAAGCCCGGAAACGCCTGATTTTCAAGGACTTTTTGGGATTGCTTCGAGCAATTTACTACCCATTTACTACTTTTGAAAACCTAAAAAACTGACAACTGCCTCCGCGCGATAGCAAATGAAAATATTTAACTATATTGTATGGCAGAAAGGACGTTGCACCAGCAGCGTCCTTTC
>JAGAVA010000043.1 GCA_017620505.1 Clostridia bacterium
CATCGTGCACATCTGCATCTTTTTTGCGCATCGTTCGTCCCACGCATTGGCCGGAGACGAGGGTGGGTCAGGGGAATTTTTGTATGAAGAAACGCCGGAAGTCGCAGACTTCCGGCGTTTTGCTGTTTATTGGGGCAATGAGAAAGGAATTTCTTCGCACAAAGGCGTAAAGCTGTCTGTTTTCAGGAGGAACAACCGTCCCACAGCAGGTTTTCCCGCATAAGCAATGGTCAGGTTGTGAACAGCCGCACCATCGGCACAGGGCTGCAGCGCCGCGCCCAGCAGTCTGCCCTCTGCATCGTATAAGGCGGCTGCAAGTCTGACTTCTGCGGAAGAATTGCGCATTTTTGCACTGAGCGTCAATGTGTCAGCGCCTTGCGCTTCCACGGTAACACCGGTGACCTCCGGCTGAGTACCCTCAAAGGAGACCCACACCTGCACATTTTCCCACGGCATGATAAAGCTCCAGGTCATCGGCTTTTCAGCGGGCATCAGAAGAATGGTTTTCTGTTCTTCTGTGCAGGCCCTCAGGGAGCCTTCTGTCAGGCGATATTGTTCCTCGGGTACCACCGTAATGGCGACAAGACTTCCCGGTCGTGCATTTTCCCGGGACAACAGGATGATGCCGCCCACAGGCAGAGGATCGGGCAATGCGACGGTAAAGAGATGCTCCTTGAAAACCGGATAGATCCACAGGTTTTCCACGCCGGGCACCCGGAAGCAATAGCTGTCCGGTACACTTCCCGGCTGCTCCAGCAGATTTTCTCTCCGCTCCGTTCCCGCCAGCTCATAAACAAGCCAAAGCTCCTCCAGCGTGCAGCCCTCATAGGCCCTGGCGGTTATGGTAACGGTGTCCCCTTCCCAGGCACTCCCAGGCACCATCACCGTGCCGGCAGCCACATCGTAGGAAGCAGTGATCCTTGCAAGCACCTTTGGTTGAAAGGTCACCTCAGCAGTGATGGGCGTTGCAGGCATGGTGAACTGCCAGGTATTGGGCGCTTCGCCCGCCTGCAGGGGCACTTCCAGTCCGGTTTCGGTCTCCATGACCCGCATCCCCATCAGCCAGAAGCCCGCTTTTGGCTGGGCGCTCAGGGTTACAAGATCTCCCAGTGCAGCACATTTCAAGGGGCAATGGAATACACCGCCTGTTTTGTCGCTTTCGGCATTGTGCTGCAGATCAATGGCAAAGGTTTCCACCTGCCGTGGCTGGAAGGTGACCGCAACCTCTGTATTTTCCGCCAACAAAAAGGTTCTGCCCGTGATGGGTACGCCATTTACGAGAATTTCCTTTACAACATACCCGGCATCGGGCAAGGTGTGCACATAGATCTCGGTAAAGTTCAAGCAATCCTCATGATTCACAGGTGTCCCGTCATCGCCAAACAGCTGCACCGTGCCGTGCGTGGATTCGGCAATGCGAATCACAAAGTTGGGGATTCCCGATTCCTGCATGATTTTAAAATCCTGCATACAGCGTTCGTCCGCCCAATAGCCATAGGGCTCCACGCCTACCACCCGGTCACCCTGCCAGCAAACCGACCGGAAGCGCTGTGCCGAAAACAGCGCTGCGTCTTCATCGGCGATGGTAAACTTTTGCGATACCTTTTCTGAAAAATCGGGCACAGAACTTTGATTTTTCTGTCCGAACAGCTGAAGCTGAAGATCTGAGGCCTCCCCATTGACCAGCGCGAGGTGGTCATTTATCACGATTTCTCCTACCGGCAGACCCTCTGCCTGTACGTAGAAGCGACTGCTTTCTGCCGATGCCCCTTGTTCTGTCATCGTTTGCAGCGCCGTTTTATCAATCAATGCCCATTGACCACCGCTTTCCCAGCGATACAGGGAAACCGAATAGGCCTCTTCGGGCGTAATAGAGACCGGTTCCCCGTGGGCATCGGTAAAGGCAATGTCGAACCAGCCTTGTTCATCACAGGTCACGAGACATTCGGCCAACCGCTTCTCGCCCTGCTCCAACACCGCTTTATACTGTCTTTTCGGTACAAAGCCGGTGGTTTTTAGTAAAACATTTGCAAAATAAGCACTGTCAAAACCGGAAAGTTGCCCGTAAATGGTGCCAGATTCGGCGCGGACAGCCTCCAAAAGGCAGACGCGATCGCCACGATAGAAAGTTTCCGTGTCGATCTTTGCGGTATAGCGCTGACCTGCCTCCAGCGGCTTCTCCAGAAAGAAGGGATAGGCCAGATAAACGCCGCCCGATTGCCGATCGTGCTCCAGCACATAGAACGTTTTGCTTTCCCCCAGCAATTCCGCACCGAGATAAAGCTCCAGCGAAAAATCTGCCGGTGCACCGTTGGCCAAAAACAAGACGGCCTCGGCATAGTCCGCCTGATCGCCGGGTACAGCTGTCCAGCCCATCAACTGGGCCGCCGGCCGATTGTCGCACTGCACCGCACGGGCGAAGCGATACCGTTCCTGTCCCTGTGCATCCACAAATACCAGATCATAGCTGCCCGGCTCGGGCAGTTTGGCAAATTGCACGTCGGCACACAGCGTCTGCACCGGAACCTCATAGGGATTCTCCTTAAAAATTCCATCAAAACGGGAATCGGGCATCATCCGCTCGCTGATGACTGCAGGCGCAGAGGACGTGCCGTACAGCATCCCATTCTGATCCACGATCTGTCCATAGAGCAAGCTTGCCGCATCTACCGTATCCTGCGGAAGACACGCCGTCACCGCTGCCGTCCGGGAAACCACCGATAAATCGTTTGTGGGCGTACAGGCGACGGCATCTTCCCAAGTGAAAGAAAGTGCCTCTGCAAATTGCAGCAGGACGGCACAATCCTGATAAACAGCCTGTCCGCCCTGCCGATCCAGAATGGAAATTTCCAGCGTTTCCGTCCCGAAGGGTGCATCTACCGTGACCCAGGTGGACGCCCTCCCATTTATGCTCTTCAGCGCAGTGGATGCAATGCGCTGATCACCAATTTTCACCTCAAGCCAGAGATCCTGTACCAAATGTTCAAATTCAAAATAAACCGAAAAGACACCCTGCTCATTTGCAGGCACAATCAGTGGGCAGACCAGACTTGCCGCCTCACACCCATCGTCCATGGGAGAGAGCTGCTTTGGCACACCATCCACAGGCTCGGCGTGTACCGGCAGGACACACAGACACAGGGTCAGCAGCGTGACCGCGATCCATTTTGTTTTTCTCAAGGAAAACAACCCCTTACAAAAGTTTCAAGCCGGCTCTTCCTGCTTTCTGCAACTTTAAGGATTTCGAAAAGATTCCACCACATATAGCCGCAGATCTCCTTCTGTATGCAGAAGGAATATCTCTTCTCCAAAACCATCTTTCACTGTTTCACACTGCCATACATGGCCGCTCTGCAGGTCGGGTCGCTCTCCACCGGGAACATTCAGCTCATCCAGGATGGCCGTAATCTCATCAGATGCGAAAATACCGTATCCGGTCTGCAGACCGGCAACCTCTGCCCAGGGCAGCAGATCATCCAGCGCTGCACTGTCATCGTACAGCAGCACATGGAACCGCAGGCCGCCCTCTTCCATCTTCTCATCACTGGCAGCCCGGTATTCCACCACATAGCCGCCGGGCAATTCGACAGCCCAGGACTTTTTCAGTGTCCGGGCAACGTCACTGGTTCCGGTGGCACCCCGCAGCACGGCGGACAGTGCCAGCAAAACAGCTGCAATGCACAATATCACCGCAAATTGTTTGACATATTTCTTCATTTCTCCGTTTCCTTTCTTATGGAAAGCACCGGCAGCTGCACGAAAAAGCGATTGGTGCCCTCCCGGCTTTCCGCCCAGATACGCCCCCGGTGTTCTTCTACGATCTGCTGGGCAATGGACAGTCCCAGGCCGTAGCTGCCTGACATACCGCGTGCCTTTTCCACCCGGTAGAAGCGCTCAAAAATCAGTTTCAGTTCCGCCTGCGGGATGGGCTCTCCTGTGTTGCTGACAGTCAGCAATCCGTGTGCTCCCTGCCGTTTCAGCAAAACCTGCACCTTACCGCCGGGATGGGTGTATTTCATGGCGTTGTCCAGCAAAATATCCAACACCTGCCGCAGGTGGCTTTCGCTGCCCCGTACCACGATATCCTTCTGTACCTGCTGCAGCAGTTCCAGCTGTCGCTCAAAAAACAGCGGCTCAAAGGGCAGCAGACCGTCAGATACAAGACCACTCAGATCCACCGTCTCCATGGATGTCCGGATGCTTCCGTTGTCTACCCGCGCCAGCTCCAGCAAGCCCTCCACCAGTCCCCGCATCTTTCGAGACATGGTCAGGATGCTGGCTGCCGAGTTTTCCAGCTGAACGGGGTCGGCTGTCGATTCCTGCAGCAGTTCGGCATTGGTGAGGATCACCGTCAGGGGCGTTTTCAGCTCATGAGAGGCGTCTGCAACGAATTGCCGCTGCTTTTGCCATGCCTGTTCCACCGGTTTGACTGCCCAGCGGGCCACGATCAGACCTACTACAAAAAAAACCGCCAGACTCAGCAGACCAATAAGCAGACAGTTACGGGCAAGACCGCGCATGGTGGCCTGCTCTGCCGACAGATCGGCAAAGACCAAACTTTTCGGCCCCGGGCCGGTGGATTTGTAAAAACGCAGGTTGTATTCATCCAAGACACCGATCTGCCCTTCCTGCCCCTGCGCCGCGGCAGCAACCGACAGCAGGTACTCCTGATCGGACAGGTCAAAATTGCTACCGCCGGCCGCCAACAGTTCCCCATGAGGGCCAAACTGTAGGGAAAAATAGGGCAGATAGACCGCCTCCTGCCGCTCGCCCGGTCGCGGCAGATGTCCCGGTCCCGAACCGATGGACTGCATCATACGGATGCTCTCCTGCTCCAGTGATCGACTGGTAAAGGACAGCACCAGTCCAAAAATCACGCACAACATTCCCAAAACGATGACCATGGTGACACAGAGGAAACGGATGCGCAGCTTTTTCAGCACTTGGTATCGACCTCCAAATGATAGCCCAATCGACGCATGGCCTCGATCCGAATGTTAGAGCCGATGCTATTGAGCTTTTTCCGCAGAAATCCCACGTAAACCTCCACATGGTTTTCCACCGCGTTGGAATCATAGCCCCAGACCCGAGCCAGGATCACTTCCTTGGAGAGATTTTTCTCCCGGTACTGCAGCAGAAGGCGCATGACATCGAACTCACGGGAGGACAGCCGCACGCTCTTTTCGCCGCAGGCCAGCGTACCGGAAGCAAGATCCAGCACGGTGTTTCCAAAGGCCAGTTCATCCACCTGATTGCCCTGACGGCGTAGCAGTGCGTTGATACAGGCCAGCAGCTCCCGGGAATCAAAGGGCTTGGTAAGATAGTAATCGGCGCCGGCGTTGAGACCCTGGATCCGATCCTCCAGATTGGAACGGGCGGTGAGCATCAAAATGGGGGTAGCACATCGGCTGGCACGCACCTTGCGTGCCACCTGATAGCCGTCCATACCGGGCATCATCACGTCCAGGATCAGCAGATCGTAAACCCCCAGCAGAGCGTATTCCGCACCGCTTTCCCCGTCGTAAACGGCCTCCACCTGAAACCCCTTGGATTCCAACAGGGTCTTGAGGGAATTGGCCAGCAGCACTTCATCTTCGATGATCAGGATCTTCATAAACATCCTCCAAATACCTTTTTAATTATAATAAAATATCAGGCTGAAAGAAAGCTGAATTTTTCCGGTTTTATGGTTTGTTCACAGTTTTTTTGAACAATTTCAGTGTCCCTTCAGTTCAAAAGGGTAAAATGAAGGCCAAAAGAAAGGATGTGATGCCTGTTTTATGGAGTTGAGACATGAATGGAAGCACCTGATCACCGTCGCTGATCGGCTGGCTATCCGGCAGCGACTGTTGGTCATTGCTGCTCCTGACAACCACGGAGAACAGGGACGTTATTTCGTCCGCAGTCTGTATTTTGACAACCCGCAGGACAAGGCGCTGCGGGAAAAGCTGGACGGTGTCTCCCGGAGAGAAAAATTCCGCATCCGCTGCTATGATCTGGATGACAGCTTGATCCATCTGGAGTGCAAACGAAAAATCGGTGGTCTGGGACACAAGGACAGCTGCCTGTTGACACCAGAAGAAGTCCATCAGATCCGGCAGGGACAGTTGGACTGGATGATACAGGATGACCGGGCACTGGTGCGGGAGCTGTATTGCAAGATGCGCACCCAGGGGCTGCAGCCCAAGACACTGGTGGATTACACCCGGGAGGCCTTTGTTTATGCCCCCGGCAACGTCCGTGTGACACTGGACTACGATATTCGCACCGGACTGGGCTGTACTGATCTGCTGGATGCAGATTGTGCCACCATTCCCGTTCCCGGCAACCCCATCATTTTGGAAGTCAAGTGGGATGCCTGGCTTCCCGACATCATCCGGGATGCTATTCAGCTGGAAAATGTGCGCACCTCCGCCTTTTCCAAATACGCCGCCTGCCGTACATATGACTAACTTACAAAGGAGAAGGAACAAATGACATTTCAGGATATTTTTAAATCCAGCTTTCTGGAGAACATCAACAGCATCAGCCCGCTGGACATGGTGCTGGCACTGGCACTGGCCTTTGGCTTGGGTCTGTTTATCTTCCTCGTCTATAAAAAGACCTATACCGGCGTGATGTACTCTTCCTCTTTTGGCGTGACGCTGGTGGCGCTGACCATGATCACCACACTGGTGATTCTGGCAGTCACCTCCAACGTGGTGCTGTCGCTTGGTATGGTGGGTGCACTGTCCATCGTCCGCTTCCGCACTGCCATCAAGGAGCCGCTGGACATCGCCTTTTTGTTCTGGGCCATTGCGGTAGGCATCGTTCTGGCTGCCGGCATGATCCCGCTGGCTGTTTTCGGCAGTGTGATCATCGGCCTGGTGCTACTGGTGTTCGTCAACAAAAAATCTCATGTGAACCCTTACATCGTGGTGCTGCAATGTGACAGTCACAAAACCGAGGTGGAGGCACGGACTTTTCTGGAGCAGTACACCCAACGGTGTGTGCTCAAGAGCAAGACCGTCCGCAAGGATACGGTAGAACTCCATCTGGAGATCCGCCTGAAGTCGGATAACACCGATTTTCTCAACGTTCTGTCCGATCTGCCCGGTGTCTACAGCGCCGTTCTGGTCAGCTACAACGGCGACTACATGGGCTAAGCTATGGCGACCCACAAGCATTTTGACAAGCTCTGTGCGCTGGCGCTGGTGTTCTGTCTGCTGCTCACCCTTTTTGCTTATCAGGCCAAGGATCTGGGGGTGCAGGCATTTTCCACCCAGCTGGGCTATGAATCCCGGCTGTTCACCACCGACCGGGTACACACCATTGACATCCGGATGGATGACTGGGAGGGGTTTCTCCGGACGGCACAGAACGAGGAATACGCGCTGTGCGACGTAATCATCGACGGTGAAACGATGTCGGGCGTGGGTATCCGCGGCAAGGGAAACACCTCCCTCAGCACGGTTTCCTCCATGGATTCCCATCGGTACAGCTTTAAGATCGAGTTTGACCAGTACGATTCCACCCGCTCCTACTATGGGTTGGATAAGCTGTGCCTGAACAATCTGATCCAGGACAACACCATGATGAAGGACTATCTGGTGTACCAGATGATGAACGACTTCGGCGTGGCCGCGCCCCTTTGTAGCTTTGTCTGGATCACCGTCAACGGTGAGGATTGGGGACTGTATCTGGCGGTGGAGGCCGTGGAAGACAGCTTCCTCAGGCGCAATTACGGCACCGATTATGGCGAATTATATAAGCCCGATTCCATGAGCATGGGCGGCGGCCGGGGCAACGGCCGGGATTTTGACATGGAAAACTGGCAGCAGAACGAGGCAGTCGATCCTATCCAGCCCAGCCAAACCATACCCGGTGGCTGGGGACAACGAAATCCGCAGCAAAATGCCTCCTCGGCAGAAGATTCCAGTCCTTCTGCTCCCATTCCTCCCCAGATGCCGAGAAATTCAAATCCCGCTTCCCACTTTGATGCGGATAGCAGTTTTCAACCGCCCGAAGAGATGGAATTCCCTCGGGATAATGGGCAAAAGGGCGGTTTTGGCGGTATGGGCAGCACAGACGTGAAGCTGCAGTATATCGACGACAACCCCGAAAGCTACTCCAACATCTTCGACAACGCCAAAACCGACCTTACTGATGCCGACAAAACCCGGCTCATACAGGCGCTGCAGGCGCTCGGTCAATTGGACAGCAACGCGGTGGATGTGGATGCCGTCCTCCGGTACTTTGTGGTACATAATTTTGCCGTTAACGGCGACAGCTACACCGGCGGCATGGTACACAACTATTATCTTCACGAAGAAGCCGGTCGGCTTTCCATGATCCCTTGGGATTACAATCTGGCCTTTGGCAGTTTTCAGCACAGCAGTGCTTCTGCTGCAGTCAACGATGATATTGACGCACCCCTGTCCTGCACCGGCAGCGGTGACCGCCCCATGATGGACTGGATTTTGCAAAACAGCACCTATACCCAGCTGTACCACGCATATTTTGCCGATTTCCTGGACAGTGTGGACATTTCCGGTATAATTTCCCAGGCTGCCGGACTGATCGTCCCTTATGTGGAACAGGATCCTACCAAATTCTGCACCTATGAGGAGCATCAGACCGGTGTTGCGGCACTGCAGACCTTCTGTGACCTGCGGATTCAGAGTGTCCGTGCACAGCTCAGCGGCAATGACACGCCGGTGGATACCGGCACACTGGATCTGACCGATCTGGGTACCATGAACATGGGCGGTATGGGCGGCGGCTTTGACCGGGGCAACCGCGGCGACCGTCAGTGGCAGACCGAAACACCGCCTCAGGCGCCCACTGCATCCTCTGATATTCAGCCCGATCGCTTTCCCGGGCAGGCTATGCAAACCATGGCACAATACGACACACAAAGGAATATGGGCAATTCTCTGCTCCCCCTCCTTTTATCAGCAGGCACGCTGCTCCTCGGCCTGCTGATCGCCTGGAAATACCGCCGTTAAAGACGCAAAAAGACCACCTCAACCGAGGTGGTCTTTGTTGTTTGGATCAATATTTTACA
>JAGAVA010000044.1 GCA_017620505.1 Clostridia bacterium
TCCAGATGGGCCGGCAGCGCCCGACGAATTGCCTGTTCGGCCTGCCGCATGCTGGGCACCAGGAATCGGCTCACCTGAGCAGCCAGCGCTACCTTATAGTCGGCAAATCGCTCCTCCACGGTGATTTCCCCTTCCAGCAGACGTTCCATCATCTCCCGCAGCTTTTTGGGCGTCAAAATGTCCATCTGTTCCAGAGCGATGCGGATCAGGGTGCGCCGGGCTTCCAGCGGCAGATCCTCCCGCACATCCAGCCCCAGTTCCCGCTCCCACAGCGCACAGCCGACTTCATCTGCGGTACTTGCTGCAAGCCGTTGGCTGGCAGTACGAGCAGCCTGCTCCAGCTGATCCAACTCCATGTCACAGCTGTCCAAAATCGCCCCAATGCCCTGACTTTCGCCCACAGAGGGGGGCAGCGTCTTCTTCAGCTCTGCCATCTTACACCTCCGTCAGGGTGATGGTGCCTGCAACCGCGTACTTGCCCTGCTCCATGGTAATATTCACCGTACCGCCGTTGACGGTCACGCTTCCGGCATCCTCCACACCATCGCAGCCCACCAACAGACCGATGATACGGTTGATCCTCACCACCTGACCGCCCTGCGAAAGCTTTTCCTGCTGCAGGTATGCTGCCAGCTTGTGTGCAAAGCTCTGCTGAATATCCTTCAGAGACACATCGGCCTGCCGCTTCACCTGTGCCGTGACGCTGACGGCGACCGGTGCCGCCTGAATGGCCTTCACATCTGCGCCCACCGGACGCTTGTCATCCAGATGATGCTGCAGCAGCAGCAAAACATTGGGCGGTGCTTTTTCAGTGGGAGAAAAAAAGACATCCACCGTGCCTGCACCCCGGTTCAGCGGGATAACGGCAGCCGAAGCCACCCCTTCCACCTCCTGTGCCCAGGCAACGTAGTCGGCAGCATTACCGCTGCTGCCCCGCTGACGGATGCGCTCCAGTGCCCGCTGCCGCAGCTGCTCATCGGTCTCGCCCTCTTTTCGGGTGATGCCGTAATCGCTGCAGGCAGCGTCCAGCCACTGTCCCTCCGCCGTGCTTAAAAAGGCGCGCTGGGTCACCGAATCCATCTCCTGACTCCAGATGCGAGCCAGTTCTGCTGCCACCGCCTGCAGAATATCGCCGGTAAAGGTGCCTTCCATGGCACTGACCGTACCGGACAGCGCTCCCTTCAGCCGCAGCAGAATACTATCAAAATCATAGCTCATAAGATTGCCTCACTTTCTGCGCTCATCTCGCCGTACACCGTTCTGACGGTAAAGGCAGCAATCAGCCGGCTGCCCTCCCGTCTAAAGGAAAACCGTTCCACACCGGTGATATAGGGACAGACCAGCAGCGTCTCCCGCACCAGTCCTGTCATGCGGCTTTCGGCCTGTGGCAGCGACTTTCCCGCCAGCAGATGAAACTGATTGCCGTAGCTCACCGTGTAAGCGGTGTAGGCAAACCGGGTATGATCGGGCTGCAGTGCCCTCCATACCCACACCCGAACAGCATCCAGACCGCTCACCAGCCGAAAGGTGCCGTCGGGCTCCAAAAGAGGCTGGCCGGTGTTAAAATCCACCGCCGCCTCCCGCATCAGAGGCAGATTTTGCTGCCCTTCATAGGAAAACAGTGCCATCTGTCTCCCCTCCTTTTTACAATTCTTCCAGTTTACACAGCACGAACCATCCGTATCCGGTTCCCAAACACAAAAACATACCGCCTTCGTCCATTTCCTCGATGGTCAGGCCCTTGGCTCGTCCGGCGATGGCTGCCCGCTTGCCTTCCACCTGAAACAGCTCTTTCTCGGCATTTTTCAGGGTGGCAATTGCCAACTGCAGCCCTCCGCTGCCGCCCATCATGCTCAAAATCTGATAATAAGGGTTTCGGATCACAGGCTGGTCACCCCCAATTCGGTGGTGATCAGACCTTTTTCCTGCTGCCAAAGCACCTGTGTCACCAGATAATCGCCATAAACACCCATCAGCGGCTTGTCCAGCGCGACGATCTGTCCGCATTTGACCGGATTTCTGCCGGTAAACACCAAGCGTGCCTGCCGTGACACGCCCTGTAGTTCGGCCTGTGCCTGCTGCCGGGCATCTTCATATTGCAGTGACAGATAGGCATCTCGGCTGCGCAGACCCAGCCGGTCAATGCTGTCCTGATCCACCACCTCCGCGTCCAGATCCCCCTTGCGGTATATTCTCACCCGGTTTACCGCCTCCTGGCTGTCGTTCCGGGCGGTCAGACTTACCAGCCGACCGCTTTCCAGCAGTGCTCTGTTTTGTCCCTTGGGATACACCTGCACCCTGCCGTTCCGATAATCCACCGCACACCGGTCGTCATACAGGTTGCAAATGGTTCGATAAACGCCGCGGCCGCAAACCCTGCCCAGCTGCACCGGCTGCCCATCCCCCTGCCAGATTTCGCCAGGTACCAGACCGCACTCCCGACAAAGCTGCCGGGTGATTTCTGCCGGCGTGCCGGAATAAGGTCCTCTGCAATGATTTTTCACCAGCAGACTGGCAGGGTCATAGCACAAAAGGCTCAGCCGCAGCGCCGCAGCATCATAGCTGACCCGCTCGATCCGTCCGGAAAACAGTGTCTCCTGCTCCTCGGTCACTGCCACCCACTGCCCACAGGCCGGATCCAGCCGGGGCAGGCGGCTGTCCATGGGGGCACAAACCAACAGCACCTCACAGGATGCACCTGCTGCCTCCAGTGACTTTTCCACCGTCACTCGGGTACACAGACCGGTGATTTCCCGTTCCTCCAACCAAACTCTCACTGGAGATACAGCTCCTTTCCCGCAGGCAGCTTGTGGGGATCAGAGATGCTGTTGCGCACCGCCAACTCCTGCCAACGGCTGCCATCACCCAGATACAGCCGCGCAATGGTCCACAGATCCTCGCCGCCCACCGTAACATAAACAGTGGGGACGGTTCTCTCGTCCGCCCGAAGGTACAGCCCTCCGGCGCTTCCACTTGCCAGAATATCCGGCTCCGCCAATGTCACGTACTTGTATTCCTTCAGCTGGATACGGATGCCCACATCGTTGTCTCCTTCGGTGAGGGTCTGTTCCAGTCCGCAAATCAGAAACAACTCCCCCAGCTCGCTGCCCGAGATCAGCAGGCGAATGGGCTCGCCGGCCTCCATCCACCGCTGCAGCATAGCCAGCGCCTGCGCCGGCGTCATCCCTTGATAAAAGCGGGAATTGGTGCTGGGCAAAAAGGTCGCCAGCGTCACTTGCGCCAATCCGCCGCCTCGTGCGGCATGGACGGTATCCCCCCGGATGGTCACATAACTCATGGTGTTCTGGGGCTGGGAGATCACCATGTTTTTGGGATTGACCGCCAGCTGCAGCTGTTCTTCTTCGCCCCGCTGCAAAATAACCGTTCTCGTTTTGGTCGCCATCGGTTTCCTCCTCTCAAAGTCTCATCGATTGCCTGCCGCAGCCGTCAGCCCGTCCACAAAATCCTGCAGTTCCGGGCTCCGCCGGACAAACAGACCCGCTTCTCCGCCGGAATCTCTTTCCGGCAGCCCGACCTCCCCGGTCAGGCGGGAGAACACCTGCTCTCCCGTCAAAAAGAACCGGTCTGCAGCCTCCGTGGCCATCTCTGCGGTGGCAGGCTGACCGCCATCCACCCGGACGGCGGAGGTATCGGCTCCGCTGCGCCCCAGGACGACAGCCCCTGCTGCCACCACGTCACCGTAGCTGAGCTTTTCGGTAATATCAAAGGCCGAGACCAAAGCTCCCTGCTTTTTCAGGCTCTCGCCTGCTTCCCGCAGCTCGTCACAGGCCAGATAAAGGGCATACCGCAGCCCCCGCTGTCCGCCCATGCGGACGCACTCCTCCACCTCGCCGGCGTTCAGCGGCCGGCACTGAGCCTCCAGGCCCAGTCGGTCAAACCGCAGCGTAAAGCTCCCGCTTCCTGCGCCTGTCAATGCGCCGGCCCACTGCTCCGCCGTACTCATCAGGCCACCTCCGTCACGTTAATGGCCGAAAGCTGCTTCAGATCACTGGGCAAAAAGCGGAAGGGAATGACCTGCTCGTTGACCTTGCCGGTGGCATAATTCACCAGCGGCAGGCTGTCCAGCGCCACGTTATCCACGCTGTAGCGCTCTTCCTCGCCATTCATGCTGTCGGGATCCTTCAGCGCTGTGGTGATGGTCACGCGCAGATCCACGCCTGCTGCGGCATTCTCCACCACATCAAAGAATCGGCTGAACACCTGACGCAGCCGCAGCTGGCCTTCACCTCTGCAGCCGGTAATTTTGGAGTCCACATCCATACCGATCTGCACCTCCGAGCGAATCAGCTTGACGGTCAGCTGGATGCCGCTGGCCTCCGCAATGCGGCTGCCGTCCACCCAGATCTCGGCAAACGAACCGGAAAGCACTCGATTTGCACTCAAACCAGACATACACTTTCCTCCTTTACTGCATGGTGATCTCGAAGGTCAGATCTTCCATCGCGTCGGCAAATCGCACGTCTGCCCGCAGGAACACCTGACTTCCGGTATTGGCCGAAAGAATGGCAGTATCGCTCATACTTTCGGTATCCACGCCCTGAGCCTCCAGCCAGGCCTTCTGTGCGTCAAAATCCACACTTGCCTGGTTCCTGCGTCCGGTATCCAGAACACTGCCTGCCAGGCTGGCAAAATAGCTGTTGATGGCAGTGACCAACAGCAGCTTGGAGTCATAGTCGTTGAGCACCTTGCCCACATACTCGCTCTCAAAGACGCTGCGGATATCCGCACGGATCAGATCCACACCCTCGGTGATCTTGATCTTCCGGAAAACGCTGTCACCGGCCTGTTCCAGTGTCACCAGACTGGTAACCGCACGACCCAGTCGTACGCCGTCACTGCCCTGATCCAGGATCAGGCAGCCCTTTTCGATGTCGCCTGCAGGATCGTCACTGGCAACAAAGCCGGTGACCTCCGACAGACCGTAATAGGTCGCACTTTCCCGCAGGGACAATCCTGCCAGGATTCCGGCGATGCGCGCGCAGTATTCGTTTGTGCTCACCAACTGACTTTCGCTGTCCAGACGCATGGTGATGCCCTTGGTGATAAAATTAACGATACCGGCGTTATCGGGCGCCTTTTCGGTACAGACCACCGCACGCAGCGGTCTGCCCTCTGCTCGTTTTTCCTTTACAAAGCTCACCAGCGTATCCGCTGCCATGAAAGGTGCACACATCCAGCCCCCTTCAGCCAGCTTTGCGTTGGCAGCCAGCGCTGTGTCTTCTGCGCCCACAACGTAATGTGCCAGATGCACCTTCGCCGGATTTCCCAAAAAGCACAGCCGCAGCAACTCATAGGCAGCATTGCCCACGGCGTTCCTGTCCACCTGCTCCATACGGGAAAAGGTGGCGGTATATTGGCCGCCGCCGGGAACCAGCAGCACCACCTGTCCTCTGGCGCTGCGGCGGATAGCGGTACTGCCCGCCGTTTTGAATTTGATCAGAATCTGGGGCAAACCCATTTACGATCCCTCCCTTTTCTGCTCCAGCCGCAGAGACAGCGTGCCCATGGTCTCCTGCACCGCAGGCCCACTCTGTTTCCCGCTGGGCGTGTCACAAAATTCCAGCAGAAAGGTCACCTGCATCCGCTCCTTTGCGTCTGCCTTGATCTCTGCCTCTCGAGGCAAAAAGCCGCGACCGCAGGCCCGAATTCCCAGCATTGCTGCGTTATAGACCCTGTCCGCCAGCTCCTGCCCCTCCTCCCGGCCTCTCTGTCGGGAGGGATAGCAGGTGACGGTTACCGCCACCTGCCGTTCCACCTGTCTTCCACAGGCAATGATCCCGGCACTTTTGCTTGTCGCCTCCACCGTCAGACAAGGGTATACCGCCCCTGCCGCCCGATCAGAAAAGGCCGCCGCGCCGGTCTGCGCGGTCAGATATTCTGCGATCCCCGCTGTCAACTCCCGCAGTCCGATCATGCGCCTTCCACCTCCCGCAGATAAATGGTCGCCACCGCATGAGAGGGATAAGGCATGGTTGGGCTGCAAATTCCCCGAAATACCTGCCCTTCCCGGATCACCGTGGCCTTATCCCCTGCCTTGAGCACGGTTCCGGCAGGCAGATACAGACTGAGCCTGCCTTCGGCCTCGGGCACATCGGCCCATTCTCCGCCCAATTTGGGGGTGCTGGCCTGCACCGCCCGGGACAAGGCACAGGCCAGCTCCTGATACACCGTTTCACTCACCCACCGCGCACCGTTCCACACCTCCCGGGTGACGGTGACGCGGTCGGTCAGGGTTTGGTACAGAATATCAGCTTCCCGCATGATATTCCCACCTTCTTTCCGGGGTTTTCAGCCGAACGAAAGGTGCCAGCAGCGTTCTGCGGTCTACCGTCCCGGTATCGGCATAGGTGATGGCGGTATCGCCCCGCTTGACGGTGGTTACCGGACGGTCGTTGCCCTCCTTCAGCGCCTGCGCCAGCAGAACCGCCATCACCCCCTCCATTTCCTCCGGAATATCCTCCCGGCAGCACCACCCCAGAGCTGCCGCAGTGAGGGTATCCAGCAGCAGATCGGCCTGCTGGGGGGCGCTCTCCAGACCGGAAAGCGCCATCCCCTGTTCCAGGATGCGCTGTCTGCCGCCCTCAGCAAAGGCCGCGCTCATCAGGCAGCCACCAGTGCGCCAACAGAAGCCAGCTTATCCGTGGGAACCACCAGATCGTACAGATAACGAGCCTGGATGGCAGTACCATCGAACAGCTGGTTTTCCTCAGGGCCAAACTGCTTCAGGCTGTCCACCTTGGAGATGGCCAGAGGAACATCATGGGCAACCACAACAATATGGATGTCCTTGGCATCCTCGCCGGCAATGACACCACCGCCACTCTGATCATCACGGCCGGTCTGAATGTTGAGACTGGTCTTCATGCGGCCGGCAGGAACAAAGATACAGGGCAGGTCATTGACCATCATCACATGGGAATAGGTGATGCCGTTGATCTCGATCTCCTGCTCAAAGGTGATCTTGTTAAAGTTGTCGGCAGCAGCACGCAGGAACTCGTTCTTCATGTTGGAAGCCACCAGAGCCACAAAGCCGCCGGTGCGCTCGCTGTCGGTCTCCAGAGTCTGGGTCAGGGTGCACAGCTTTTCCACGATGTCGTCACTTTCGCGGTTAAAGGTGAGGACGTGAGTGCCGGTATACTTCAGGCTGCCTTTGACCGCGGCGTACAGCTTGTTGATGCGATAGCTGTCCTGCTCCTTGGCCAGCTGGCTCTTGGCAAACTCACGAATGACATTTTCCACGGTAGCAGGGAAACTGACATCCTCGGGAGCGCTATGATCCAGTGCAAACTTGACACCGCGATCCATCTTCAGAGTGTGAGAAGCCCAGGTGCTGGTGACGGCGCCGTTGGGATAGGCGGTACCGTCGGTCTTGGTGCTGTCATAGTTGCCCAGACCGGTGGTCTTCAGGGTGTTGATCTCCACCTCCTTGCCCTCACCGTAACGAACCTGACCGGCGCCAGCCGCCATCCATTCGGTGGCGGAGCAGGCAGCCAGCTCCTCGTCGATGAATTTCTGATACTTCTTTGCGTAATCGATTGCCATAGGGGTAATTCCTCCTTCAAAAGTGATGGCCCTATGATAATCTCCTCCGCCGGAAATCAACAGTGAACACTTCCAAAGAAAATTTCCGCAAAAAGAAAAACGGCGAGATCGCTCTCGCCGTTCCGTTGCCAAATCTTTATTCTGCTTTCACGCTTGCCTTTTCCAGTGCCCGCACCAAAATGGGCACCAGCACCAGCTGCAGCACGATGCCCGGGATGGCCGAGGTCACTGCCCCTGCCACAAAAGCACTCAGCGGGAAGCTGCCGCCATTCAGTCCCATGATCAGCATCTGCGCTGCGCCCCACACCAGTCGTCCCAGCACCATCGCACTCAAAAGACTGATATACAGGCTCTTCACGCTCTTACCCAACCGCTTATACAGCAGTCCTACCACCAATCCATAGGCCGCCAGCTCAAAGGCCATGCTGATGCACCCCGGCATGGGCGGCATGGAAAAGATCAGATGCCGCAGCAGCGGCGCGGTAAAACCCACCAAAGCGCCCCAGCCACCGCCGCAGAGAAAGCCGCACAGCAGCACCGGCAGATGCATGGGCAGCAGCATGGCTCCCACCTCGGGAATCTGCCCGGTCAAAAAGGGCAGCACCAGACACAGCGCCAGACACATGGCGGAATACACCAGTTTTTTCACCGAATACTTCATAAAAAACCCTCCAAAAACGAAAAAAGATACCATTTCCCCCTTGAGGGGAAACAGTATCTTGTGATACCTGTGCATCGCTTGTACGATGGTCTTATTATACCGTTTTTATCTCATTTGTCAACCACTTAAGGCATCTTTATCCAGCGTCTTTTCCATCACAAAATTGGTCAGCAGCACACCTTTTCGCTCCACCTGCTGTTCCTTTATCACTCGGTAGCCTCGTTTTTCAAAAAAAGGTCGCGCCGTAATGGACGCATGGGTGGTCATTCGCACCTGCCCCTGGGCTGCAGCCTGTCCTTCCAGCGCCTGCGCCAATGCAGTAGCCACACCCTGGCGCTGATGCTCCTTGTGGACATACAGCCGATCCAGATATCCGACGTCCAGATCGGCAAATCCCACGATCTCACCGTCCATCCGCGCCACCAGCGTATCATGCGCCAAAAAGGACTTCTCCCACGCCGCAATATTCACCTGACCGTCGGCCCAAGCATCCAGCTGCGCAGGGGTATAGTCCTCCGTGCATACGGCGTGCACCGTCTGATAAAACAGCTCTGCCAGCGCCGCCGCCTCACCGGACTGATAACGCTGCAGCTCGATCACGCCTTGACCCACTTTTCCAGCTGTGCAAAGGGCATGGTCACCTCGGCCTGCTTGCCATCGCTGTCGGTGCCAAAGACGGTGATCTCCTCAAAATCATTGTAGATCTGCATATTGGCATCAGAGAGTCCCTTGGCCTGTGCAAAAGCCTGTGCCGCGGCCTCCAGCTGGGTCTGGGTATAGCCCTTTTTCCGATATCGCAAAACGATCTTTTCCATAAAATCGTCCTCCCCATGCTTTTTCTTTTATTATACCCGGATTTTTCGCCGAATCAAGGCAGAATCTGTCCTTTTTCGCCCCCTTGACGGCAACCTTTATCCACGCTATAATAAATAAGTACCCGCCTCCTTAGTTAAATGGATATAATAAACCCCTCCTAAGCGGCAGTTGGTTCGTTTCCTGTTGAGCCGGAAAATTGAATAGTTTTTGCATAAGCCCCCGTAGCTCACCTGGACAGAGCGTGCGCCTCCTAAGTGCCCGGTGACCTATCACCGGGCAGGTAGGTTTTCGAGAAAACTAAATATATGCCCCTGTACCTCAGATGGATAGAGGGTCCGCCTCCTAAGCGGAACGCCGGCAGTTCGAGCCTGCCCAGGGGTGCCAAAAACGCTGCAATTTCAATGGATTGCGGCGTTTTTATTTTTTTGTGAAA
>JAGAVA010000045.1 GCA_017620505.1 Clostridia bacterium
CCCTTTATGGACGATCTGCTGAACGGTCTGCTGAACAAGTAAAGACGTTTTTGCGGCCTGCATTTTCGCAGGCCGCTTTCCCTCTGGAAAGGAGCTTTTCCTATGTCCAAACAATCGGTCAATCTGCTGGAAGGCGACATTAAGTCCGGCCTGCTCCGCTTTGCCCTGCCCCTCTTTCTGGGACAGGTATTCCAGCAGATGTATAACATGGTGGACGCTTTGGTGGTAGGCAACCTGTGCGGCGAAAACGCCCTGGCGGCCGTCACCTCCACCGGCTCACTGATCTTTTTGATCGTGGGCTTTTTCGGCGGCGTTTACGGCGGCGTGGGCGTGGTCATCGCCCGGTGCTTCGGTGCGGGAGACGAATACCAGGTCAAGCGCGCGGTAGGCACCGCCGTGCTGGGCACCGTTTTATCCGGCCTGTTCCTCACCCTGCTGGGCTATTTTGGCTCGCCGGTGATGCTGGGCTGGATGGGCACGCCTCCCGAGGTCATGGAGGATGCCGTGGCCTATCTGGGCATTTATTTCCTGGGCATTTTGTTCGTGGTGCTGTATAACAGCGCCGTGGGCATCTTCCAGGCCATCGGCGACAGCAAGCGCCCCCTGTATTATCTGATCATTTCTTCCATCACCAATGTGGTGCTGGACATTCTCTTCGTGGGTCCCATGAATATGGGTGTCCGCGGCGCGGCGCTGGCTACCGTCATCGCCCAGGGGCTGTCTGCCGGGCTGGCCTTTTTCCGACTGTCCCGAGCCCAGGGCGCCTGGCGTGTGAGCATCAAAGGTCTGTGTCTGGACAAGCCGCTGCTGAAGGAGATGCTGCGCATCGGTCTGCCCTCGGGCGTGCAGAACTCGGTCATCGCCTTTGCAAATGTGATGGTGCAGTCCAGCGTCAACGTCTTCGGCTCGGCTGCTATGGCGGGCAACGGTGCCTTCGTCAAACTGGAGGGCTTCGCCTTCATCCCGGTGAACGCCTTCGGCTCGGCCTGCACCACCTTCATCAGCCAGAACATCGGTGCCCGGAAGTTTGAACGGGTAAAGCAGGGCGCCAAGTTCTCGGTGATCTTCTCCTGCACCTGCGCCGCTGTCATCGGTGTGGTGTTCTTTATTTTCGCACCCCAGTTTATCGGCCTGTTCGGCAAATCTGCCGATGCCATCGCGTCGGGTGTGCTTCGCGCCCGCATCTGCACTCCCTTCTACCTGCTGCTGGCCTGCAGTCACGGCATTGCCGCCGTCTGCAGAGGTGCCGGTTATTCCAAGGTTCCCATGTATATCATGCTGGGCGCCTGGTGCGTGCTGCGCGTCACCTACATCACCATTGTCACCAATCTGTTCCACAACATCAGTCTGGTGTACGCCGCCTATCCCATGACCTGGGCGGTGAGTACGGCCTGCTTCCTGTGGTATTACAACAAATCCCACTGGCTGGAACGAGTTCAGGCAAAATACAGCGTATAAACGAGAAAAAGTCGGCCAAAGAGCCGACTTTTTTGTTATTTTTTCTCCTGCAGCAGCCTGCTGCAGCCCAGAAGGCCGATGACATTGGGCAGCACCATCAGCTGATTGAAGAGGTCAGCCAGTCCCCACACCAGCGAAGGCTCGGTCACCGTCCCGGCAAAGAGAAATACCAGTGACACAAGGGTGTAGGGCAATTCTCCCTTTTGCCCGAACAGATACCGGGCATTGAGTTTTCCGAACAGATTCCAGCTGAGAATGGTGGAAAAGGCAAAGAAAAACAGGGCGATGGCAATAAATGCAGTCCCCAGCCCTTGTCCGAAAACCGTGCTGAAGGCCGCCTGGGCCAGATTGGAGGAGGACAGCCCATAAACTTCTGCCCGCAGGCCTGCACCCGGTGTGCTCAGCACTCCTTGTCCGGCGTACAGGGTGACGATCATCACCAGGGCGGTGACCGTAACGATGCAGAAAGTGCCGATAAAAACGCCCACCATGGCAACACAGCCCTGCTGATGAGGATGTTTGACCTGCGCCAACGCGTGAGCGTGGGGCGTGGAACCCATACCTGCTTCGTTGGCAAACAAGCCCCGCTTGACCCCCTGGCTGACGGCTGCCTTGATTGCGGCTCCCGCACTGCCGCCCAGAATGGCGTTGGGCTGGAAGGCGTAGCGGAAGATCATGCCGAAGGCTTCTGGCAGAAACCGCCACCGTGCCGCCAGCACCGCAAAGCCGCCCAGCAGATAGAGCACCGCCATGGCAGGCACCAGCTTTTCGGTGACCGAGGCCAGCCGCTGGGTGCCGCCCAGAAAAACAAACCCGGCCAGCACCACCAATGCAACACCCACCAGCCAGGAGGGGATGCCAAAGGCGTTGGCAAAGGCCTCGCCGATGGAATTGGACTGAACCATACTGCCGAAAAAGCCCAATGCCAGCAAAATCGCCAGGGCAAAAAAGCCCGACAAAAACCGGCCAAAGCCCCCGTCAAAGGCCGCCCGGATGTAATAGACCGGCCCGCCCAGAATCTGTCCGTCCTTGTCCCGGATCCGGGTCTTTTGCGCCATCACCGCCTCGGCATAGATGGTTGCCATGCCGAAAAAGGCGATGACCCACATCCAGAAGATGGCTCCCGGCCCGCCCAACAGCAGCGCCCCGGCGGCACCTACCACATTTCCCGTGCCCACCTGGGCCGCCACGGCGGCAGTCAGCGCCTGAAAAGAGCTCATGCCCCCGCCTCCGGTCTTTTTTCGGAAGGACAGGCCGCCGAACACCAGCTTCATGCCTTCCCCAAGACACCGCACCTGCACAAACCGGGTGCGCAGGGTGAAGTAAATCCCTACCCCCGCCAGCAAAAAGAACAACACATAATCGGACAGATAGCTGTTGATCTGCTCCACGGCGGGCAGCAGCCATCCGGTAAATCGCTCCATAAAAATATCCCTCCGGCAGACAGAACTTTTTAGAAATTCTACCCGCCGGAGGAGCTTTTTATGCGATTATAACGGTTTTAGACGGTACCGGTGACGGTGAGCACCGCCACACCCGGCTGGATGACCCACAAACCGGTGGCAGGATCCTGCACATAATCAGCAGCCGGAACGGTGATCTGTCCGGCAATGGTGGCAAACTCGCCTGTGGCCTGATCGTAGGTATAGCCCACCCCTTCCGCCAGCGGGTCGCCGTCCAGCGTGACGGTCAGCCCCTCCAGAATGGGGTCAAACAGGTCACGGACGATGATGGAATCTTCTGCCGTGGCAGGCTGGCTGCCGCTGTTCTGAATGACGAAGGTATAAGTCAGCTGCCCGTTTTCGGCAATGGTGGCAGGGCACAGGCTCTTGCTGATGGTCAGCTGAGGCCGAGAGGCCGAGGAGATGGTCTCTTCGGCAGAAACAGGAGCGCTCAGACCGCAGCCGGAGACGGTAGCAGTGTTGTTGATGACGCTGCCCTCGGCAAGGGGCGCAAACTGGTTGACCCGCGCCTCATAGACCAGAACGGCGTTGCTGCCGGCGGGGATGTTGATGCCCGAGATCACCAGAGGAGGTTCGGGCGTGGCAGAAGGGGCAGGCTGCAGCACGCCATTGATGAACAGCCGCACCGAGCCGGGAATATAATCCAGCGGGTACAGCGTCTGCCCGCCGAAAGAATAGGCGCCCAGATCGTCGGTGACCGTCAGACCGTTGAGGGCGGTGGTGCCCGCGTTGAGGATGCTGACCACATAGGTTACCACATCCTGGGCGGAATAGGTATCGGTCAGCGCGGTTTTGGTGGCAGACAGCACCTCCAGCAGCTGACCGGTGACCACGTTGGAGCTGGTGGTGATATTATTATAGGACAAAGTCGCCTGGTTGGTAAAACTGGGCATGGGAAGAAGCCTCCTTCGATATTGTACGGCACAGGGCCGCACAACATCCTATGCACAGAAGGGCAAAATGTGTCCTCTGCACGGTTGACAGTTACACTTTAGCACTTTATAATAAAATAATTACAGCCCAAATATTACCGGGGCGCAAGCTCCGTGATCCAAATGCGAAAGGAAGCGCGTTTTTATGAAGAATTACCGTCAGGAAACCATCTGCGTGCAGGGTGGCTACACCCCCGGCAACGGCGAGCCCCGACAGATCCCCATCGTTCAGTCCACCACCTTCAAGTACGCCACTTCGGAGGATATGGGCAAGCTGTTCGATCTGGAGGCCAACGGCTACTTCTATTCCCGCCTGCAGAATCCCACCTGCGACTATGTTGCCGCCAAGATCACCCAGCTGGAGGGCGGTACCGCCGGTATGCTCACTTCCTCCGGTCAGGCGGCCAACTTCTTTGCCCTGTTCAATCTGGCCAACTGCGGTGACCACATCGTTTCTTCCTCCACCATTTACGGCGGCACCTTTAATCTGATGGACGTGACCATGCGCAAAATGGGCGTGGAAGTCACCTTCCTGCCTCCCGACTGCTCTGCCGAGGAGCTGAACGCCGCCTTCCGCCCCAACACCAAGGTGGTATTCGGCGAGACCATCGCCAACCCCGCCCTCACCGTACTGGACATTGAAAAGTGGGCCAAGGCCGCCCACGACCATGGTGTGCCTCTGATCATCGACAACACCTTTGCCACCCCCGTCAACTGCCAGCCCATCAAGTGGGGCGCAGACATTGTCACCCACTCCACCACCAAGTATATGGACGGTCACGGCGTGCAGGTGGGCGGCGCCATTGTGGACAGCGGCAATTTTGACTGGATGGCTCACGCCGAAAAATTCCCCGGCCTGTGCACCCCCGATGACAGCTATCACGGCATCACCTACGCCGAAAAGTTCGGCAAGGAAGGCGCTTTCATCACCAAGTGCACCGCCCAGCTGATGCGCGACTTTGGCTCCACCGCCTCTCCCCAGAGCGCATTCTATCTGAATTTGGGTCTGGAGAGCCTGCACGTGCGCATGGCCCGTCACTGTGAAAACGGTCAGGCCGTGGCGGAATTCCTGGAAAAACAGCCTCAGGTGGAGTGTGTCCACTACTGCGGTCTGGAAAGCGACCCCTATCATGCCGTGGCACAGAAGTATCTGCCGGGCGGCTCCTGCGGCGTTGTCAGCTTTGAGCTGAAGGGCGGCAGACCTGCCGTGGAAGCCTTTATGAAGGCCCTCAAGCTGGCCGCCATCGAGACCCACGTGGCCGATGCCCGCACCTGCTGTCTGAACCCCGCCACTTCCACCCACCGCCAGATGAGCGAGGAACAGCTGAAGGCCGCCGGTGTGCCCGTTGGTCTGGTGCGTATTTCCTGCGGTCTGGAGCACAAGGACGATCTGATCGCCGACATCAAACAGGCACTGGAGGCTATGAACTAATGCCCATTAAAATTCCCAACGCACTGCCGGCAACCGACACACTGCGTTCCGAGAATATTTTCGTCATGACCGAGACCCGGGCCATGACCCAGGACATCCGTCCTCTGCAGATCGCGCTGGTCAATCTGATGCCCACCAAAATCGACACCGAGACCCAACTGGCCCGGGTGCTGGGCAACACCCCCCTGCAGATCGAGCTGGAGCTGATCGCCCCCTCCGGACACGTGTCCAAAAACACCTCCAAGGAGCATATGCTGGCCTTTTACAAGACCTTTGATCAGGTGAAGCACCGCACATTCGACGGTGTGATCATCACCGGTGCGCCGGTGGAGCTGATGGACTTTGAAGAGGTGGACTATTGGCCCGAGCTGTGCGAGATCATGGAGTGGAGCAAGACCCACGCCCATTCCACCCTGCACATCTGCTGGGGCGCACAGGCTGGTCTGTACTATCACTACGGTATTCAGAAGAAACTGCTGGACAAAAAGCTGTTCGGCGTGTTCAAGCACACGGTGGAGGATCCCAACTTCATCCTGTTCCGGGGCTTTGACGACAAATTCTGGGTACCCCACTCCCGCAACACCACGGTAGCCCGGGAGGATATTGAAGCCACAGAGGGTCTGAAGGTGCTTTCCGCCTCCCCCGAGGCCGGCGTTTATGCCGTCAAGAGTCCCGAAAGCAAGCAGGTCTTTTTGATGGGGCACGCTGAGTACGACCCCGACACCCTGAAGAAGGAATATCTCCGGGACGTGGCTGCCGGGGTGGACATCCAGCTGCCCGAGAATTATTTCCCGGAAAATGACCCTGCCCAGCCCCCCATCGTCCGCTGGCGCTCCTGCGCTCACCTGCTGTATGCCAACTGGCTGAACTATTGTGTGTATCAGACCACACCCTACGACATCAGCGAGATCAAAGAAGGCACCAGAACGGTGTAAACAGACAGAAAAAGGCCTCCGAGATTCCCTCGGAGGCCTTGGAGACTGTCAAAGAACCGCTGCGCTGGGTTCTTTTCGACAGTTTGGCTCCGTGCTTCGGCACGGTTTCGCCGCTTTTTCTGCGAAAAAAGTCGGCGGATCGGGGTGTTTTTGACCATAATCAAATAGATTACGGCCAAAAACCATCCTGTAGGGGCCGCTGCCCTCAGCGGCCCGTGTCCTTTGGTAGCACAAATCTGACTTTTTTGACAAGCTGAAAGGCCTCCGAGATTCCCTCGGAGGCCTTGCTTTTTAGATTTTTGCAAAGGGCAGTTCCTGCACACGGTTGCCCGAAAGGGTCAGGCCGGCGACTTCTCCCTGCGCATCTCTCACGAAGCGGACGAAGCAGGTGCGGGAATAGGTGGTGACGAACAAATCGCCCTCCACCGGATACAGGGGCTTGAGCCCCCGGCGGAAGTGCCACAGCCACAGGCGGTCATCCTTCTGCCGCACCTCATAGGCAGTTTCCACCTCCCGGCTTTCGTAGCGGCCGGTCTTTCCGGCAAGCTGTTCTGCCGTCAACGGGCCTTCATAGGCCTTTTCCAGCCGGAGTTCCATCTCGTCGTTGGAGAACAAGGGCGCGTTTTCACCCAAGCGATACCACTGGCGCAGGTGCCCCTGCCGGTACAGGTCGCCTTCCAGCCGGGTCAGAGGTGCTTCCAGCCCCTCCTCAGTGGCGTACAAAACGTCGCCCTTTTGCGTGACGAGGGTGTTGAAGCCGTCGGGCAGTCTGGAATAATAGAAGCCCGGGGCAGTGCTTTCGTCAAACTCTGCCACAGATGGTGCAGGGGCAGGCTTGATGTCCACCGGCATACCCAGTACGATGCGGGCGATATTGAAGGCGGTGGCCTCGTCGTAAATATTGGCGCTGTTGCCCACGATGACGATGTCCACATCTTCGTCCAGCAGACGCAGTACATAGGCACGGAAACCGGCATCCTCACCGGCATGCTTCAGATAGCGGTGGCCTTCCCAGGTATCTACCCGCAGACCGCAGGCATAGTTGGTGGGCTCGCCGCTTTCCAGGGTGGGCACCCACAGCATACGCTCCAGCGTTTCGGGCTTGCAGACGGTGGGGTTCCGGTAGTTTTCCATCCACTTCATCAGATCCCGGGCGGTGGTCTGCAGAGAGGTGGTGCCGTAATTGCCATAGTTGAGGACACAGTGGAAATATTCGGTGCCGTTGTCCCAATAGGACACGCCCCGCATGGGAATGAACTGCCAGTAATTCTCCCGTACCACGGTGGAGTCCATACCCAAGGGATCAAAGATGCGCTCTTTCAGGAATTCATTGAAATCCTTTCCCGACGCCCGCTCCACGATTTCCGCCAGCAGGGTATAGTTGGAGTTGCAGTAGGCGTGGCGGCTCATGGGCGGGAAGTTGAGGCCCTTCTGATGAGCCAGAATGTTGCGGATATCCTCCTGCGTGATAGTATCTACGTTGCGCACGCCGCTGTCGTCCAGCAGTTCCAGCATATCCCGCAGGCCGCTGACCTGATGGAGCAGTGTCCACAGGGGCATCGGTTCTGAAAAAGCCACCAAATCGGGGATATATTCCCGAATATCGGCCTCCAGTGACAGCTTCCCCTCTTCCCACAGCAGCAAAATTGCCATGGCGGTAAACTGTTTGGAAACAGAGGCCACATGAAAGACGTGGTCATGGGTCATGGGGATCCGTTTTTCCACATCGGCATAACCAAATGTGCGGTCATAAATCAGCTGTCCCTTTTGGCGCACCAAAATCTGGCCGCCGGGGCAAACGCCCTGCTGCCACAGGGAAAACAGGCTGTCGATCTGCTTTTGCATCATAAAAAACCGCCTCCTTTGGGGCAAGTATACCGCGCTTTCCGCCGAAAGGCAAGAAAAAGCCGCACCGGTTGGGTGCGGCTTTGTGCTTTTACAGCTTGATGGGCAGTTTTCCGTAGAATTCGCCGGTTCTCAGCGCCTCCACCAGTGCGGACACTGCCAGCGGCGTATACTCATAGCAGCAGACGGCTGCATCGGCCTTGGCGGCGTAGGGAATATCGTAGGGACCGCCCAGCAGAGCCGCCACCACAGGGATGCCCTTGCCAAAGACCTGCTCCACCAGCGCACGCTGGCTCTCCCGGAAGCGGCAGTTATACAGGCCCAGCACCAGCGCATCAGCCTGAGAAACGGCAGCCAGTACGGCGGCACGCTCTTCTTCTGTGGGCGTCATGGGGTACTCCACGAAATCCCAACCCAGAGCCGCACCCGCCGAACGGGCAAAGGAACGACCGTCGTATTCCTTATCCTCCACGCCGGTGGAGGACTGGAAAACGGGTGCCAGGATCATAGGCTTTTTGGCCTGCTGCAGGGCAGACAGACCGCCCTTGTCGCACAGCAGCGTCACGCTGTTGCGGGCAACCTGCTTGTGCAGGGCAATTTTTTCTTCATCGTGGATAACGGCCTCGGCCTGTTCCAGAGACACCTGCTGCATTTCCAGCAGCCCCATCTTTTTCTTGGCGGCCATAATGCGGTCATAGGACTCCTGAATCCGGCTGCGGGGGATGATGCCGTCGGCAACGGCCTGCTCGATGGCCTCCACGGCGCTCTGCACCTGCTCCAGATGGTGGGAAATACACAGCACGTCACAACCGGCGGCCACGGCCAGCACCGCGCCCCGTGCCATGCCCCAGCCCTTCTGGATGGCGTCCATCTCCATACAGTCGGTAAACACCAGACCGTCAAAGCCCTGCTTTTTCCGCAGCAGGTCGCCGATGATGGCGGGGGACAGGGTGGCGGGCAGCTCAGGGTCGATCTTGGGGAAGACGATGTGGCAGCTCATAAGGGCGGGTGCGCCCCGGCGGAATGCCTGCTGGAAGGGCAGAAACTCGGTCTTTTCCAGCACAGCCGGATCGGTATGATTCACCGGCAGATCCAGATGGGAGTCGGTGTTCACGTTGCCATGTCCGGGATAGTGCTTGAGGGTAGCGATAACGCCCCCTTCCACCATGCCCTCCATGACGGCGCAGCCCACGTCGGCTACCCGCTGGGGATCGTCGCCGTAGGAGCGGTTGCCGATGATGGGGTTCATGGGCTCGATGTTCACGTCCAGCACGGGAGCGAAATTCACGTTGATGCCCATGGCGCGCAGCATCTCACCGCAATTTTTGCCCACCTGACGGGCCTGCTGCAGATCGGCGCCGGCAGACAGAGCCATAGCGCCCGAAAACAGCGCCGCGCCCTCGGTGATGCGGGACACCATGCCGCCCTCCTGGTCGGCAGAAATGAAGGGGGCTACCCCCAGCTTTTCAAAGGTCATCCGGGAAAGGCCGTCGCACAGTGCGGCGGTCTGCCGAGCGGTTTTCATATTACGGGCAAACAGGATAAAGTTGCCCACCTGATACTCTTCCACCAGACGGCATGCCTGGTCGTCCACCTCCAGAGAGGGGAAGCCGGCGATGATCATCTGTCCGATCTGGTGTCTGAGAGATTTTTCCATAGGATTTGCCTCCTTGTTTTGCGCGATTTGCGGCTATTATAACAGAATCTCAACAAATTGCAACGGGTTTCCCACTATTTACCGGTCACCAGCCAGTGGATCAGGTCGGTTTCCAGATAGGACTTGTCCCAGCAGTTGTGGGTCACGCCGGGGAACATGGTCAGCTCCACATCGGCATCCAGAGCCTGCAGGGCGGTAAAGACCTTTTTGGAGTATTCCGGCTCCACCGCAGGGTCGGCATCGCCGTGAAAAATGCGCCAGGGCAGGTGCCTGACCATGGGTGCCAGCACGGGATCGCCCGCACCGCAGATAGGCGCGGCACGGCAGAACTTCTCCGGCCAGGTGCAGGCGGCATACCAGGTGCCGAAGCCGCCCATGGAAATGCCGGTGATGGCCACCCTTGCCCGGTCAATGGGATAGCTTTGCAGCACATCCTCCAGCACAAAGCCCAGCTGGGGCAGGATCTCCTTCCATTTCATGTCCTCAGGGCACTGGGGACAGATCACCACGGCAGGAATTTCCTGCCCGGCAGTCAGATATTTGGGCAGTGCCTGAAAGGCCAGAATGCTTTCGTCCGTCCCACGCTCTCCCGAACCGTGGAGGAACAGAATGGCGGGCAACGGGCCTTCCAGCCCTTCGGGCAGCCAAATCTGGCAGTTCAGCTTTTCGATGCCGTCAAAGGAATAGGTGCGCAGCTCTTTTTTCATGGAGAACCCTCCGTTCTGTCATCCTGAGCAACGCGAAGGATCTCCCATTGAGGAAGGAGATTCTTCGGCCTACGCCTCAGAATGACACTGTTTTCTTCATCATACCAGATTTTCCGTTGCAGGGGAAGCAAAAGTATGCTACCATTCAAGCAGAAGTTGAATTTTCTCATTTCAACTGCTGCTTGCTGTTTTTTCGGTCATCCGGAGTGCAAAATGGTGCCAAACCAAACCGAAAGGAGCAAGCACGAATGTTTTTCAACAACAAACCCACACAGGAGGCGCAAGGCCTTATGTTTGATCAGCAGCGCATCGGCGCAAACATTATGAAAGCCCGCAAAGCCAAGGGCTACACCCAGATGACGCTGGCAGATGCACTGGGGGTCAGCTTTCAGGCGGTGAGCAACTGGGAGCGGGGACAGACCTGTCCGGACATTGCCAATCTCAGCGAGCTTTCCCGGGTACTGGATATTTCTATCGACGAGCTGCTGGGCAACCGCCGGGCCGCAGAAATCACACGGGAGATCGCCGAGGACAAGACCCCCGAACTGCAGCCGGAGGAGCTGCAGCAGGTGGCGCCATTGCTTACCGGAGAACAGGCTGACAAGGCAGCGGGTGTATCCGCATCCGATTTTGCTGCTCTGACAGCGCTGGCCCCCTTCCTTAGTGAGGAATTTCTGGGCGAAGCAGTGATTACGCTTTATGAACGCACCGGCAGTTTGGATGGTGCCATGAGTCTGGCGCCCTTTATGGCTGAAGATGACATAGGCGAGCTGGCATCACTGATCGTACCCAAAGAGGGGGTAGCTGGCCTGACCAAACTGGCGCCCTTCATGAATGAAGACGAACTGGGCGATTTCGTGTTAGCACAGTTTCAAAAGGGCGGTTTGAAGGATATCAATTCTTTGCTGCCGTTTTTAAACGATAACGTTCTCTGTGAACTTGCAGAGCAGCTGCTGAAGAAGGGCGATCTGGAAGCGATTTTGCCGTTGGCACCGTTTTTGGACGAAGATATTCTGGATGATGTTGCCCGTGCCATACTGAAAGGGAAGGATCCTTCCATGCTCTCTGGGCTGGCTGCCTTTTTGACCGGCGATAGCGGCGATTGCTGACCCTATTTTGAAAGGAGAACACTTATGACCATTCTTATCACGGCCTTTGAGCCTTTTCAGCAGGAAACCACCAATGCCACCATGGCGGCCCTGTCGCTGCTGCCCGACCGGCTGTGCGGCGTGACCCTTGAAAAACGGGTCATCCCGGTGGTGTTTGGCGAGGCCATTGATGCCGTCACCAAACTGGTGGATGACCTGCAGCCCGATGCCGTAGTTTGTCTGGGGCAGGCCTCCGGCAGAGCCGATATCACCCCCGAACGGGTGGCCATCAATGTGATGGATGCCCGCATCCCTGACAACGCCGGCAATCAGCCGGTGGATACACCCATCCG
>JAGAVA010000046.1 GCA_017620505.1 Clostridia bacterium
AGGTAGACCGGTGGGAAAGGCACATCATCTCTGACAGCTCCTTGCCGTCCCAGCCGTCAAATCGGCGGTTGACCAGCTGGGGCACCTGATCCTTTTTCACCTTTTCCTCGTCGGGAATATCGCAAAATCCCAGCTGATTCAGCCGATAGCCCTCCTTGCCCGCAGAATAATACCAGGCGGCCAGGATATTTCCCTGCCGGAATTTTTCCGTCGGTGCGCCGGAAAGCGTTGCAATATCACAGTCGCCGGTGGCATCCACCACAGAGTCAACCCGGTATGCCTGTCTGCCGGATTTATTTTCCGTGATCAGGTGGCGGATCTTCCCGTCTTCCATATTTACACCCACGGCGTAGGTGCCATATAGGATCTCCACACCTGCTTCCAGCAACAGCTGCTCTGCCAAAATGGCAAACAGCTGGGCATTATACTGCACCTCAAACCGGGGATCGGTTTCTGTGCGGCTGCCGCCCTCCAGCCAGTTGGCCGGATACATCGCTTCCGCGCCGTAGCGGACAGAAAGCCGGAACAGCTCCTCGGCGATTCCGTAAGACACCTGGTGTCCCCTGCCGTCACACAGCGGCAAATAAATGGTCACAAGACCTGCCGTACCCAGGCCGCCCAGCATATAAAGCTTTTCAAACAGTACCGTCTTTTTCCCCTGACGTGCCGCCGCCAGGGCAGCTGAGATACCCGCAAAGCCACCGCCGCAGACCGCCACATCATACTCACCTGCCACCGGTGTAGATAGCTTTTCCGTAATATACATCTTTCTGCCTCCTACTGCAGCTCCCGGCTTAGAACAAAGGTCATTCCCTCCTGCATTGCATAAGGCGTGTTGCTTGAAAATTCCTCCAAAATGATGGTGGTTTCATCCTCGATCTCAAATACGAACCGGCAGCTGAGGGTATTGGCTGTCAGCTCGTCGCCGTCGACGGTAAAGGTACCCACCTCCGCATAGGAGATCACCGAGCCAGCACCGGTGACAAAGCTGCCGTCCTCCATACCGATATACACATAAGGACGCATATACGGCTCATAGTCCCCTTCAGCATAGTAGTTTCCGCTTTGCGGCACCGCCGCCTCGGCACAGCCGCACAGCAGCACAAGGCAAACCGCCACAGCTATCAATCGTTTCACGCTGACCCCTCCTTTTGTTTTCTATAGTATACTCCAAAAAGTACCGCCTTGCAACCGTCCCATGATCAAAAAATGCGAGCCATCAGGCTCGCATTTTATTAGAAACCAAAACCAAGGTCGCCAAACAGGTCACCGGCTATATCGCCGGTCATACTCTCGTCCAGATACCACTGATCGGAGATCTCCACCATTTTGATGGTGTCAGTAACCGTTTCCTGACCGCTGGTCAGCTGAATGGTCACATCCGCTTTCGTTTCATTGTCGCTGTAGGATTCCTCCAGCACCTCAATGGAAATGTAGTTGCCGTCCATAGCAATGCCCAGCATACCGGAGAGCATTTCTTTGGAGAACATATCGCCCAGGCCGTCCATATCCGCCATACTGCCGAACATATCCGCCATCATCTTCATGCCCTCCAGAGCCATCTCCAGCTGTGCCTGCTGATGGGGGGTGAAGATCTCGATGATGCCATCAATGTCACCTTCGTTGCATGCCTTTTCAAAGTTGGCCAGCGCCTTCTGAGGACCGGATTGCCGGTTAAACAACTCACAGCCGGAGGTAAATACGACCATAACCGCCAGCATCAGGCAAAGCATTGTCTTTGCTAAATTCTTCTTTGTCATACCTTTTCTCCTTTTCTTTTCCGGGACTGACCAAGTCGCCGGCTATTACGCGTTTGTCTTCTTCCTGGAAAAGCGCTGCCGCAGAGCCTTGACATCCTTGCCAACGGACTTGCGGTCGAACACCATACCCACCAGGATGGAAAGGGGCGTGACCAGCACATAGACCGGTACGATCATCCAGAACCAGGGCCAGTATTTGGCCTGACCGGCGAACTCGCCAATGGGTACTGTCTTGAAGAAATCCGGCGTGAAGATAGCAAGGAAATTGCCGATGGCATCATTCTCGCCGGGACCCCAAATATAGGAGGTGTTCTTGTAGTTGATATCAAAGAAATCGTTACTGCGCAGTGGGATATAGCCCAGCTCCGACTGGAAGATCTGGTTGAGCATAATAAAAAGCATCAGAAGCAGCAGACCGGTGGGCGCGCTGAAGATCCGCTTGTAGGACACCCGGTGATGTCCCAGCAGCACCATCAGCATCGGCACAGCCATCACCATCCAGTGGTGATAGTAGAACCGGAGAATATCCAGCTGCTCGGCCATCTGATCGGTCTTTGCCATCGGCTCCTGGGGATAGAACAGCGACACCAGGCCGCTCAGCACACCAACATAGAACATATAGTCCTTCACCTTGGTGTTTTTGCTCCAGAACAGGAAGGGAAACAGGGCAATATTGGCGCCGCAAATATTGACAAACCAGCTGTCACGCAGCATTCTCGCCTCGTCTACGGAGTAAGGCGGTATGTACACCTTCAAAAAGTGCAGCAGCAGACCAAAGGCAAGCAGTCCAAACAGTACACCCTTTTG